>JADDQF010000069.1:0-35265 GCA_016781505.1 bacterium
GTTTGGCCGGCTCGGGTTTGGCCGGCTCGGGTTTGGCCGGCTCGGGTTTGGCCGGCGCAGGTGGTGCTGGCGCAGGTGGTGCTGGCGCAGGCTTCGCGGGCGGCTCGGGTCTCGCCGACGGTGCCGCTACTGGTGCGGGCGCAGCCGTTGGTTGAGGCGCTGCTGGGACCTCAGGCTTGGCTGTTGGCGGTTGTGGCTGCGGCGCACTTGTGGCTGGCGGTGGCACAGCGGTTGGATTGGTCTGGCCTGGCGACCGCCCGCCTGGCTTGCTTGGTGCCGCAGGTTGGGCAGCGTTTCCGGCGGGTGGCTGTGGCGCTGCCGGTGCCCGTTGACCATTATCCGGTGCAGCTGGCACGGCTGGTGCTTGCCCGGCCTGAGGCGGCGTCGCCGCTGCCGGCCTGGATGGTGCGGCAACTGCAGCAGGGCCGCTGGTGGCAGTTGGGGCTGGTTGCTGAACTACCACACTCGAGGGACGAGCAGGATTGGTCAGGGTGCGGCTTGGGGTGCTGGTGGCTGTTGCCCTCGCCGCAGCCGCCCGAGCAGACGCAGGCGAGGGGTTGACTCCGGTTGGCTCCGGTGAAATGAACTCAAATCCTTGAGCCGCTGGACCAGACGGGCTCAGCTCCTCATTCGCGGCCCGTTGCACTTGCGACTGGTCAGCTGCTTCGGAGGTGTTTGAGCCGATGCCAAAAAATCAAGCACGCCATTGGCTGGCAAGTCAAAAAAATCGAGCACTCCGCCCGCGTCATTGCCCTGAGCAACAACGACGTCCTGCTCCTTAACAGTATTGTGCGGCATGTCCGCACGCTGCCCACGGGGACCCACCAGGCTCCAACCAGTTAAGATACTCACGCCGCAGGAGACAGCGACAAGCCAAAAGCGCGAGCGACGGCCACTGGTGATACGGTTCACAACAGAACGTAACTGATGCACTGTTTGCCTCAACAACTTCTAACAGGTCACGAACCGAAACGAATGACCAGTGCCTGCCGTTGATCACATCGTCGTGATAACGTTCCTTGGAGGTAAGCAGTTACGCCATAAGTACAAAAATACTCCGGCAGGTCGCCGATGCTCCCCGTTTTGCGGCCTAGGTGCAAGAGCTACCTAGTAGTTAAGTGCGCTGCTGTCTTCCTCGATCAGCGATGACAATGCGTGCCGCAGCTTTTCCATCCCGAGGCGAATCCGGCCCTTGATCGTGCCGACCGGCTCGTCCAGATGGGCGGCAATTTCGGTGGAGGATAGGCCGCCGAAGTAGGCCAGCTCGATCGCTTGCCGTTGCAATAACGGCAGGTTACCGAGTGCGTTCCTGATGTCCGCGCGCAGCACCGCAAACTGCTCAAGGCCACGCTCGACCGCGCCGCTTAAATCGGGCAGATGCTCCAACGGCGTTTCCCATTCGCGCGCTCGATGCCAGCGCGTGCGCACTTCGTCAATCGCGCGGTTGCGGGCAATGCCCGACAGCCAGGTCGAGACCGAGCCAGCCGTGGGACGAAAGGTCGTCGCGCGCAGCCAGACCGAGTGAAACACATCCTGCAGCACTTCTTCCGCCGCGTTCCGGTCGTCGGTGATGCGCAGGGCGATGCTGTACAATAGCCGCGCGTAGCGCTCGTACAAGGACGATAGCGCCGATTCATCGTGGCTACTGATTAAATGCAACAACATCTCGTCATCGAGATCCGGAATAGGCTCAAAATCGGGATTGTGTTCGGACATATGCTCCACTACGTTTCAGCTGTATTCTAACGTATTTTTGACAAATCTGCGCAAGTATAGGCAATTTGTACTATCTAGTGATCCGATGGTGATGCAATTTACGTACCATACTATAGCGGCGGTAAACGTGTCCCGAAACGGGAGATCGCCTCAAGATTATAACCTGCGCGGCGCCCAACGTTTCGGATGGTGACGGCGCGCAAGCGATACTGGAGCAACCATGACTGTAGCAGAACCAAGCGCCTCATCCTTTGGGCATCCAAACTTTATTGCCGGGCCGTGGACACGTGAAGCACGGACGCGGGCCATCCAAGAAGAAGTACGGGCGGCCTATATCAACTACTTCCGCAAAGCGGTTAAGGTTCGTAACTGGTTTCCCTGGGATGATCTTCCGCTTGACGAGATGAAGGAGCGCGGCCACCTGTTATCGCCCGATACCGTCACGTTGATCGAAAGCTTTCTCGGCATCGAGGACTACGTCGGCGACTATGTCGAGAACGCGATCAACATCGTGCGGGGGGACCGTGAGCGGCGTAACATCTCGATCGTATGGGGCATGGAAGAGGCGAAGCACGCCGAAGCCTGGCACCTTGTGCTGCTCCACTCGGGTGTGCGCACGGAAGACCAGATCCGTGAATACCGCGACAAAGTAGGGGTTCACCGCTGGACCATGGGCGAGAACCACCCCGGCTTCGACACGCCTCTCGGCGTAGCCGTCTACGCGATGGTGCAGGAGCGGGCGACATTCTTTAACTACGACGAGCTACGCAAGCGCATCCGGGCCGACTACGGCTTGCCTGAAAATCCGACCGAGGAAGAGCGCAAGCGCGGCAAGCAGTACGGCGCCGCGGCCGCCTTTAACATTGTGGCCAAGGATGAGATCGCGCACCACGCGATGTTCTTGCAGCTAGTCGACATCTACAAAAAGTACCAGCCCGAAGAAACGCTCGACATGATCTTCAAGGTGCTGAGCGGTTTCAATATGCCGGCGCTCTACCTGATTCCGAATGAGTCGGAGATGAAGGAGGCGCTCATGCGGACCAAAATGTACACGCCGCTGAAGCACGCCCGATCAGTGGCTAACCCGATCTTGGACAAGCTAGGCTTTGATAACAAGCGCGCCTTGGAGCGCGCCGTCCAAGAGGCTAAGCTGCTCCCGCCCGGCTGTGGACCGGAGCACGTCGCGATCGGCCGCTCGGGCGAGTTTGTGGTGTCGATGACGCCTGGACGAACAGTGACGCCCGCGGCGGCATCTTAGTGTACCGACAGGCCGGGGGTTCGGGGGTGTCCCCCGAGCATTCCCCTCCCTAAAGCCATAAACCACGCGGCAAAACCGCAAAACACTGTTGAAGATGCACTAGCAACTACGCATACACGAGAATGCCCCTCGCCAAGTGACGAGGGGCATTTTTATGTCGCCTAGCGGCCGCTGCGTCGAGGCCGCCGCAGCACTCCCCAACCATATGCCGCAGCGCAGCCCGTGAGCGTGGCGAGTGTAAGACCGGCGCCAAGCAGTGCCGAGCACGGACGATAACACGTCCGTGCATGCCTCAGGAGCGCCTCGCGCTGTGCGGATCGGCTACTCCCCTGGTACCTCGTCATACATCGAGTGCACCTTCGCGCGCCAGTCGACAAGCTCGGAGCGCCGCCGCTTCATCTCGTCAAGCGATCGCTCCGGCGCAAGATTGATCTGTTCTGCCGGGTCGGACGCGAGGTCGAACAGCTCATCGGGTCGGTCGTCGAAGTGGTAGATGTACTTTTCGTTCCCTTTGAGGCTGGCCATACACCCCTGATCGCTCGAGCAACTGAACATCAAGGTGCGGTTCTTGGGTAATGGCTGAAGGAGTGAGCTTCTGCCATACCGGCCACCTTCGATCTTGTAGCCTAAAAGGTCGGCGACGGTCGGGAGGATGTCTAACTGATCTACTGGGCCTTCAAGGCGGGCGCCCGCCTTAAAGCGCTGCGGGTCGTGAATCAGCAGCGGTATCCGCACGCCTTCCTCGTAGATCGCGTCGCCATGCACGCTTCGGCCGTGCTCGCCGAAGGCCTGCCCATGGTCGCCCAGGAGAATAAAGATCGTATCCTCGTACAGACCGAGCTGCCGGTATTGGTCGAAGAGATGCTTGAGGAAGAAGTCCTGGTTGCGGACACTGTTGAGGTAGCGGTTGATCTCATCGTTGTCGGTAAAGGCCATGCGACCATAGCGCTTCTGGGGAGCGAGGTAGTCGTGATGCGGCGCCGACGTCAGGTAAGCGGCTAGAAAGGGCTCATCCCGGCGCTGCTCAAGCCAGGCGCGGCTCGGCTCCAACATAACCTCGTCCTCAACGCCAAAGTAGTTCGTCGGCTCGAATCCCGCAGTATTCATGTCCTCTAATGAATGAAAGTCCTCGTAGCCAAGGTTTTGTACGATCTGCTGGCTGTTTTCAAAATCCTTCAGCTGGGACATAAAGTACGCCGTGCGGTATCCCTGCTCCTTCAGTAGGTGCGGTAAGCAGATGTCAGGAAGCGTCTCGGGTATCGCCAGCACCCTGATCCGTGACGCCTGAAGCGGCGGATAGATGCCACAGTTGATCGCGGTCAGGGCGTTGTTGGTATGCGGGACTATTGCATACGCGTTTGCAACCAGCAGGCTGCGCTTTGCTAATTCGTCGAGGAAGGGCGTTGTTGGCAGCGCCTTGTTATAGGGAGTGGTAGCCGCAGCGCGGGTTGACTCGAGAAAAATCAATACAACGTTCCGGCGCTTGGTCGAGGGCGTGGATACGAAGCGTGCCGCGGACGGGATCGGCTCGACCCGCAGATCGGTAACGCCCTGTGATAGCTCCTCGCCCTGCGCCACCTCGACACTGGTCAGCATCACGTTAACGAAAGCGTCTCGTGCGAAGGACTTACTCACACCTGGCGTGCCGACATGGGGCTGCAGGGATAGCCAGAAGCAGGCGACCGCGGCCAGCCCCAGCGCGGATACCTGCAGGGACCGCGGCCAACGGCCGACGTCCTTGGAATAATTGGCATTCGGGCTGCGCCACCGGCGCACCAAGGACGCCGCCAGTGAAGGTCCGAGCAGCGAGTAGACGACCATTGCCACGACGAGCGCCAGTACACCTGCGTTCACCTCGCTGGCTATCAGGCTGCCCAGCTCGTCGAAGGTCGTGAGCCCCAGCATGAGCGTCTCGGAGTCTAGCGTCGAGCCGGTAGACTTGAAATACTGATATGCGATCGTGGTGATTAAAAGAATACATATTGTTACCAGGTGGAAAAGGCCAAGGATGATCCAGCGGAATACGCCCTTCCTCACCGCCGCAAACAATCCAATCCAGAGCAAGACGTAGCCCAGATTGAAAAAAAGGTCGGATTGCATCAGCGCAAGACCTTCTCCAACGCCGGTAGGCTTGGGCGCCGACATGCGGATCTGCATCAGCCCAAGTGCTTCGCCGATCTCCGGATCCATCGGCCGCGAAAAGATAAGCAGGCTCTTGAGCGCCAGGTCGTACACAACGAACGGGATCAGGAGACTGAGCAGGTAGGCCCAATCATGACCGGTGAGTAGAAAGTCGTATCGCAGTCTAGCTGACGTGTTATTTTCGGGTGGCATAAGGTATCTATGGCACTATTGGGTTATCAAGGACCCGCCTGGTACTGGCCGTATCAGTCGACGCCGACCAACTGAAGGGATCCAAATCGTGGAAGCAATTATACACATGAGTTATACATTCGGCGTTACGTGATTAATGATAGGCTAATGTAATACCGTTCAGAAAGGAAATAATCAGCCTCCGCAATCACAACATTCCGCAGAATGCGACACATCTGCCGGTGCTCACCAGCCTCAGGCCCGATGAGTTTAAGACCATGTTGCCGGCGTTCGAGGCGGCCTTCCTGGTGCGGCTGCGGGCCTGCAACATTAATCAGCTCCCACGCCTCGACGTGCAGGATGCGCAGGTCTCACAGCTTGGATTCATTCGATCGACCACGCGCACCTACCTGCTGGCCGCACATCGCCAATTTTTCACTCATCAGGTTATGTGCATGATGCTCGTAGCACCTGTATGCAGGGCAAGGCTCGTAACCATACCAGAGCTTAGCAAACCAGCGAGCAATCAATGGGCCTGCCGCGCCAGCAGAATCCATTGGAAACCAAAAAGTCGGGGGGCGATCAGCAAAGCTAGGTGCTGCAGCCGCATCAATATGTTATACGATAAACTACCTTCACCGGCCGGCCACAGCTCATCCAGCGGCACGCCGGTCGGTCGTTGCCGCACAACCTCCAGGCCGGCATTGCGCAACATTTGGCGGGCCGTGTCAAGTGTATAAAAGTGCAGATGCGTGCGATCCAAGATGCCGCGCTCCATTTGCGGAAAGCGACCAACCAGCAGCAGCAGGCGGACGGCCAGATGAGCTACGTTGGGCAATGATATCACAAACAGGGCGTCGTCGGTTGCCACCCGGCGCAGCTGCTGCACCACGGATACCGGATCGACCGTGTGTTCCAGCACATCGGCACACACGATCACGCGATAGGTCTTGCTCGGCAGCTCAGCATCCTCGATGCTGGCCGCATACACCTGCCGGTAAACTGGCCGCGCCTGCTCAGCCCAGTAGGCGTTCGGCTCGACGGCGTCAATGTCCAGGTGACTCCCCTGGAGCAGTTGCCCTAAAAAGCCCTGAGCCGCCCCCACATCCAAGATGGGACTGCGGCCCAGGCGGCGGACCAACGCGGTAATTTGTTGATGACTACTTTTTGGGTCGCGATGCAAGCGGTAATGCAGCATGGGTTCTCCAGCGATGCAACAGGGCAAACGCGAACGTTTCACGAATACAGTTGAGGGCGTACGGAATGCCGTTGACGTGGCAGATTTCATCGCCATAGTACGTTGGAATCGGTACTTCCCTGATCCGATACCCCCGCTTCAAGAACTCGAGAATGATTTGGGTGTCAAAGTGCCAGTTGGTTGTCAGCTGTTCCAGCGGAATTGAGCGGAGCGCGTGGACCGAATAGGCTCGGTAGCCCGAGTGGAATTCACTCAAGCGGGTACCGGCCAGCGTGTTTTCCAACCAGGTCAAGACTTTGTTGCCCAGATATTTGTACAGCGGCATGTTGCCTCGGAGCGCCGCTCCCGGAATCATCATGCGCGAGCCCATTACCATGTCGGCCTGCCCGGTCTCCAGCGGTGTGAGCAGCTCCTGCATCACTTCCGGCGCGTATTGACCATCGCCGTGCAGCAGCACCACGATGTCCAGACCGCGTTCAATCGCGTACTGGTATCCCCGCCGCTGGTTGCCGCCATACATCAAATTGACGGGATTACGGAAGATACGCAGCTTATCCTCGGCCATCCGCTGCTGATACTCGACGCCGACCTGAAATGTTTGATCGCCGCTGGCATCGTCAAAAACAAAAATTTCCTCGACCTTGGCCATTATGTCCGGCGGAATGCGCTGCAACACACTGCGCAGCGTTGCTTCCGCGTTATAAGCGACGACCAGAATGCCGATCCGGGCCATAGCATCTCCCCTGTGGTCGCAAGACCGTATGTTGACCGCACGCGGCGGCCATGCCTCTTTGTCATTATATCCGGTTCTGCCCACCAGCAAAACCACGACATGTCATGCCCAAGCTCACCGGCTAGCGTGAGGTCTCGTCCAACCCCGTCGAGCGACCCGCCTGCTGCTTGGCGTACATACCTCCCAGAAACACAAGCAGCGCAAGGGGGCGAACAAGTTGCGACAGCGTCTTCAGGCCGAAAAGGCGGAGCGTGAGCGGCCCGATAACGGCAGCCAATAACACATAGCTGTACTGCCGCGATGGTACCTGCGCAAGTTGATCGAGTATTTCGTCGAAATTCATCACACCCTCCTCCGATTCTTACAAATTGCATCGCCAACAATGCAAGCTTCGTGCCGCACGATTTATTGTAAGAACCAATGTCTCGATCCGCCCCTGCAGCGGGTAGTCCTTCTGGTGCAAAGCAGCATGACAAATAGCCTCTGGTCGTTGCGCTGTTTGGCTTCTACCATGATTAAGCATCAGAACGTGGTTTCAGGCTTATGATTACGAGGATGTTGTGAAACAACGAACGGTTTTACTCCACATGCTCTGCCTCCTGGCAATGCTGAGTGTTACCTACACGGCATCCGCATTCAAGCCGCCTGTTGCACAGACGCTGGAAAAACAGCCGGAGGCAGTGCTTGGAGAGATGATCCTGATCTTTAAGCCGGAAACACCACCGGCAAACCGGCAAGCCCTGGCAAAGGCGCACGGCGGCGAGCTCGTTGAACATATTCCAGCGTTGAACGGCGAAGTTGCATTCTTTCCCCACCTTGCCCGCCAGCCAGATCAAGCCGCGGCACATTCCCTCATGAGCACGCTACGCCAGCAGCCCGGGGTGCGTCATGTTGAACCAAACCTCGTGTACACCACAACTACGACGCCGAATGACCCGTATGTGTCTAGTCAATGGGCTTGGAGCACAATTCAAGCGTACCGTGCGTGGGACACGACGCAAGGCGCTGCGAACATCAAGATCGCAATTATTGATAGCGGGATTCAGAGCAGCCATCCTGATCTGGATGCCAAGCTGGTACGGGGCTATGACTTTGTGGATGGTGATGCCGCGCCTGAAGATGGCAATGGCCATGGAACGCATGTAGCCGGTAGTGCCGCCGCCGAAACCAATAACGGGACGGGTGGCGCCGGGACGTGCCCTGCTTGTCGCATCATGCCCATCCGAGTCTTGGATGACGCAGGCAGTGGGACGCTCTCCGACGTAGCGGAGGGCATTGTCTTCGCCGCGGATCAAGGGGCCCAGGTGATCAACCTGAGTCTGGGCGGAGGCGGGTCGGTCTTGTTGGAAATGGCCGTAGACTACGCTTGGGACAAAGGCGCTTTTCTGGCGTGTGCCGCGGGCAACGACGGAACAACCAGCATAACGACGGCCTACCCCGCCCCGTACAACAACTGCTTTGCCGTTGCGGCAACTACCAGCGCCGATACGCGTGCCAGGTTTTCCAATTACGGAGCCTGGGTGGAGGTGGCAGCGCCGGGCGCCTCCATCGTTTCAACATGGCTTGCCGATGGGTACGCCACTGTTAGCGGCACCTCAATGGCAGCACCGCATGTAGCCGGTTTGGCTGGCCTGTTGTCGTCGCAGGGGCTTTCAAATGCCCAGATTCGCGAACGCATCTGCACAACGGCCGATCCTATTGCCGGCACCGGCAGCGAATGGACCTGTGGCCGGATCAATGCGGCCGCAGCAGTCGCAGAAACAGTCCAAGCACCGCCGCCAAATACCGCACCTACGCCCATGACACCTGCCCCAACCATCGGCCCAGCCGTCTATGTTCCCCTGGTGCTTAACGATTAGCAGTCCTCCCTCACGATTTTAGCCTAGCCACCCAGCATCTGACACACTTTTCGACGGTGACGATGTGCGTGTTTGTAGTGGTTGTGGTTACCCCCCGTGAAGCGTGCCCTAGCTCTTCAGCTGCGCCTAAAGTCTACAAAGTCAGCTACAGACTTTACAAGCTCCTTACTTTGTGTTAGTATAAACATAAAAAGTGCAGGTAGCGATATGACTGAAGATTTGTATCATGTGTGTCCCAAATATGAGCGGGCAGTAGAAGTGTTAGGCAAGCGTTGGACTGGGCTGATTTTACGTGTGCTGGGCAATGGTCCGACGACCTTTAGCAAAATTGCCAAAACGGTTAGCAAGCTGAGTGATCGGGTTCTGTCGGAGCGGCTCAAAGAGCTTGAACGGCATGGCATCGTCGAACGGCAGGTCGATCCAAGCATTCCCGTGAAGATTACCTACAGCTTGACGGAAAAAGGCCGCGATCTCCAGCAAGTACTCGACGTGCTCCAAGCTTGGGCAGATCGCTGGGAAACCAGTGAAACTGCAGACGCAGAATTTTCCTCACCGGTTGCCCAGGCCTAGCCTCCCCCTCCAACCCGCTGCCACGTAGCTACTGGATTGTGCGCCTGATATGCAGCGCTCCGCGCTTGGCCCATATCTTGCCGCACTTTTTGCGGTCGTCGGCTGCCGCTGTTCTTGGGACTCGCAGTGCTGACGTGTGCGTGGAGGAAGCGTCATGGAGCGCAACGTCAACAACCGGTTTCAGCTCGGCCTGATTATCTTTCTGCTTATGCTAGCCGTCGGCATGGGAATAATTATTTTCTGGCTGCTGCGGGAACGAGACGCATCACAACCAGTTCCACAGGCCGCGCTGGTTGAGCCCAGCCAACCAGCTGCCGCGACGACGGTCGCAACACCATCGCGGAACACTAGCACAGCCTCAGCCACGGCGGCGTCCTTGCCGACACCAACATTTGTGCCCGTTAACCCGGCTAATGCGGGAAGTGCTGTGCCGCCCGCACAAACGGATTCGGCACCGCTAGCGCCACAACCGTCTCGTGCCGCGCCGCCACAACCAATCGCACCAACGTCGGCACCGGTGTCGGTGCGCGCCGATGGCACAACCGTACGCTTAGACGACGATACCTGGCGCGGTGGGTATCGATCAGCACGCGGCTACGGCGGTCGTTCCGCGACCTGGATTTACGGCACCAACACTCAGTACAGCTCTATGCAAGCGGCCTTCGTTCTGGACGAACGGCCAACCGGCGCCACCCGGCTGGTGATCGAGGGCATGGACTCGGAGGATGGGCCCAAAACGCCGATCCTGATCACCGTAAACGACGTCGAGATCTTCAACGGCCCGAATCCGCTGCCCAACGATGACCTGCCGCTCGAAACAGGAACGTGGGACAGCGCAGCCTTTCCATTTGACCCAGGCCTGCTGCGTGCCGGCCAAAACACCATCCAAATCACGAATCTCAAGCCGGGCGCTTTCAGCCTGCCGCCCTTCTTTATGCTTGATTACGCCCTCGTGACGCTGGAATAAGCGCATCGTCATACAGCACAAGCGGCGGACAGTTGTCCGCCGCTCATTATGTTGGGACCCTAACCGGAAACCGCACGCTTACTTGCTTTTGTTCTTGCCATTGCCTTGGCCGCGGCCGTTGCCCTGACGACCGGCTTTGTTTTCTGGTTGCTTGCTCTGCCCAGCGTTTGCGTCGGCATCAGCAGCGCCAGTCAGCTTGACAAACACTTTGAGCGACTCAGGCGTGTTGCGCCCACCCACCAGCACCTGCACAACCCCGCCCTGCGACTCGACGGCATTGGCGGGCACTGCGAAAGCCAATGTTACGGTGACGGGCGTGTTGGCCGTGAGGTTAAATGTGCTGCCTTGAGCAACCCCAGCGGCGGACACCTTGGTGATGCGGCCGAGACCACCAGGCACACGCAGCGATACCTTCGCGACATCGACGTTGCTGGTGAGCGTCACGGTGGCATTGCCCGATTCGCCAGCGTTCAGGCTGTGCTCAACGCGCTTGACCGACCACGTCATACGTGCTTTCGCTTTTGGTCCTTTCGCCGTGCCCTTCGCTTGCGGCCCGGGTGCGGCACCAACAACACTTGCCGTAACCGCAAGCAACGCGGCGAGCAGCAGTGAAACCAACATACGACGTGATCGAACCATGGCAGCCCCCTTGATTGAGGATGGGTGAGGATGTTCTTTGGCTAAACCGAACAGGCCGAGCCTTGGATATGGGTACTTTAGTACTGCTTTCAAACAAGGCACGCGCGAGCTATTTAGCCGGCTCACGCACAAACCTCCGGCACCACGCATGCCGATGGTGGGGCACTACTGCGGTTGCCGGAGGCCGCTGGAAGCTGAACAGTTGGAAGATGTGCCCGTAAGTCTTAGGGCATCAGCACCTCATCCTGCACATGCTCGTGGGCATGATACGACGAGCGGACGAGCGGCCCGGACTCGACGTGCTTGAAGCCGCGCTTAAGCCCTTCCTGCTTCAAAAAGGCAAACTCTTCCGGCGTATAGTAGCGGTCGAGCGGCCAGTAATCGCTGGCCGGCGGCAAATACTGGCCAATGGTTACCACGTCCACATCGACGCTGCGCAGATCGTCCAGCACCTGCAGCACCTCGTCGATTGTTTCACCCGCGCCGACCATCAGGCCGCTCTTGGTGCGTAGCTGCGGATCAAAACGTCGCGCACGATGGAGCAGGATCAGCGACTGCTCGTAGGTAGCCTTGGGCCGGAACCGCGGAAAAACGCGCTTTACGGTCTCGATGTTGTGATTGAGCACATCGGGCCGCGCTTCCAACACCATTTGGAGCGCCGCCGCATCGCCCATAAAGTCGGGGATCAGCACTTCGACGTTACAGCCTGGAATGTATTCCCGAATCAGCCGGATCGACTCGGCAAAGATATGCGCGCCACCGTCAGGGAGGTCGTCGCGGTTGACCGAGGTCAGCACGGCATGGCGGAGCTTCAGATGCTGCACAGCCCGCGCGACTCGCTCCGGCTCCTGCTCATCCAGAGCCTTGGGCTTGCCCTTCCCGATGGCGCAATATCGACAGCCACGGGTACAGGTATCGCCAAGCAGCAAAAAGGTGGCCGTGCGATAGTTCCAACATTCGCCAATGTTGGGACAATGCGCTTCCTCACACACCGTGTGAAGGCCAAGCTCGCGCATCAGCCCGTACACATCCTCGTAGTTCTCGCCGGCCGGCATTTTGGCTTTGAGCCAGGGCGGTCGCTGTGGCCGCGCTTTGGGTGTTTCCATCAGATTTATGGTCGCCATACGTACCTCGTGTTATCCTTCCGCCAGCGCCGTATCCGCGGCCTGCGCCATCGCCCCGACCATTTCAACACCAAAAACCTGTCCAAAGGCCGCCACGCTCCGGTGTACCACATCCGCCATCGCCACATCTTGCCCGGTTAAGCGCGCCAGCGAGCTAACACCTTTATTGCGAATGCCACACGGAACGATTTTGGCAAAATAGCTTAAGTCGGTCGTCACGTTGAGCGCAAAGCCATGTTGGGTTATGCCGTAAACATCCACTTTGGTGCCGATAGCCGCTATCTTGGTATCGCCGACCCACACCCCGGTCAAGTGCCGGGTGCGCGTTGCCGGCAGGCCATAGCTCGCCACCACCGCGATCAGCACCTCTTCGAGCGCGCGCATATACTGCACCGCGTCGAGCTGGTAGTCCGCCAAACGTAAGATCGGGTAGCCAACCAGCTGGCCCGGGCCGTGGTACGTTACATCGCCGCCGCGGTCCACATCGAGCACGGTAATACCCGCCGCCTCTAGCTCGGCCCGCGGCACCAGCAAATGCTCATGGGCGCGCCGCCCGCGGCTGCCAAAGGTGTAGGTATGAGGATGTTCCAACAGCAGCAGGGTATCGCCGGCGCTGTCCGCGGCACGCTGCGCCGCAAGCTCCTTTTGCAGCGCCCATGCCGCGACATAGTCCAGCTGCTCCTGCCAACGGACCTGGCATTGTTTCACCATAGATTCATTATACGCCGATCCGTCCGCCTTGCTCCAGGCCCGCAGCCGCGCCTAGCTCAAAAGCGGAATAACGTTCTGATCCTTGCCCCTCAGCAGCGTATGCGGGATGTTGATCGGCGGCGTGAAGGCCGGAACGCGCGTGCCGGGCTCGGCCGGGATGGATTCAGCCCAATCGGCATAGGCATCCGACAGCGAGCCATTGAAGTAGACATGCACAACCTGGTTGTTTGTGACGCGGTTAAGCGCATCCCACACTTCGTTGTCGTCGGTGGAATGCACAACCAGCATGCCCCGCTCCGGCTGGAACTCGTCCTCGCCGGGCGGGATCACAAAGCCCAGCCACTCATTCGGATAGCGCCGCTCAACGGCGACGATCTCTTCAACCCGACCTTTTTCGACCATTCCCGTGTAGGGACAGCCGCAATCGCAGTCGATGCCGCACTGCCCGGCGCCACACGAGCTACCTCCGCATTGTTTGTTGCCGCCATGCGCGGCGGTCGTCAGCTGTATCATCACAGGCATAACCTGCTCCATTCATAAGAATGACAGCATCTTACCGCAGCGGCGATTGATTCACAAATACCCACCGAGAAGTCCGAACCAGCACGACCAGCAGCACCTCGGTTTGCGGGCAACGAGGCTTATTGACGACTCTGCAACACCCGATACGCAAACTCCAGCATCAGCTCTTGATGTTGGATAGTCTGATCTACAACGTACGAGCCATGGCCGGCGTCAAACCAATGGACCTCGATCTGCTTGCCGAGCTCCTTCATACGCGCCTCGTACAAGCGCATCGGGCGTGGCGGACAGCGGCTATCATTGCTGCCTTGAATGACCAGCACCGGCGCTTGCACCCGCTCAACATAGGTGATCGGCGACGCAGCAGCGTACACTTCGGGCTTTTCGTCGGGCGTGCCGCCAAGCAGCGCCAGCAGGTAGCCCTTGAGCGTTTCGGCGCTGTCCTCATATTGAATAGCCCAGTCGGCAATTGCAATACCGGCAAGACCACCCGCCCACAGCTCCGGTCGTTTGCCGAGAGCTTGCAACGTCAGATAGCCGCCGTACGACCAACCGGTCAGCAGTATTTGGTGGGGAGCGCTGATGCCCTGGTCGACCAGCCAACGCTGCGCGGCGACCATGTCCTCAACCTCCCAATGGCCAACGTCGCCCCAGATTTGCTGCTCGAATTCCCGCCCAAAGGTGGTCGAGCCACGATAGTTAATCGTCGCAAACGCATAGCCATGATCGAGCCAGGCCTGAGCGCCCGCCGAATAATATTCCATCATCACCGCCGTCGGTCCGCCATGGGTATCAAGGATCGTGGGAAATGGCCCGTCGCCTTCGGGAAGCGCAAGCCAGCCCTGAATGGGCGTGCCGTCCGTTGAAGGAAACGTCATCGAGCGCCAGGGACGGCTGGGAGGTACTTCGCCCGAAATCAGCACTGTGCGCAGGAGCTTTCCGGTTTGCGCATCCAGCGCGATGAGCTGTGGTGGGTGCGTGGCATCCTGCCAGTGGGCGAAAATTTGGCCATCGGGGCCGAAGGACACGCCTTCAAACACGCCGCGGGGATGCTCCAGCTTTTGCGCCGTGTTATCCAGTACGTTGTACAGATACAGTTGCTGCACCGCCTGCCGATACTGGCACAGCAAAATGTGCTGGCCGTCCGCCGACCAATCTTCGGGCTGCACCTCGCCCTCGACGCCAGGGAGCAACAGGTCCGCTCGCTCGCCGGTACGCGGATTCCACAGCAATGGCCGCGAGTTGCCGCTCCGGTTGGAGGTGCCAAGTATGCGCATGTCGTCGGGCAGCGGCGCGAACATTTTCATTTCTACACTGGTATCAGCGCCGTCACTCAGCTCCGCAAGGTGGGCACCACTCCTGCGATCAAGCGCCACCAGCTTGAAATGCAAGCCGCCCGTGCCCTGCGGAACGGCCACCACCGCCACCGAGCCATCATACGAGAGCGCAGGTCCCAACATCAGCTTGTTGGTTTGGAAGAGCGCCTGCGGCTCGCCGATTGTGTCGTCTGCTTCCACAGGCAACGCGTAGAGCTGAAAGCCGTTATCGTTCGCCACCGACACGCCGATAACACTGCTCGTCCGGTTGAGGCTTAAGCCCCACGATGCGTACGGGGGGAGCTCGGGCGTGATATCTTCCGGCGGGCCGCCCGCAAACGGCACGCGAACCCAGTGGCCGATCTCATTGCCCTGCTGGTCATCAAGATAAAAAATCCAGCGCGCGTCCGGCGCGATTACGCCGCCGGGAACGCCCCCCGCGCGATCGGTCAGCTGACGCAGTTCTCCGGTCGCAACATCCCAGGCGTAGAGCTGCGAGACGCCGGTGCGATTGCTCGCCGCCAGACCACGTTGTGGATTAGCCTTGGCGATCTGGGTCCTGGTCGTCACGCGCCGAAAGCGTTGCTTCCATGAGGCGTCGGCCTCGAGTTGTGGCTGTTGCAACATCGGGACTCCTTCGTTTCACCTTGCAAGCCAACCAATGGGCGGCACGCAGTGCCGCGCCGCGCCAGATGGTATCGCACGTGTTCCAGCGATAGCTCTGCCTAAACGCCGACAGCGGCTTAGTCCGCAGCGACAGGCCAATGAAACCACGTCACAAAATAGTCATGGACATTTCGTGCGCCGATGTACCCTTCGGCCAAACAGCGCTGCAGCCCATGTACGCCATACGCATCGGCCACGAATTCGGCACAGATCCGCAAGCCCAGGCCGGTCCCGCCCGTGGTAAAGCCACCCTCAAACAAACTGCCGAGATTGTCGCCGAACCGTTCTCGCAGCACGGCACTCTGCTCGGCTGTCATACGGTTATACACCACAAACCGCACATTGTGCTCGTCCACCTGGAAAATAGTCAGATACACATGCTGATCCGCGGCATGGCGGACCGCGTTATTCAGCAGGTTATACAAAACACGGTCCAGCGCAGCGAACTCGATACAGCGCTCGGAAACATTGCCGTCGAATTTGGCGTCAACGACCACCACGGCCCGGTGGCTATCCAGCTGATACGTGGCTTGGCTCCACTTTTCAACCAAAAGCTGCACACGATGCGCTTTTTGGGCCCGATCCCGCTCGTACTGCGGCCGATCCAGGTCGGGCACGGCATTACGCATCATCTTGAGGTGATCCCGTGCCAAAAAGAACGCCTGCAGCAATTGGTTAGGTTGTACCTGGCCCCGCGTCAACAGTTGGAGGGTGACCGACAATGCCAAAAAGCTGCCACCCCGCAGATCGTGAATCACGGCGTTCAGCTGAGGCGAAGAATGATCTGTAATTGTCGCCTTGCCAAACTGCTGCATAGAGCGCACTGCACCTCCCCACTCAATCTGCTGCAGCGACTCCTCTATAGTTGGGCCGCCCACCCGAGCATCTTTAGCTGCTGCCAGCACGTCTAAGAGCTGGCCGAGTGTCTGATAGACACGCTGGAGGATTTGGCGATCCGCACCCACAAAGTCATGCAGCGCAACGCTTAATGTATCACCCATGAAGCGCGATGAACGGTACAAGGCCAGGTGTGTTGGCGCGAGCGTTTGAAGCACAGTCCACGATAACGGAGCTTGATCGGGCATCTGGACACCTTTTGGTTGTTCGGCCAAGCACTCAGCTCCCACTATACCAGCCTTCAGCCAGCCTGCAACATTAACCCGCCGCGGTAGCGTCCTGCGGCATTGGACGGGCGCAAAAGCCCCCGCGTCGTTTTGGCGAACAACGAGGGGGTATAGGGATCGGCCGAGCGGATTGTCGAGGTCAATGTCCGCGGAGCACCTATGCCGCGGCTCGGCCAACCACTGATGGAGGTGCTGCGTGTGCCTCAGCAGCGCCTCCCGTGGACGCGTCGGCGCCGGCTGCCCCAGCCGCAACACCGCCACTCACCCGGGAAACCTCGCCTGCGGCTGCTGAAGTTGTGCCTACACTCGCGCCCTCACGGTCCGCTGGTTGCTTTGACAAACTTGTGGTCGATGCGGCGGCCGAGCGGGGTTCGGTACGAGGAGGACGCGCCCGAACAGCAAAAAGTTCCGGACCCCATACCAGACCGGAACGGCAAGCAAGGCCCATCAGGGCCGAGGCGAAGTTTTGGAGGAGCAGTGCTAACAGTTGTCGCCGGCATCATCGAGCGGGATGGATTGATTTTGATTGCGCAGCGCAAGCCGGGAGATCGGCTGGAGCATCAGTGGGAGTTTCCGGGCGGCAAGGTGGAGCCCGGCGAAACGCCCCAGCAAGCGTTGGTGCGCGAGCTGCGCGAGGAATTTGCGGTTGAGACCGAGGTTGGGGCGTACGTCGGCCGCAGCGTCTTTGCCTATGAGCACGTCACGATCGAGCTGCTGGCGTATCGGGTCCGTTATCGTTCGGGCACCTTCGCGCTGCACGACCATCAGGCGATCCGCTGGGTGCCCATCGCGGAGCTCGACAACTACCAGTTTGCCGCTGCGGATGTTCCCCTGCTGCGGCTGCTGCAACAATCGCAACCGTCAACGCTGCCGGAATAAAGCACGATCAGCGGAGGTGTGCCGAAGCATGCGAACAAGGGTCGATCGCAGGGCTCGTGCCTTACCCATTTGGCAAAATTCCGAGTATACTTGACGGCATGAGCGATCAAATTATTTATTCGATGGTACGCGTCAAACGCGTCTTTCCACCCAACAAAGAAGTTATCCGCGATATCACGCTCTCGTTCTTTTATGGAGCGAAGATCGGCGTGCTCGGACTGAACGGCGCCGGCAAGAGCACCCTGCTGCGGATCATGGCCGGCATCGACACGGATTACCTGGGCGAAACGATGCTGGCGCCCGGCTATACGGTTGGCCTCCTGGAGCAAGAGCCCCAGCTTGATCCCAACAAAACAGTGCGGCAGATCGTGGAAGAAGCGGTCCAGCCGATTGTGGACCTGCTAGTGCGCTACGAAGCGATCAACAACCGCTTTGCCGAGCCCGACGTCGACTTCGACGCGCTGCTGGCCGAGCAGGCCGAGGTGCAGGAAGCGCTGGAGCACGCCGACGCTTGGAACCTGGACAGCCGGTTGGAAGTGGCGATGGACGCGCTGCGCTGTCCTCCCGGCGATACGCTCGTAGCGGTGCTGTCGGGCGGGGAGCGGCGCCGCGTCGCGCTGTGCCGTTTGCTGCTGACCGAGCCCGACATTCTGCTGCTGGACGAGCCGACCAACCACCTAGACGCCGAGTCGGTCTTGTGGCTGGAGTCGCATCTGCAGCAGTACAAGGGCACGGTTATCGCCGTTACCCACGACCGCTATTTTCTGGACAACGTGGCGAGCTGGATCTTGGAGCTGGACCGCGGCACCGGCATTCCGTGGAAGGGCAATTATTCGTCGTGGCTGGAGCAGAAGCAGGCCCGGCTGGCTCAAGAAGAAAAAGCCGACTCCAAGCGCCAAAGGACGCTTGAACGCGAGCTGGAATGGATTCGGATGTCGCCCAAGGCGCGCCAGGCCAAAGGCAAAGCCCGCATTAACGCCTATGAAAACTTGCTCAGCCAGGAGACCGAGCGCCGCCGCGAGCATTTGGAGATTTATATTCCATCCGGGCCACGGCTGGGAGAGCCCGTGATCGACTGCCGCGACGTTTTCAAGGCCTTTGGTGAGCGGCTGCTGATCGACGACCTGGATGTTTCGATTCCGCCCGGCAGTATTGTGGGCATTATTGGGCCGAATGGCGCCGGCAAGAGCACCTTGCTCCGCATGATCACCGGCAAGGAGCAGCCGGACTCGGGAACGGTTGTGGTGGGGCAGACCGTTAAGCTGGCGTATGTCGAGCAGCTGCGCGAGTCGTTGGACGGCGAGCGCACGGTGTGGGAAGAGATTTCGGACGGCAACGATATCCTAACCCTGGGCAACCGCAAGCTGAACTCACGCGCCTATGTCGCCAGCTTCAACTTTTTGGGCTCAGACCAGCAGAAAAAGGTCAAGGCGCTTTCCGGCGGCGAGCGCAATCGCGTGCTGATGGCCAAGATGCTCAAAGAAGGCGCGAACGTCCTGCTGCTGGACGAGCCGACCAACGATCTGGATGTTAACACGCTGCGGGCGTTGGAAGAAGCGCTGGATGCCTTTGCCGGCTGTGCCCTTGTGGTCAGCCACGACCGCTGGTTCTTGGACCGTGTAGCCACCCACATTCTGGCGTTCGAGGGCGACAGCACCGTTCGCTGGCATCACGGCAACTTTTCGGATTATGAGGCCGACCGTCGGCAGCGTTTGGGCCATGCCGCCGATATTCCACATCGGATCACCTATAAGCAGCTCAAGCGGTAACGTTGGAGCGAGCGCATACCAGCCGGGGCGCTACGTTCCCCAGAAAACGTAGCGCCCTCTGCGCCATTATTTGTGGCACGGCATCTGCCCCGCATTCCAGCGAAGGAGCAGACGAATGCGTGGACGTTGGGGTCGGGCGGGTGCAATAACAGGTTTATTGGTGGCCATATTTGGCGATCTCGGGAGGCGCGCCTGGTGGGCGTATCGTGCCGGCGGCAGGGAGCAGCGGGCGATCCGCACCTCGATCGTAGCTCGCCGCCCGGCTGATCGCGCCACCCATGTGCCACTGATCACTCCGGACTGGCAGCCCTTTGTCGCGCAGGCTTTGCCGGTCCAAGCCACGGCCGTGGCGCTGACCGACGAGGGCGACCAGCTACCGGTGGTCTGGATCGATGCTGCCCAGCGACCAGATGTTGCCGATCTGCCGCGCGTGCTGAACAACGCTGCTCAAGCATCCGATACGCCGGTGCTGGCCACGCAATGGTTAGCCGATCTGCCTGCCCGCCGGGTTGTGCTGGTCGTATCCTTTGTTGAGCCTGTAACCTGCTCCTGGGCGCTCAGCTTCGACCTCCTCCAATGCAAGCCTACCCTGGAACTTGCCGCGATCACCGCCGAGCTTGTTGTTGCCCTGCGCAATCCGCCCAGCACGGAGGATCGCCAGCTGTCGCTCATGCCTTTGCGGGAAATACCGCTTAGCGTACGCCTGCCACTTGCCCCAACCGTGCAGCTGCATGCGATTTTGACCGAATACACTCGCGGAGCTGTGGTGAGCTAACGTTGCCTGCAGCCAACATGGTGGAGCATGTCTTCTACTGACCGACGTAGTTTCACAGCTTCGCACGGGTTACGTTGGACGCGCTGATCGTTCCGCCGTTCGTGTTTGGGGAACCTCCCCCTATCCCCTTCTCCACCACCCCGAAGTAGCACCAAGGTCACGTTGCCTCCGGCGCGCCCCGTTTTTATACTACCCACTGCCAACAACATTTATTGCCGGCACGAACGGCCCTGCACCAGCCGCAGTGGCTGGCCATCAGCGCAAACTCAATCCGCCACCGGGGGACTCCATATGCGTTTTCTGCTTGATCAGCGATCCTACGATGACCTTCTGGCCCGCAAAGACCACACCGACGACTGTTATATGCGGCCCGGCCAATACCTGCACCACATGTACGTCGACGGCGTTAAGTATGTTGTCGCCCGCGCACTTTATGATGGCATCAAGGAGGCGCGCGCCAACAACGACCACGAGGCGTTGCGCCACCTGAGCATGCACAAACAGCACCTCGACGCGCTGGTGGCCGAGGCGCAGCGCAATGGCACCCTTAATGGTGCCCGTATGCTGGGCAGCCCGGTTCCGGTCGACGCGGACACGCCCACCAGCAGCAACAAATTCGTCCCGCCGCTGCCACTGCGCGTTGAAGAGACCGGCCTTAATAGGTCGTTCATTCAAGACCTGATCCTGCGCTTTATCTACAGTCGCAGCCGGGCCGCCGGCATGGAGATCGCGAACGAGCTGTGCTTGTACTACAGCGTGATCGACCCACTGCTGCAGGAGCTGCGGGCTGCGGATTTCGTGGATATTGCCGGCCAACGGGGCTTTGGCGATACAAACTACGAGTATATGCTCACGCCCCGCGGGACGCAGGCTGCCGCCGACGCGATGACCAAAACACAGTACAGCGGTCCGGCGCCGGTGCCGTTCCAAGACTATCTGGATTCGGTCAAAGCCCAGACCATCAAAAACATGGTTGTGACGCGCCGCAACATTCGCCGCGCCTTTGCCGACCTGATCATCAGCGATCCAGTGCTCAACGAGATCGGCCCGGCGGTCAACTCGGCCTCGTCCATCTTTTTGTTCGGCTATCCCGGCAACGGCAAAACCAGTATTGCCGAGCGCATCACCCGCTTGATGGGCGACCATATCTATCTGCCCTACGCGGTCGAGGCCGGCGGCCAGATCATCAAGCTGTACGACAACATCGTGCACGAGCTCGCCCCCGACGACGGGACGGACGAACAGTACGATCTCCGCTGGGCCCGCATCAAGCGGCCAGTCGTGGTTGTGGGCGGCGAGCTCACCCTGCCCATGCTCGACCTGACCTATAACGCCGCGGCGAAGTTCTACGAAGCGCCCTTCCAGATGAAGGCCAACGGCGGTATCTTCTTGATCGACGACTTTGGTCGCCAACAGTGCCGACCGATGGACTTGCTCAATCGCTGGATTGTGCCGCTGGAAAAGCGCTACGATTACTTGACCACCGTAACCGGCAAGAAGATGGAGATTCCGTTCGATCAGCTGCTGATCTTTTCCACCAACCTTGATCCAAATCAGCTTGCCGACGACGCTTTCTTGCGCCGCATTAAATTCAAGATCGAGGTGCGCGATCCCGACGAGGCGCAGTGGCGGCAAATCTGGGGCTTTGTGTGCAAGAGCCGCAAAGTCGAGCTGGACCAGAAGGGCCTTGACTATCTGGTGGACAAGTGGTACACGCCCTTTGAGCGGCCATTCCGGATGTGCCAGCCCCGTGACATTTTGGATCAGATGATCAGCATCGCCAAATACAACATGGAGCCGGCCACGTTCAGCCCCGATCTGCTGGATGCGGCCTGTGCCACCTATTTTGTGAGCAAAGAAGCCAAGAACTTCGGCGCGAAGGTGCGCTTGGAGTAGGTTTGTGTGGTTCTCAATCAGCTGTCTTAACGCCTAAAGGCCGCTTCCAAAGCGGAAACGGCCTTTGCCACCCATCAGCCTTATGTCATGCCACCGGCAATGCCAGGATACTGAAACATCAGCGCGATTGTTCGAGCACGTAAATATGCTGTTCGGCAGGCAATGTTGCGGGCATTAGCTCGAGTGTCGGCCCACCGACCCGGGTGATCATCTCGTCCGGATAGCGGGCCAAAAACGCGTCGACCGGCTCGATCTGGAGCCAGCCGCGCGGGCTGTAGTAGTGCATCGGAATGATCACGCGCGGGCCGATCCTCTTAATCGCAGCGTCCAGATCGTCATAGGCGATCGTGGCATGCGCCCCCGCCAGCGCCAGCAGGATGTCGACGTTGCCCCGCAGCGCGTCAAGATGTTCCGGTGGGATCGGGTTGCCGGTATCCCCCAGGTGCAGCACTCGCAGCCCACCATGCGTAAACAGGTACAGCGCATTGGCGTCCGGATGGCGCCCAAACTCGCCTTGAAAATCGAACGTCAAGCTTTCCATGGCTGGAAACGAACGGATCTGCACGCCCTTCACGTTTGTTCCTTCCGGCGGCAGCTCCAGCGCATCGATCACCACCGGATCGCCACGAACATGGCTCGGATCGGAGTGGAAGGTATCGGTGGACGAACTCATGATCACCAGATCGGCCGGCTCGTCGATCGGGTCGAAGCCCGAACCTGGCTTAGGACCGGGCGTGTACGGATCAGTAACCACCGCAACTCCGTCTGCCTCGAGCCGGAAGCTGGCATGGGCATAAAACGTTATCTTCACTGGTCATCCTCCAACCAGCGTCTTATCTGGCAGCATACACAAGCTCAACAAGATAACGACGCAGCTCCCGTTGCAACATCCAGTTCTGATTCCACTCGTGGCTAGCCAATTGAACCCACACGTTGCGATCTACGGGTTAACCTTTTCTCCCTGGAACAGCTCCCATACCTCGACGATGCCCTCGGTTTCGGCTGAGAACTGGGCGAGATGTGGCGATTGCATGTGCTGTTCCCAGAGCGGCTTGGTGGTCCAGTTCTCGTAGAACATAATGAGGCCAGGGTCTTCAATCGAGCGGTGCATGTCGTAGTTGATGCAACCTTCTTCCGCCAGCGTGGGCGCGATCAGCTTGCGACAGGCTTCGTACAGTTGGTCGTCCGCGCCAGCTTTGGCTTTCAACTTCGCGATAATTGTGAGCGGTGCCATAGCCAACTTCTCCTTGTGCTTGGGCGTGCCACTGTGCACAGCACCTATGCCTGGGCGACGCCTAACGCGCCGCCGTACACCGTCCGGTTTAGCTTAAGCAGCAAGTTTTAATCCAGCGGCGGACTACACAATGTTCAGTGATTTGTGCTAGCTTGCGCAGTCCTCGAGATGGTCCAGGACCAGCCCTTAGCGATTGCGCCGGGCCCGATCCTTGGCGGCACGAAGTCTAGCCAGGGCATCGTCTTCGGCCGGAGCAGCATCGGCGGCCTGGCGGGTTTCGGCGGCTGATGGCCGCTCGACCGGTGCTACGCCTCGCCGTGCCGGCGCTGGGCTGGCTGCCGGTTCAGGTGCTGCGGGTAGTTCTTCTGCGGGGATCGAGAGCTGTGTCTGGGCAGTGTTGCGCCGCGCGCCGCGGACTGTAGCCCGCGCTTTCGCGCGCTGAAGGTCGCCCAGCACCGGCGCTGGAGCCGCCTGCGCTGCTCGACGTGCCGGCACACGCGCCACGGCCCAGGCTCGCGCTTCGACGAAGTCTCGGCGGCGCAAGCCTAGCCGCCGCACGGCAATGTCGAGCGGCAGCAGCAGCGCCGCCAGCAGCAGCAAGGGCAGGCTGATTTCTTGAGCGCGGCGGACGGCCTCCAAGTTGTGCTCAAAGACCGCCGCCGGTGTTTCAAGCACGCTGCCGCCGGTTTCGGCGGCAATGTTGGCCAGCAGCGCAGGATTCGCCTGCTGCTGACGATACTCGGGCGAGTAGGGCACCACTAGCCCCACCATTTGGGTACCGATCGGCTGGCCATTGTTCTGGGCATTGAGCTGCACCAGATACGAGCCGGTCTGCGGACTGGGAATGGTGGATTGAAACTGCCCGGGCCCGACTTGTTTGAGCGTGAGTTGTTGATCCGTACCGTCCTGACCGATGACGGAAGCGGCAATCGTCGCATCTGCCAGCGGCTTGCCATCACGATCTTTGGCTTCGGCGGTGATGATCGCCTGCGTGCCTTCCACCCGCGCCTGCGCATTGAGAGCGTTTTCCGCGTCGCGCGGTATGGTCCAGCCTACAAGCTGCGCGGCAAACGTTCCGAAAGCCTCCCAGCGCACCAGGTCGGCGCCCCACTGCCCTTTCATGTCCGAGGTCCAGGCTACCGAGCGGCCCAAGCCATGCTGCCACTGGGCGAGCACCGGATCGCCTTCGGGCGAGCGCAAAATCACCTGGGCAGCATCCTTGAGCTCGGTGCCGTTATAGCCATACAGCGCCGGCCAACCTTGGTCGGTCAAGCCGCGCATGATCGGCGAGTCGCCCACGAGCGTCGGGACGAACTGCTCCTCGATCAGGTACGAGCCAACCGTTTTGACCGTCTCGTCCACAAAGACCTGCGGCACATCCTCCATGTTGGTAACCGGATAGTAGCGTCCTCCACCGCGCTCGGCCAGCTCTTCCAGGTACGGAGCGGAGCCGCCGCCGGCCGCAACCGTTGAAAGCGTAATCCCTTCGGCGCGCAGCTGGTCGGCAATATCGGTTTGATTCCCCGACGACGACCAGCCGTCAGTCAGCAGAATAACATGCTTGACCTTTGCCTCCGTCTTTTCCAGGGCCTCTTTGGCCGCGAGCAGGCCGCCCCGCACATTGGTTTGGCCGTTAGGCGCAACCGGCGCCAGGGCGTCTTCGATCTCGTTGAGCGTCGGCACGCGATTAACATCGATCGCCCAACGCGGGACATCGTCGAACGCAACAACGCCGAGCTGATCGTCGGGTTGGAGCAGCGCGCTCGCTTGCAGCACCGCCTCCTTCGCAATATCGACCTTGACCACACCACCCATGGGCGCGCCGCCACCCCGGTCCGGATTATTGCAGTGACAGGCTGCCATCGAGCCCGACTTATCGATCACAAAGACGATGGCGACATCCGGCCGCCGGTTCTTGTCTTTGACCTCCATATCGACCGGCAGGGCGGCCTCAATCGGCGTTTTGTTGTAGCCACCCATGCCATACGCTCGGTCGCCGCCCAGCATGACCAGGCCGCGCCCAAGATCGCGCACATAGGCCGGCAGCAGCTTCATCGCCGAGCTTGGCAAGCGCGCGGCGGGCACGTTCGCCAGCACCACTGCATCATATCCGCCCAAATCGGCTAAGTTGGTCGGCATATTTTCGGGCGCAACAACCAGCGGGTTCATCTCCGCTGCCTCCAAAGCCGTCCGCAGGTTCGTCGACTCGCCCGGCTTGTCTTCGACGATCAGCACCCGTGGCTCGCCCTGTACATCCACAAGGGCCGCCGACTGGTTGTTTTGGCGCCGGTTATCGTTGGCGACCTCGATCTCGGCGCTGTAGCGCGCGAAGCCATCCGTCTCGGCCTTGACTGGAAATTGAAAGCTTTGCCGCCCAGGCGTGAGATCGACCTGCTGCTCGGCAATGATCTGCGAGCCCGCGCGAATCCTGATCGTGGCGGGAGTAGCCACGCTCGCCTGCACCACCACTTCCAGCGGAATATTTTGCCCTTTGCGCACCGTTGCAGGCGCGCGAAGGTCCGACAGCTGCACAAGGTCGTTGGTCGCCTCGCCCAGCGTCACAACCTCGACCGGCACATTGCGCGCCTGAGCCAGATCAATCGCTGCCCGAATATCCCCGGCGTTCTCGCCGCCATCCGATAACAGCACCAGCCGTTTTTCGGTATCGGCGGGCAACAGCGCCAAACCGAGCGTCAGCGCCTCGCCGATATTGGTCCGCGTGGTAACCGGCGCTGACTGGATCCGCCGCAACCCTTGTTCGGCCGACGGCGCGCGCTCCACCAGCGCATTTTCGCCGAACGCCACAATCGCCGCTTTGTCGCCCTCGGGCATTGTGCTGAGCGCAGCCTGGATAAACTGCTCGGCGCGTGAGCGCTCCTCGGGCGACACCGAATCAGAGCTATCAACCAGAAAGACCGTCGTCAGCTGATCAACCCGGTGGACGATCTGCGTGCCCGCTAGCGCGCCGATCAGCGCCAGAAACAACAGTGTGCGCAGGACGAGACTTGTCGCAAAACGGGCCGGCGGGAGCCGCCGTGGCGCCAGCAGCGCTACCAGCAGGAGCGGAACAACGAGCAGGAGCAGCCAGAGCGCGGCAGGATAAATAAACGTAGCAATCATCATCAATCAGCTCCACTCGTCGGGCAATGCCAGGATCACGCCTAACCACAACACCCAAAACATACCGAAGGCCATGCAGGCTGCTGAAGTGTTGCCGTAAGACAGCACACTAATCGCGCTTAAGATCACTTGCAGACGGCCGCTCTACCACGCCGCGTCGCGTTTTCCGCCAGTCATATTGTCCCCCTGCCGGCGCTGCTGACGTAGGAGCAGACGACGAGGTCCTTTCACTGGTTCCCGCTGCGGCATCTCGTTGCGCAACCGCGGCCGCTTGTTTCACCCGCGCACGCTGCCAGCCAAGCGCTTGTGCTGCCGGCTGAGCACTCCTGTTCGTCCGACCGCGCCACCAGCTTCGTACAGCTGTCGGTTTCGCCAGGGGAGCCAAGCGCGGGAACAAGCGACGGATGGCAATGTCCCATGGCCAGAGCAGCACAGCCAGCCACAGCAGCGGCCACGTGATTGGCTGTGTGCGCCGTGATGCCGTCGGCGGCGCGTCCCACACGCGCTCCACCGGCAATTCGCTGCGACCGCCCGTTAGCTCGGCCAGCGCGTTGAGCAAGGCTACGTTTCCGTCGCGCTGTAGATACTCGGCCGATGGCGGAATCACCGCGCCCGTGCTGACAACGCCGAGTGCCTGGCCATCACCGCCTTTGACCAGCACCTGTGCGCGATACACGCCGGCCTCTGGCAGCGCACTCGTGCCGCGATAGCGCCCCGGCTCGACCTCCAGCAGCGGCACCTCCAGCACACGGCCATCCCCACCAACGATGCGGCCGGTTGCGCTTAAGCCGGTGCGAGCTCGACCATCAGGCTGATCGGCGCGTAAATCCACCGCGAGGGCTGTGCCTTCGATGCGCGTGCCAGCCTCAAAACCTTCGATGCTCGGCGTTGGCAATAGTCCGGTGACGAGCCGGGCGGCGAAGCGACCAAAACCCTCCCACTGCACCCACTGCCTGGCCCATTGGCCTTTCATGTCAGGGGTCCACGCCGCGGCACGTCCGAGCCCATATTGCCACTCGGCCAAGATCGGATCGTCCTCATCCGACTGCAAAATCACCTGCGCCGTTTCTTTGGGCGTGACTGTGTTATAGCCGAACAAGGGCGGCACGACGCGCAGATCACGCACAACCGGCGCGGGAAACGTGATCACCGGCGTAAACTCTTTTTCGACGATGCCCCGCCGCGCAATCCGCAACGACTCGTCAAAGAACAAGCGCGGCACATCGTTGAAATCCTGCACCTCGTAGAAGCGCCCGCCGGTTTGCGCTGCGATAGCTTTGAGATGCGGCTCCCAATCGTCGATCCCGACCGTGGACAGGGTTATGCCGCCCGCTACCATCCGCTGCACCACATCGTCATAGTTTTTGTCGGCCTGGCCGTCGGTCAGCATGACCACATGCTTCACTTTCGCTTCGGCCTTTTCGAGCCCCTCCGTGGCGGCCTCCAACGCCGGCCGCAGGTCCGTGCCACCACCCACGCCGATACCGCCTAAATCTTGCAGAAACGCATCCGCCGGCGGCTTTTTTTGCAGCTCGACGGCCCAATTGGCGGAGGTATCAAACGCAATCACTCCAATCTGATCGCGCTCGTCCAACGTTGCATACGCCTGCGCCGCGCCTTCTTTGGCCAGGTCCAGCTTAGGACCGGACATCGAGCCGGATTGGTCGATCAGCAGCACAAGCGCGACATCGGGCTGCACCTTGACCCCACGGGTACGCATGGTTACCGGCAGCGCCGTTTCGATGGGCGTATCAAGGTAGCCGCCGGCGGCATAGCTATCTTCGCCGCCGACCATTAACAGACCACGACCGAGCTCGCGCACATACGCCGGCAGAAGTTCGGCAGCTCGCTTCGGCAATGCGCGATATGGCACGTCAACCAGCACGATCACATCATACGCATCCAGCCCCACCAGTGATGGCGGCAGTTCATTCGGGGCAGCGACCACGGGAGTGAGCTTGGCTGCTTGCAGCGCGGCGGACAGGTTCGCCGCGCGACCAGGCGCGCCTTCCACCAGCAACACCCGCGGCTGGCCCCACACCTCCGAAAACCCAAACTGCACGTTGTTGGCGCCGACTGTATCGCCCTGCGCCACAAGCCGCGCTTCCCAGGCATGAAACCCTGGTCCAGGCGCAGTCACCGTTACCGGGATGCGGTTCAGACCGGCCTCCAGCTGCACGGTTGTTTCCAACACCAGCTGACGATCCAGCTGTACCTGTAGCGCTGCGCTCGTGGCTCGTCCACTGCGCGCCTGGATTGTCAGCCGAACCTGCTGCCCTTCGCGTACGGCTGCGGGAGCCTCCAACGCCTCAACCGCCACATCCTCGGCCGCGGGCGGCCCCACCAGCGACACCGTTTCGATGGGCACACCGGCTGCCTGCGCTACCTCCGCTGCATCCAACGCTCGCCCGCGTGTTTCGGCACCATCCGACAGCAGCACGATCCGCTTCCGTGTCTCGCTCGGCAGCAGAGCCAGTGCTAGCTGCAGGGCTCGTCCGATATCGGTCTGATCACTCGGCGGCAACACGGTGGTACGCACGAATTCGGCGTTTTCACTGGGCGGCCGCTCCACCACCGCGTCGCCGCCAAAGACCACAATCGCCGCGCGATCGCCAGTCGGCATCCGCTGCAGGGCGGCTTTGATATATAGATCGGCCTGCGCCCGCGCGGTGGGCGCAACCGAGTCCGAATTATCGACCACAAACACGGTTGTCGTCTGCCCAGCCGGCCAGCGCAGCTGCGCACCGGCCAGTGCAAAGACGAGCGCCACCAGAATGACCGTGCGCAGGCCTAAGCTTGTCCACCGCAGCCACGCGGCCGTCCGGCGCGGATCGATCAGCGCAACCGCCCACAGCGGCGCGAGCAGCAGCAGCAGCCAAAGATAGGCAGGCTGAACGAATGAAAACGGCATTCCGCTACGTACCCGCGCGGCGCGGCGCGCCCCGCCGGTTGGTGAACCAGCGTTCGCGGAGCCATGCGAGCGCGCTGCGCTGATACACCAGCCACTCCACGATCAGCACACCAAGCGCGATCCAGGCCAGCCAGCGCCAAAATTCCGAGCGACCGGCCCGTTCCTCCGCCGTCGTGACGACGCGTCCACCCGCCTGGAACAGACTGAGCTGCTTCCGCGGCGCGACTCGTGACTCGCCGGCATTCTGGAGATTGACGGCGGTAGCGCGAGCAAGCGGGTCGGCATTGGGCCGCTCAATGCTGATGGTGTAGACTCCCAGCGCGTCGGTATCACCATACACCGCCTGATTATTCTGCGGCGTTAGCTCCGCGACATTTCCTGCCGGATTGGTCACCGTCACACGTGTAGCATCCGGCGGCACCGGCACAACCAGCGGTTGGCCTGGCTGGAGCTGCGCGGCGTCACTGCCCTGGCCTGGCGCGAGATAGCCCACCAGATTGGCCATCAGCACGGGAAACGCAATCTGCAGCGGCAGATCCGAGTTTTGCAGCGCAAAGCCGAGCACGCCAATTCGGCGCCCGCTCTGCTCGCCCGCCAGCAACATCGGCCCGCCGTCGCTGTCGATCACCGTGCGTGCCCACACCGGCTTAGTCAGCTGCGCCGCACGCAGCACATTGATTTCGGCAACGGAAACGTTGCGGAGCAGCGGCTCATTGCCGGTCGCCGGTCGTGACGCCGGGAACTCGAGCGCGCCCGTTACCGAAAAGAGCTCGGTGGAGCGGAGGGGCCCAATAAACAGCAAGTTACCGGGCGGCAGCGGCGCGGGCGTAACGCCATCCAGCACCGTCAAGGCGACGGTATCGGTAAAGGTCGTGGTGGTGGTCGGCACTGTGGTGACTTGAATGCCGGGCAGCAGGCTAAAGGCCGTCTCCAAAAAGCGATTGCCGTCGGTCATGATGCGAACAGTGGCTTTATCGGTGCCGCCGCTGGTAGCCCAGGCTTGATCGTCAAGCGGAAGCACATCGCTGCCGTCCAGGCGAGCCGTTGCGCGGCGCACAGTACTTGGCACATCCGCCACAATCGAGCGATCCTGGCCCGGATCAAGTGTAAAGTCGTAGGCGTTAAAGAGCGCGCCGTCCAGCTCAACAACCATGCGACGTTGCACCGGCGCGCTGCCGTAGTTGGTCGCCTGGACGAACAGCGTTTGACCACCCTGGCCGGGCTGCAGCACAAACGCCGAGATCGCGACGTTGTCGGCCCGCGAGCCGATCGGGAAGAATTGCACCGGCACCGGCAGCGTAGCTTGATCAGGAATCGTGACTTGGCCGTCCGAAATAATGGCGACCTCGCTCTCGAACTCCCGCGCTGCGAGCGAGCCGGCTAGCGCCAAAGCTTGACTAAGATCACTTCCACCGCCGTTACGGATCTCCAGCCGCTCGATGGCCTGGCGCAGCTCACGCCGGTCGCTGGACGCCGACGCCGGCACTTCCATCTGCCCGCCGACGGCAATCACCGTCGCGCGTCCATTGTCCGGCAGCTGATCGATCAGCCGGAGTGCTTCGTGCTTGGCCGCCGCGAGCCGCGTTCCGCCCGCGTCGGTCGCTGCCATGCTCGCCGAACGATCCACGATCAAAATCAGGTTGTTGCCGGTGATGCCCGTGGTCAGCAGATAGGGCCGCGCCAGTGCAGCGATTAATGCCAGCAGCAACAACAGCTGGAGCAGCAACAAAATATTGCGCCGCAGCTTCTGCCAGGGCGTGTTGGCCTCGACATCGCGCACCATCCGCTGCCACAAAAACGTCGAAGAAACGGTTTGCTCTTCGCGGCGCAGCTTCAACAGGTACATCGCGACGATGACGGGAACAAGCAGCGCTAGTCCAAATGCAAGCGGAGCCAGAAAACCCATATCATGTCCTATCAATGGGGGAAATTGATCTTCTGCTGAATAAGACGTACACAGACCGAAAAAGTTCCAGGCGTGGGCTGGTAGACAATTCTATTGTACAGCGGGGCCAGCCCAATCAACAACCGAAAAAAGACTGAGGCGTTCCTGATAGCGTAGCGCAAGTCGCCGTGCCTATGGCCGAGACGAAGGAGCACGGGTACTGGCTAGGAAACCGCAGTCTTTTCCACATCGCGTTTGTGGAAGCGCGGATCTTCGGACGGGCGGGCGGGAGGCAGCAAGCGCAGGGCCAGTCCAACCGCAATTGTCACCAGCAGAGCGGCCAGCACAAACGGGAGCCAAGCCGCATACTCAAGCGCAAAGCCCGCGACGAGCGGTCCAATCACCCGGGCCAGCGCGGCCATCGATTGCGAAATACCTAAGACCTGACCACGCTCGGTGGGAGGGCTTTCGCGGGTGATCAGGCTGTTGGTGGTTGGGGTCGCAACGCCAATTCCCAGCGCTACCGGCAGCAGCGCGACGAGCAATACCTGCCAGCTGAGCACAAAGCCAACCCAGGCCAGCCCAAGGGCAGCGAATGCAAGCCCGGCCTGCAGCGTCCGCCGCTCGCCAAAGCGGCGCACAATCGGGCCGATCCCGCCACCTTGTAACAGGACCGCCAGCACGCCAACATAGGCCAGGAGATAGCCCGTTTCTTGCGCCCCAAAGCCAAACTTTTGCTCGTTGAAGAGGGCAAACAAACCTTGAAAGCCGGCCTGCGCCAGATTGAACAAAAAGAAGATCATCAGCAGCAAGCCAAGCTGCGCGTAGCCAAATGCCCGGCGTAAAGCGGCAATGTCGAGGATGCGCGGACGACGGGGCGACCTTCGCTGCCCGGCCAGCGTGTCAGGAGCTAGCGACTCGGGCAGCAGGAAGATAGTCAGCAACAGCGAAACCAATGAAATACCGGCAGCAACAAAGGCCGGCACATGGTAGTTATTGCCTTGACTCAGCACACCGCCGATGGCCGGTCCAAGGATAAAGCCGAGGCCAAACGCGGCCCCAATCAAACCAAATGCTTTGGCCCGATCTTGTTCATCTACCACATCGCTGATATAGGCCTGGGCCGTGGAGATGTTTCCACCGGAGATGCCATCCAGAATACGTGCGGCAAAGAGCAGCGGCAGGCTGTTGGCCACACCAAGCAGCACAAACGAGAGCACGGTCCCAACCTGGCTGATGATCAATACCGGTCGTCGTCCAATGCGGTCTGAGAGCGCGCCGAGATAGGGCGTAGCCACCAGCTGCATCAGCGAGTAGGAGGCGAGGAGGGCACCGGCCACAAATGGGGAAGCGCCATACTGTGCTGCGTACAACGGTAAAAGCGGCAGAATGATACCAAAGCCTAGCAGTCCCACAAACACGATCAGAAATATCGGAAGCAGGGGCAAACCCTGAACGCGCTTCATGCATGCTCCATACGTAAAAAAGGTCAACGTGCAGTGTACCACGCATGAAATCAGCAAATATGGACAGCCAAGCATAAAACGAAGCTGCCCGACCAAGGAAGCGCATAGGCCAACCTTGGCGAATTTGAACAAGGGAGGCGCCCAGGAATATTTCCTGGACGCCTCCCTGAGCTTGCTGTGCACTTGCACCATTTACCGAACGATGCCACGCTGCCGGAGCAGGTTGAGCAGCAGATCCTCGATGGGATAGCTGGTATCAATCGGAATGTAATTGATACCCCGGCCAGTACAATACGTGCCGACTTCCTCGCGCCAGCTTTCCAAGCTGCGCTGGTAACGGCGGATGAGGTCGAGGTCGGCGGTTAGATCGACGGAAGCACCACCCTCCGCGTCCAACAGCCGCACATCGCCCTCAAGCTGCGGATTAAGCTCCTGCGGCGCGAGGATATGCAACAGCGTGATCTCAAACCGGCGCGACAACAGCGCTTGCAAACCCGCTTGCCACTCCTCGTCCATCAAGTCCGAGCACAGGAGTAACGGGCCCGCATTGCGTGCCGTTTGCGCATAGCGCTTGCAGACCGCGGCAAAGTGGGTGGCGGTGCCCGGCTGAATATCCGTCAAAAACGAAAACAGCGGCACAACGCCCCGCTTGGAGCGCTGCGGCGGCAGCTTGAGCTCGCGCTCCTGCCCAAACGCCGTAAGGGTAACGCGATCCAGCTTCGAGAGCGCGAGGTAGCCCATGGCGCCCGCAGCGCGCTTGGCGTAGAGCAGCTTGTTGGGCTGGCCCCAGTCCATTGAGCGGCTGGTGTCGACCAGCAAATGGACGGTCAGCTCTTCCTCAGCCACAAACAGCTTCAGAAAAAAGCGTTCCATCCGCGCATACAAATTCCAGTCGATCTGACGGAAATCGTCGCCGGCCACATACGGCTTGAAATCGGCAAACTCAACCGACGCGCCGCGCTTGGGACTGCGCCGTTCCCCTTGCAGCGCGCCGGCCACCACTTGTTTGGTCACAAGTGCCAGCCGATCCAGCTTGGTCAGAAACGCGGCATCAAACAAACGCTCGCTGGTAGGTGTAGACGTCATGGTGCTGTCCTAAGCATTCCCTGCGGGCGGGCTGAACAAACAACAAAGGACCGCGGTTTAGCCAGGGTTTTAGGCTTCTTCCTTGACCGATTCCACGATGCCGCGCACCACATCGTCGTTGGACACTCCTTCGGCCTGCGCCTCGAAGTTCAAGATCACACGATGCCGCAGGGCTGGCAGGGCTGCCTGCTTAAGGTCGGCGAACGCAACATTGTAGCGACCGTCGAGCAGCGCCAAGATCTTGCCGGCCAGGATCAGCGTTTGCATACCACGGGGTGAAGCGCCGTAGCGTACATACTGCTGCGTGGCAGCAGGCGTATCGCGTCCGCCGGGATGAGTTGCCGAGACCAGACGCGCGGCATAGTTCAACACATGGCTGGCGATCGGCACCTCACGCGCCAACGCTTGCATCTGGATAATTGTAGCCGCATTCACTACCCGCCGAGGCTGCGGTGCATTTAAGCTGGTGGTACGGTTGGCAATTTCGACTAGATCATCCGTTGATGGGAACGGCACGTCGATCTTAAAGAAGAAGCGGTCGAGCTGCGCTTCCGGCAGAGGGTAGGTCCCCTCCATCTCCAACGGGTTTTGGGTCGCCAACACAAAGAAGGGCGCTTCCAGCTTGTGGATCGTTTTAGCGACCGTTACCGTCCGTTCCTGCATCGCCTCCAGCAGCGCCGACTGCGTCTTGGGTGTAGCGCGGTTAATTTCGTCGGCGAGCACAAGGTTGGCAAAGATCGGCCCGGGCTCGAAGCGAAACTGCTTACGGCCGGTGTCGTCCTCCGCGATAATCGTCGTGCCTACGATGTCAGCGGGCATCAGATCGGGCGTGAACTGAATCCGAGAAAAGTGGCAATCGACCACATCGGCCAACGTGCGCACCAGCGTCGTCTTGGCGAGGCCGGGAACGCCTTCCAGCAGCGCGTTACCGCCGGCCAACAGCGTGACCAAGGTAAGGCGAATCAGTTGGCGCTGACCGACGATGACTTTGCTTACTTCATTCTCGATAGCCGTTGCAGCGGCGCGATATTGTTCGGGCGTAATCGTCGGGGGCGTGCGTAATGCAGCTGTCGTCATGGAAACTCCTTAGAAGGCATCAGGTTTCAGGTCTCAGGTTTCAGGAGGAACTCCCCTGACGCCTGTTGCCTGAAGCCTATTTATTTGGTGACAGTTCTGAAAAATAGTCGCGGACGTAGCCCTTGAGATGCGGCGGGATGGCCGAGCGGTCAAGCGCCTCACCTGCGGCATCGTTATATTCCGTATAAACTTGCTCATAGGGTACCTGCGCGCCATTGGCAGCGCCCGGACCATATTGGCCAGGACGAACTTGCTCATTGCCGCTCTGGCCCTGCTGCCCGTTGACCTGCTCGCCCTGACCGGTTTGGCCGGCAGATTTGTAGGGCTGATACACACTGTTGCCGCGATTGCGGCCATCAGTGAAGCTCTGGCCAGGACCATTACCGCCGACATTTCCGCTATTCGAGTTCGTGCCGTTGCCAAGATTATTGGCGTTCGATCCGCCCTGACC
>JADDQF010000069.1:35377-52284 GCA_016781505.1 bacterium
TGCCCTTGTTGGCCGGCTTGGGCAATTGACTGCCGGCCTTCTTGAAGCCGTGATAGCGTTTGCTCGCGGGCCTGGTTATCGGCTAGCTGCTGATTGGCATTGTTGGCCTGCTGGGCAGCTTGGCTAAGCTGTTGGCTCGCCGCTGCAGCATCACCATTCCGCAGTGCATCGGCTGCCGCTTGCAGGGCTTGAGCTAACGCAGGATCGGAGTTCGCGAGCTCGGTCGCTTGCTGCTCCAAGGCGGACGCAAGCTGCTGTTGCTGCTCCGGCGTCAGCTTGGCGATCTCATCGGCCAGCTTTTGCAGCTCCTCATCTGCTTCACTTGCTTGAGCATTAAGCCCAGACTGTTCGCCCCGACTCTCTTGTAAGCGCCGTGCTAACTGCTCCAAGCCAGCTTGACGCGCATCGGACTGCGGATCAAGACGCTGTTTCAGCTGGGCTTCGGCGGTCGACAGCTTAGCCAGAGCTTCCTCACGGCCCTGGTTGGCCTGAAGCTGCTGCTTCAGCGCCTCAAGCTCCTTCAGCAGGCGCTCACGCTCAGCCGCGGATAGCGCTTGATTCTGCTTGAGCGCTTCGGCCTGCTTGTCGATCGCCTTAACCGTTTGTTCCAGACTTTGCTGAACAGCAGCCCGCTGCGCCAGGATGCGTTCCTGGGGATTGGGCACAAAGTTGAGCAGCAGGCCCAGCAGCAGCGGCCCGGCAAAATACGCCAGCGAGCGACGGTCAAACGCCCAGCCGAGTTGCCGCGGAGCCACACGCGAAGCGACGGCGAGGGCATCTGCTTGCTGCAATTGCTCCACTTCATCCAGCTCGGGCTTGGTGTTGAGCTCCAATGCCGTCGAAAATCGTTCGCGGAGACCAAGCATGAGGTCCGCTCTCCGGGCTGCCTTAACCGGCGTAATCCGGCGTACCAGCAAATATCCCAGGAGACCAGCCAGCCACAAGCCGAGCGGAGCCAGCGACCAGAAGACCAGATGAGGGATCGGCACCAGCCGCCCGACCGCCTGCACCAGCACACAGAGCGTACCGGGCAACCAGGCGGACCGCTGCGCCAGAGCAAGGGTATCGCGCAAGCGCAAGCGGCGCTGCAGCGGACGAAGATGTCGTTGAAGATCAAAGGTAGTTGAAGCCATAAGCAACCTCTAGCGCAAGTATAGCAGCTGGAGCTGTGTTTGAAAGTGAGACGAACGTCCGCCTTTAAAAGTTCCCCGTCCGGCCATTGTAGCAAAGCAATCTGGGGAAACGAGAGCAGCAGAGTGATAAACGCCTGAGGATCGGGCCGGCTCCAGCACATGCGTCCATGCATACCTGCCTCGGAACCCACACAAGGGCAGACACCAACTCTGCCAAACCATGTTCGAACCCATTGACCGATTCAGCTTGTGATCTCCTTGGTAGTCCTGCAGAAGTCCATGCTGTTGTTGGTTAAAACCCCACATGGTACACTTCGCCGCAGCCCACCGCACGACACGGCAGTGCGTGTCGTCAAAAGCAGGGCTACGCGCACACGCAAGCTGTCTTGCAGTAGTGGCGCTAAAGGCGTGAGGAGGCGATGGCGGGAATAACCGGATGGCTGCTCGTCGGCGTGCTGCTGCTGCCCTTGACGGGAGCAGTTCTCGCACGCCTTGCTGGACGCTGGTGGGGACAATCGGCGACCCGGCTCATTGGCGGCGGTGGATTTGCGGGCGCGATCATCTGTTTGCTGCTGTTGCAACGAGCACCACTCGATCAAGCAGCGTTGGGAAGGCTGGCGATCTTTCTGCCCTCAGGGAATGTGGTGGTCTCCCCCGACGCATTGGTGCAACTGCCGACCATCGTTCCGACAACGCTGAGCACGCCTAGCCAAACGCCCACTCCGGCGCCAACCACGCCGGCAACGGCCACCCCTACAGCCTCGCCCACCGCCACGCCCATTCCAACAGCTACACCTACAGCGGTTCCATCGCCGACGGAAGCACCGCCGCCGCCTACCGACGCACCGCCACCCACTGAGGTACCACCACCACCGCCAACTGAAGCACCGCGGCCAGCACAAGCGCGACGGTATATTGTGGAAAGTGGCGATACGCTGCGGGGGATTGCCAGCCGCTTTGGCGTATCGGTGGAAGCCATCCTGCGCTACAATGGGCTGTCAGCAGAGGAAGGCGATAGTCTCAGCGTGGGTCAAGAGATTTTTATTCCACCACGTCCATGATGCAATCCTGCGATGCAAATCTACAGCGCTCCCCGCTGACGATCAATAAATGCAACGAATAATCCAGCGCCTGCTACAGGCGTGGCCACTCCTGGGCGCGCTCCCGCTGCTGCGCTATCTGCCGACGATCACAACAGCGCCGCCTGCCGGGGTGTGGCCGGTGCCGTGGCGGCTTGACGCCCTGGCATTGATCTTCCTGCTGAGCCTGTGCGCCAGTGTTGCCCTGCCCGCGCTTTACGGCTCGCCGCATAGCCTGATACCATGGTCGGATACATTACGCGCGCTCACCGCCCTCGGCGTGCTCCTGCCGGCCTTGCTGCTCGATCATCTGCTGGCCTTGCCGGCGGCGCTTGTGCTGGCCAGCGCGCTCGTGCGCAGCTGGCGTTGGGCGGCGGCGGCGGGCGTCTTGCTCGCCGGACTGATTCTGTTGCGCATCGGTGGTGGAACAACCTGGCCCGCAGCCGAGACTGCAGGTGTGCTCACGCCCGGTGTATTTTTGATGCTTGTCGCCGCAACCTGTGTTGGCCTCCCATGCTACCCGGCAGGGCTGGCTCACCAGCGTTACGATCCCGTCCGCTTGATGCTCCAACCAATTTGGCTGCTGCCGTTGCTCCGCACCTTCGCGTGGGGACCATGGCATAGCGGCTGGTCTGTTGCAATCGTGCTGCTGGGAGGTGCGACAGCGCTGTGGTCTGCCAGCACCGCGTTGTGGAGCACCAGCGAGACCGAACGCGTGGAGCGAGTCGTGGGGACGTGGCAGGGCTTAGCCCTGGCTTGCGTTGGCCTCGCCACACCCGTTGCAGCAGCCAGCGCCCTTTGGCAGGTCCTGGCGTACGGCCTTGGCCTTGCGCTGCTCCAGCCCTACGCGTCGGAGCGTGGCCGCTCGGCGTTATGGGCCGCTCCACTGCCACCTTCAGCAACGTTTGTCGCTTGCTGGCTCGCTCAGGGAGCCGCGGCGGCCAGTGGCGCCTTTCTGCTTGCCGCGGCACTCTGGCTTGCTACGATGCTCTCCGGGCTCGCTGTGCTGCGGTTGATGAGTGCCACCCGTCCGTCGTGGAGGAGCGCCGGGTGGCTGCTCGCCGCGTGCAGCATTGCGCTCGGCGTCGTAGCGCCACTGCCGCTACGCTGGCTTGTCATGCCGGCCGTGGAGCTGCTGCAAGGCGGGCTGACGCCGTTTGGGTTGCTGGATATCTGGCCGTGGGTCGGGATTGCCGCGCTGGATGCCGGACAACGCCGGGTAGCTGTGCTGCCATCGATCGCGGTTGCCCTGCTGGCAGTGGTCAGCGCAGCCCTGGTGTGGCTGCTGGCGCGCTTGTTTGGCTGGAGCTCGGCTGAGGCGGCCGGCAATCCCGCGACCGGTACCGAGGTTTGGACGGAGATTGACGGACAGGTGTGGTGGACCCGAGGAACCCGACGACGTGGATGAATTACTCGCGCTGCTGGGCCAACACTGGCGCTTGCTGCTGCTCTACCCCGGTGGTCTAACAGCGATCAGTGCCCTTGGGCTGGTCCGACTCACGCTGGCGCACAACGCTACATGGCATAGCAGGCGCAACGTTACGGGGCTTGATGTTGTGCTGGGTGCTGGGTGGCTGCTGCTGATCGCACTGCTACCTCTACCCCAGACCGGCTGGCCCTACGGCTTGGACCTCCCGACCCTGCTCCTGTTGATCGAGCTACCCCACTGGGTCTGGCTGCTGCAGTGGAAGGATCAATGGATGCCGCGAGCAGCCGTACTGCTCAACACATACCCATTGCTGGCACTTGCCGTGGCGCTGGTTGGCCAGGGCGCAGGCTCCTTGGTAGTGCGCGAGATTAATCAGAACAGCGAGCTCCTCCACTGGCTTGGCGTTGCCGCTTGGTCTGTGGCACTGCCGCCGCTGCTGGGATTAGGGCCATGGCGCGCGGCACCACCGGCAAGACTGCTCGAGAGCTTACGGATCCTGACCCACCTTGCCCTGTTGGTTGCCACTACCCTACCCGCCCACGACGCAACTCCGCGCAGCGCCGCCCTCTTTGCATTTGCCGCCGCCTTGCTGCCTCTGGCCGTGCTCCATCGCCGGTGGCAGGACGAACCCCAGCGCTGGCTCGCATGGCAGCCATGGCTGGTCGGCGGCATTGCAGTGGCGGCGTTGATAGTGAGTGCGCAGCAATTTGTGCAACGCTTGGGCTAGATTCGTCCAGCGTAAACGGTTAAGTCAGCCGACTCACTCTCCAAAACGGAACCCGGATGCTCCGCAGCCGGCCAGACCAGCCGACCAGTATCCTGCGCCCAGCCCTGCACCTGCGCCCATAGCATGGCGCGCTCGTCGTCAACACAGTTCGGGTCCAGGTGTAGCCAGACGCCGGCACCACCGGCCGCACGCCACGCACCAGCCGGCACGGCCTCACCGGGAGCGAGCTCAAAGCGCCAAATAACCTCGGCTATGCCCCCATAGGCTGCAGGATCGGCGGCCGAGGTCCAGGGCAACACCAGAAAGCAGCGCGGACTGACGCGCTGGTCCTGCCGCTCCACCCCTGCGCCACCGTACACCGCGACGCGATCAAGGTAGCCCGGCTGATAGGACAGCAAATCTCGCCAAGCTCGCAGTTCATCCGGCGTTGGCGGCTCGGCGTCACACAGCAGATACAGATCGATGATCGATGATGGATTGCAGGCAATGCATGTTGCTAGCGCCGCGTTCGCCTCAACCAGCTGTGACGCTGCCAGCACCAGATCGACCTGCGTGGCGAGGCGCCCTGCTGCTTGGGCCAGCCGTTCGGCTACGCTGCTGCCTGTCAGCCACAGCTGGGAGACTAAACCCCGTTCACATGTCTGAGTGGGACGCAGCAGGGCAGTTGTTCGCGGCATCGGCATCCCCTCGACTGCATCGGGATCGAGATCAGCGCCGACTTTGAGCTCTCGCCGCAGCCGCAACAGCTGATCATAGCTGAACTGGTTGGTTTCCAACACGTAGTACGGCGGCCGCGACTGATAGCGCAGTCCATACTGCTCTGCCTGTTGACGGACGGCGGTGCCGGGAAGTACCTGGAGCGTAAAAACATCATACGGACCAAGCGCCTCGCGCTGCAAAAAGTCCAAGGTCGTTTGTACACCGGCGGCTGTGTCTTCGGGAAGTCCCAGAATCACGTCGAGGTAGACCTCAATGCCGTAGCGGTACAGGCGACGCGTACCAGCCGCCCACTTGCCTAAATCGGTGCGGCGGTGGCTTGCCCGTAATGCAGCGGGATTAGCCGTTTGCAGCCCTACCTCGACGTACCGCACATCGGCCCGGTGCAGCGCCGCAACAACCTCGTCCGTCAGATGTTCGCCCCGCAGCTCGGCATAAAAGGTCATGCGGTGGTCGGCGTTCAGCGCGGCTAGCTCGCGCATCAACGGCCAGAAGAGCGGCACCAGATTCAGATTGGCCTCGATAAAATGCACCTTTGTGATACCGCGCTCCCGGGCCCACCGTATTTCATCGACGACCCGCTCCAGCCCAAAGTAGCGGCTGCCAAGCTTGGGTCCCATGTTCCGGCCATACAAGCAGAAGCTACACCCGTACGGGCACCAGCGGGACACCTCGATCATCATCATGCTGTCGGCAGGAGCTTCAAGGTAGCCCTGGAGATACGGCGACGGCACAACAGCCAGATCGCTCAGCGCAGATCGGTCAGTCGTGAAATGAACGACTCCACCTTGACGATACGCGATGCCGGAAACAGCTGCGAGGGCTTCAGCTCCGATATTTAAGCCGCCACTGCTCCAGACGTGTAGCAGGTCGGCGAATGTTTGCTCACCCTCACCGATGACGGCCACATCAACGGCGGGATGCTCCAACACCCACCCGTTATCGCGCTGCGCCTCGGGCCCGCCGACGACCACTTGAAGCTGTGGCAGATGCGCCTTGACGCGACCAGCAATCGCCAGACTGCGCTCGCTGTTCCAGGTGTATAAAGACAGTCCCAGCACCTCGGGCGCAAGAGCCACAATTTCATCCACCAGCAGAGCGTTGCCGGCGTGGTCAGCCAACGCACGCGGCAGCAGCTCGATCTCGACCCGTGATTGCAGCCCGGCGGCATAGGCATAGGCTTTGAGATAGCCCAGGGCCAGGGGCACGTTGAGCGCAGGATTATTGGGAACTGGCAGCTGCAGCAGCAGCACGCGCAGCTTTGGATTCGTGTCAGTCGGCATATGCGTGTATTTTACCGCACGTACCCTTGCCATGCCTGAGCCGCCCACAACGACCGCCCAATTCGCCAGCAGTTGTCCAGCAAAGAGATGCGGGTGATCAGCGGCGCATGGCGGCAAAGAGCTCGGCACAGGCGATCCACGCGTCCGCGCCCTGGCCATTGTCGTCCAGGGACCACCACGCGGCTAGAACAGCTTGCGCCAGTGCCCACGCAATAATCCGCTCGCGGGGGAAGCCCAGCAGCTCGCAAAGCAGATCCACCCGACGGGCCAGGAGTTGCTGGGGGTTTGGCTTGGCCAAAAGGTACGGAATGGGATTACGCAGCAGTGCGCCGACCTCGTAGGCCGCTTCGCCGACCACGCCCTTCGGGTCGAGTGCGAGCCAGGGCCGGCGTTGGGCGCTCACAATGTTCCAATGGTGCAGGTCGCCGTGGAGCAGCACCGGTTCAGCCATCGAGCCGATCAGCTCCCGAAACAGTGTCTCGGCCGTTGCCACCAGCGCAGCCGGGATCGGTCCGGTCGCGCCCCCGAACTGGTCCCGCAGGTCACCAAGGCCAGCCGCCCAATCTGCAACATGGGGAAACGGATGCTCGGACGGCACCGGCTGCCAAAGGTCGCGCATAACCTTGGCTGCAATGATTGGTGCCTGCTCGTCATCCGGGTGGTCCGCGAGCGGCACGCCCGGTGTGAGGCGTTCCAACACCATCGCGCCCAGCGCCCGGTCTCCCTCCAACAGCGCGACGCTACCGCGACCGTCGTACAGTTGGAGGGCGGCCATTTCGGTCAGCAGCTCAGGATGGAGCATGCCGACTTTGAGCACTACGCCGGTGCCGTCTGCGCGCAAAGCCGGCGCGACATAGTTGTATGACAGCGGCGCGAACGGCGGCAACACCTTAAGCGACCACCGCTCCGCGCATTCCGCAACGATCGCCGGCAAGCGCTGCAGCCACTCAACTCCTTGAGCTTGATACATCGCCACGATCCGGCGGGCGAATTGCTCGGGTACGGTGTCCATCGATAATGACCCTTTTGCCGCAACGACTGCGCTTTCAGCACATTTCCCGACTACCATTATAATAGCGCCGCTAACACTGCTCTAGGAGGCACTATGTCCGTACCATCCACTGTTCACGCCCCGACGCTGGCCGATGCGTTGTTTACCCGCCGATCTGCAACAAACTGGCGCACTGATGCATTGCTTGTGGTGGGGTTCAGCCTGTTTGTCGCGCTGACGGCCCGGATCAGCATCGAACTGAGTTTTACGCCTGTGCCAATCACCGGGCAGACGCTCGGGGTGCTCCTGACCGGGGCGCTGTTGGGGAGCCGACGGGGTGCGCTGGCATTGTTGGTTTACCTCGCTGAAGGCGCAGCAGGGCTGCCGGTTTTTGCCGGAGGTGCAGCCGGTTTCGCTCGGCTCCTCGGCCCAACCGGCGGTTACCTGCTCGCATACCCGTTAGCTGCGGGGCTTGTAGGTCTGTTGGCGGAGCGCGGTTGGGATCGCAGCATTTGGCGCGCCGGGATGACCATGCTGCTGGGTAACTTGCTGATCTATCTGATCGCCGTACCATGGCTAAGCTGGTTTGTCGGCAGTCTCACGCTGGCTCTCGCCAAGGGTATGCTGCCCTTTATCGTGGGCGATGCGCTGAAGATTGCACTGGCTGCGGTGGCACTGCCGGGCGGTTGGGCGTTGCTGCGGCGGAGCTTGTAACCAACCGCGAAGCTGGATTGGGGTCCCACCGAGTGCACCAGGCCCATGGACGAGCGCTTGTCCGTGGGCCTGTCTGATCGTCGATTTTTACAGAATCTGCGACAAGAAGAGCTTGGTGCGGTCGTGCTGCGGATTGTTGAAGATCTGCTCGGGCGTGCCCTGCTCGACGATCTCGCCTTTGTCGAAGAAAAGCATGCGATCCGCCACTTCACGGGCGAACGCCATCTCGTGCGTTACCACCACCAGCGTGATGTCGGAGCGGGCGAGATCCTTCATCACCTCCAACACTTCTTTGATCATCTCCGGGTCGAGCGCTGACGTGGGCTCGTCAAACAGCATGATCCGCGGCTGCATTGCCAGGGCGCGAGCAATTGCCACACGCTGCTGCTGGCCACCCGAGAGCTGGCCGGGATACTTGAGCGCCTGCTCGCGGATACCGACCCGTTCCAACAGCTGATGCGCGGTCTGCTCCGCTTCTTTGCGCGTTCTCTTGCGGACCCACATCGGGGCCAGGGTAATGTTCTGTAGCACGGTCAGGTGCGGAAACAGATTGAACTGTTGAAAGACCATGCCGGTCTCGCGGCGAATCGCCTCGATGTTGCGCAGATCGTTGCTCATCTCGATGCCATCCACAATGATCTGCCCGCGCTGATGCTCTTCCAGCCGATTGATGGTGCGGATAAAGGTCGACTTGCCGGAGCCGGATGGGCCGAAGACGACCACAACTTCCCCGCGCCGCACCGTCGCATTAATGCCATTCAGCACATGAAAATCGCCATACCATTTATGAACGTCACGACAAATAATGATGTCGTCGTTGGCCGGCTTTGCAGTCATGACCACTCCAATTCCAACCAAAAGTTTGGCCAAGCAACAAAAGGTTGTGCGGCCGGGCTTTGATGCCGACTATGGATCAGCTACCGTGTTCCAACTCCAAGCCTTGTTTCAATCCGCCGACTAATTTGGGCCATCGAGAAGCAGAAGATCCAATAGATCAGCCCCACGAAAATCAGAACTTCACGCTGCACGCCACCGGTAACGGTGATCCACTCAGGCTGCTCAATCACACCTCTGGCTATGCCAAACAGCTCAGTTAGCCCCACGAGGGACACCAGCGACGTATCTTTGAACAAGCTGATAAACTGGCCGACAATCGCGGGAATAACCGCCCGCAGCGCCTGAGGCAGAACAATCAACACGGTGCTTTGAAACACATTTAGCCCTAGCGCCCGTGCCGCCTCCACTTGCCCATTCGGTACTGACTGCAACCCGCCGCGTACATTTTCGGCGAGATACGCGGCACTAAAGAGCGTAATTGCCACCAACACCCGGACGAGATTGTCGACACGAACATGGGGCGGCAGAAAGAGCGGCAGCATGAGCATCGCCATAAATAGCACCGTAATCAGCGGCACGCCGCGAATCAGCTCAATATACGCTACACAGAAGCCTTTGACGACCGGCAGCTTGCTGCGCCGTCCTAGCGCCAGCAGCACCCCTAATGGAAACGAGGCCACAATTCCGACGACCGCGAGAAAGATCGTCAGTAGTAGTCCACCCCAAAGTCCCGTATCCACAAAGGGGATCACACTCCAAGTGACGAACCCTCGGATCAACAGGATCACGATCAAGGGCGACAGGAGCCAGAGCATAATCGTCGGCCAGCGCAGCAAGCGCGGAAAGCGGAGGCCACCCACAAAGCCAGCCCCCAACAACAGCGCAGTACCGGCGAGATAGAGCCGCATGCCACCGCCAAAGGGCAACAACGCCAGCAACACCATCAGCGCCGCGAGACCGCTAGCGACTGCCCGTACCACACCACCCCAAAGTCCTCCGCTCAGACCGAAGAGCAGCAGAACAAGAGCGAGACAGGCTTGGACCCGCCACAGCACCGTCTCAGGATAGCGTCCAACCCAAAACAGCCGCAAGTTGGTGACAATGGGCGCCCACGTGGCGTCAGTAAAAACCCAGTTCACCACTTGATAAAGCACAGTAATGACCAGCCAACCGAGTACAACTGTGATCAGACTGTTGATCCACCCATTGAACAAGTTCTGGCGAAGCAAGGTGACAACGTTCACTGACGACTGCGGTGGTTTAAGCGCGGTTGGGGAGACTTCAGTGGTTGACATGGCAGGGCTACCTTTCAACCAGGCGAATTCGGTTGTTGTATAGATTCATAAGCAACGACGTCAGGAGACTAACGCTGAGATAGCTTGCCATAATTAACGCGAACATCTGCACCGAGCGGCCGCTCTGGTTGATAATGGTGCTGGATACGTTGAACATGTCTGGGAAAGCGACTGCAACGCCCAGGCTTGAGTTTTTGGTCAGGTTGAGGTACTGATTAGTCATCGGCGGGATAATGACGCGCAGGGCCTGCGGAAAAATCACCAGCCGCAACGTTTGAGAAGGGCTGAGTCCAAGCGCACGCGCTGCTTCCACCTGCCCTTTATTGACTGACTGGATGCCACCCCGCACAACCTCAGCGATAAAAGCGGCGGTATAGATCGTGAGGCCGAGCAGCAGCGCGAAAAATTCGGGCGACAACACAGCACCGCCCGTGAAGTTGAAGCCGCCTAGTACTGGCTGACCAATCGTCAATGGGAGGGTTCCTGTCGTCGCAAAGACGATCAGTGCGCCAATCAACACAGTTAGGCCAGCGGCTAAAAAGGCGTGCGGTAACGCCGAGCCAGGCCGGTCCATACGCGCTAGTTGCCAGCGCCTCGCTACAAAGGCAAGTACACCGATGACTAATCCCATCCACAACCAGGGCTCCCAGGTCCTATAGCTTTCGGCCGCGGCCGGCCATGCAACAGCTAAACCACGATTACTGGCGAGAATCACGCCATTGATCCCCCAGGCATTGCGCACCCGCGGCAGCCGGCGGATGACGGCTATGTACCAGAAGATCAGCTGCACCAATAGGGGAGTATTGCGGAAGATGGCAACGTAGGCTGCCGCGACGTTTCGGAGCAGCCAATTGTTTGAAAGCCGGCCAATGCCCACGATCGTCCCCAGGATCGTCGCGAGAATAATACCTAGCCCCGCCACTCGTAATGTATTGACCACCCCGACGGCAAAGGCACGTGCATATGTATCCGCCGGCTGGTAGGCAATGCTGGTTTCCCCAATCGCAAAGCCAGCGGTGTCGTCGAGAAAGCCAAAGTCCAGGGGGATATTGGCGATGCGCAACCCGCGGATCATGTTCGAGTACAGGATCCAGAACAACAGGATAATTAATACAAGAAATGCGATTTGGGCCAGGACCGCAAGCACCTTGACGTTGCGGTAGAAGGGCACGGGCCGATGCTGCTCGGCAGACAAGCCTGAACTAGCCATGCGCATACCTTCCAACTACAGACTGGCAGGTGGCCGTTATCGACCACCTGCCGCAACCGTTACCGTTCGTTAGCGGAACGGCGGAGCGTAAAGTAAGCCCCCATCGCGGTAGAGGGCGTTCTGACCACGCGGCAGATTGAACGGCGTCTCGGGCCCGAGGTGGCGGTTGTAAATCTCGCCATAGTTACCGACGCCTTTGATCACGTTCACCATAAAATTATTTTCAACGCCAAGCCCTTGCCCAAGCTCGCCCTCCAGGCCGAGGAAGCGGCGCACGTTCGGATCCTGGCTGGCGGAGAAGGTATCGACGTTTTCTTGCGTGATGCCCAGCTCTTCAGCCGTGATCAGACCGTACACAACCCATGCGACAAGGTCGTGCCACTGCGGGTCGCCCTGTAGCACGGCGGGTGTCAGCGGCTCCTTCGACATCGTCACATCCATGATGACGTGCTCGTCGGGATTGGGCAGGCCAACCCGGATCGATGCCAGCTGCGACTTGTCGGTGGTCAGGCCGTCGCAACGACCCTCAGCATAGGCGGACGTTGCTGCATCCTGTGTATCGAAGACGACCGGACTGATCTCGAGATTGAGCGCACGGAACGCATCGGTGAGATTAAGCTCGGTCGTGGTGCCGCTCTGCACACAAATGGTTGCGCCGCCCATGTCCTCGAGCCTGGTTAGATTTTCGGCTGTTCGCACCATCATGCCCTGTCCGTCATAAAAGGTCGTCGGCGCGAAGTCCATGCCGACGGACGTATCGCGGGAGATCGTCCACGTCGTGTTGCGGCTGAGGATATCGATCTCTCGTGTCTGTACTGCGGTAAAGCGCGTAGCGGCGGATGGCAGCGGGCGGAACTCAATCTTAGTCGCATCCCCGAAGATCGCAGCAGCCACGGCCTTGCAAATGTCGACGTCGAAGCCCACGGCATTGCCGGACTGATCCAGCGTACCAAAGCCGGCGAAGCCGCCATGGAAGCCGCAGACCAGCCGGCCGCGATTCCTGATTGTCTGCAAATACTCACCAGCTGACGCCGGTGTGACAGGTGCAGCCGAGCCGCTCGCAGCCGCTGCGGTCGAAGCTGCCGCGGACGCTTGGCCGGTGCCGCCGGCTGCCGCCGACGCGCTTGCCGCTGTTGACGCAGCCTCCGATGCGGCTACGCTTGCTGCCGTGGAAGCGGTAGCTGTGGAGGCAGCTGTTGACGCAGCGAGCGGTGCGCTATTTACCGCAGCTTGTGAGGCAGCAGCCACTGACGCGGCACCCGCACCTGTCGACGTTTCTCCCGCTGGCGCCGAGCCGGCACAGGCACTCAGCACGAGTGCCAGCACCAGCATGGCGACTAAAAGGGGACTCTGCTTGAGCTTCATACATTCTCCTTACCTATATCCCGAGCAGCACCTCGGGTCGACACAGTATCGATTGAGGTACCGCGCTGCTCACCGGAAAGCGACTCGTAAGCCGGAGCGTTAGCAACCACGACTAGGGAACATATCGTTTAATAGAACGATCCGCGCGCAGACAACAAGAGCTTGGATGCTTCCCACATTTGGCTCATAACAGCTTCATCTTTGGAGGCCGATTGTAGCACGTCTCTGCAAGTTGCCTTGCAGGCAGCATCTAGGAAATGCTGACGTCAAGCTAGACCAACCACCGGGCTTGCTTGCCTCCTGTGCTTGGCATCGAAGGCATGGACAAAATCATCCGGAGCTAACCCTACGCTTCGCTTTTGAGGGCAGGATCGGTATCAGTCACGTCGGCTGGTCGTGCTATCCGCTTAGGCTTAGGCGGCTGATCTGAAGCATTAAACCGAGTCATAGCCAGCGTAAGGCCATCGCTGATGAACGTTTGAGCGGCGTCGGCCACACGCGCATACAGCTCCGGCAGCTTATCCGCCTGCTCGCGGCTCCAATTGCCCAGCACATAATCTTTGGGTTCGCGCGCATCGGCGGGCCGACCAATACCCACCCGCAGCCGCGGAAACTCCTGGCTGCCTAGATGTTGAATAATCGACTTCATGCCGTTCTGACCGCCGGCGCTGCCATTGGCCCGCAGCCGCACCGTTCCAAAGGGCAGATCAAGGTCGTCGTAGAGCACCAGCAGCTCACTAGCCGGATCAAGCTTATACCAGCGCACCAGCGCTGCCACGGCCTGGCCGCTGTCGTTCATAAAGGTAAACGGTTTGGCCAGCACCACACGCTGGCCCCGGATAACACCACTCGCAAGCCGCGCCTTGTGCTGCTTCTCGTTGAAATGGAGTCCATGACGATCAGCCAGATAGCTGACACATTGGAACCCTACATTATGTCGATTCCGTAGATACTGCTCACCTGGATTGCCCAGGCCGACGATCAAAAACATGCGCCCTTCTCCGTTAAGCTGGCACTTAATTGTAACATCCGCGCTGCCGCTAACGGCTGTTGCTCAAGGATCGCGAGCGGCCGCTGGCGTAGACTGCTACCTTGCCCGCCGTACATGCGGTGCCGTGACGAAAACAGCAATTGCCGTTGCCAGCACAACCAGTTGTGCCATGCGTACCGCCAGCGGCGCGCTGCCGAAGCGATCCGCCAAAAAACCGGCCAGCAGATGGCCAAACGGCATCAGGCCAACCAGCGTCATGGTGTACAAGCTCATCACCCGGCCGCGCAGCTCGTCGGGCGTCGTGGTTTGCAGCAGCGTGTTGGTGGTCGCCAGCAGCGTGATCATCGACCAGCCGCCAACCGCCAACAGCGGCAGCGCAAGCCAGAAGGAAGGCGCGAACGAAAACAAAATAAACGACAGCGGATACACCAACAGCCCGGTTGTGATGCGCCAGCCAGGCGGCACGCGTTCGCCGACCCCGGCGATCAGCATCGCGCCAATGAGCGCCCCCAGGCCATTACTCGCCATCAGCAGCCCCAGCCGTGCCTCACCACTATGGAGAAACGACCAGCCTTCCACCACAAACACGTTTTTAGCGAAGACGGGCATCAGCGTGATATGCAGCGTGCCAAAGATGCTGTGGATCACCAGCGCGCCGATCAGCACCCGTTTGAGCGGATCGTGGACCACATAGCGCAAGCCTTCTATCAGCTCCAGCATTGGCGCTCGATGGGTTGCGGTGTCCTGATACGGCGGCAGGCGCATCAGCAACAAGCCTGCAATCACGGCCAGATACGAAACGCCGTTGATGCCAAACGCGGTCGCTTCGCCTACGGCCGCCACCAGCAAGCCCGCCACGGCCGGTCCTACGACGCGAGCCGCGTTAAAGACCGATGAGTTAAGCGCGATCGCATTGGGTAAGTCGTCCTTGCCCACCATTTCCGGCGTAAACGCTTGGCGAGCCGGCATATCGATCGCGTTGATCGCGCCGAGCAGCGTTGCCAGCACCAGCACATGCCAGAACTGCACCACCCCGAAGGCGACCAGGCCGGCCAGCATAAAGGCTAACAGCATTGCCGCCATCTGCGTGGCTAAAATAACCTTATGCTTGGGCAGTCGATCGATCAGCACACCCGCCCACAACGACAACAGCAGCACCGGCAGGCTGCCCGCCGCGGCAACCAGACCCAGCTTGGTGGGCGAATCGGTGATGCGGTAGACCAGCCATTGTTGGGCAACGGACTGCATCCAGGTGCCGATCAAGGATACGAGCTGACCATAAAAAAAGAGGCGAAAGTTCCGGTGTTGGAGCGCCCTAAATGTTCGGCTAGGCCTTGTCTGGCCCCCACCGGATGGCGTGGCACGAGGCTCGGTTGTTGTTCGCTGCATCCCGGGTTCCTAGCTCCTGCTCTGCCAAGCTCCTCTTGGTTGCTAACATAGCACATCATGTTCCATAGATATGGCCGCGCGGTTGCCACAAATCGGAGCGGCAATACATGCGCGCATTTGCTCAATCATAGCCGCGCCGCTATACTGCACCTACGCTCCCCACCGGAGCGTTTTGATATGTCACATTCCCGTCATCTAGGTTGTATTGACGCTCGCGTGACGCGTTTCTATACTTTCGCTTGAGGAAACAGGTTGACCACAAGCATTGCTTCACGTAGTCGCCCAATCTGGGTGTGGGTGGTGGCGGCGCTGGTGCTGGATCTTGCCGGCGCGCAGCACGTCTACCTGCTGCCCACCGTGGCTGCCGCCGCGCTTACTGGGCTGGTCCTCCTTTGGCTTGTGCCTGAGACAGTGTGGCAGTTCTTCGCTCATGGCGCAGCCGGACCACAGCGTTTGCTGGCACTGCTGCCGATAGCGGGCTTTGCCGCCGCCATGATCGATGTGGCCACCTTTGTGCCCGTATTGAAGGAGGGTGGTGGGTGGACAGTGTTACGCTTATGGCTGCTGGCGGGAGGAATCGCCGCTTTGCTGCTCGCGACCGGCGGTAGGCGCGTCTGGATCGCGGTCGTTGCCCTTGTGCTGGGCACGGCTGTGCGCATGATCCATATGGACCATGTTCAGATTATTCCAACCAATGGCGACATGCTCCCACTGGTACAGGGTGCGCTCGACAACCTGCTGGCTGGCCGCAGCCCGTATCGCATGTATCAGATGCCGTGGGAGGTCCCGCTGACCTATCAGCCCACAACCTGGCTCGCCTATTTGCCGTCGTACCTGCTGGGAGTTGACCTGCGCTGGACCAACGTCGTCGCCGAAATCGTGATCCTGGGCGCTCTGGCCTGGTTGAGTGCGCAACGCAGCGACTTGCCGACCACCTTGCGCAGTGAACCGGCGCTCGTCCTGTGGGCCTGGCTATATTTGCAGCCGAGTGTGATCCACTGGGATACCGGCAACACAGCTCCCATAACGTGGGCCTTGCTTGCAGTGACGTTTGCACTGGTGCTGGCTGGGCGGGCGCAACAGGGCGCAGTCGCACTGGGTTTGACGGCGGCGGGCACGCCGCTGGTGGCCGTCTTTGCCCCATTTGTTGGGCTCCATTGGCTGCGGCGATACGGCTTTACCGCCACTGCACGCCTCGTCCTCATCAGCGGCATAGTCGCGGGCATTGTGGTCACGCCGTTTCTGCTGTGGGCGCCGCAAGATTTCATAACGGGCACCTATCGCTGGTTTAACAACATTGCCGGCTGGCCGCGCCAAAAATGGCTCGAAACCGATCCACATATTTGGTCGATCATCACGGGCTACAGCGGCGAGTTCTGGTCACGCGGCACCGAACGCTGGCTCAAGCCAATCCAAGGCCTGATCGCGGCGGTAGTTGCGCTCGTGTACTGGCTGCGCGGCGCCCGGGCCGAAATGTTGAGCAGCCATGCAGCGGCGGCGTACCTGGGCTTTATGTTGTTCAATCCGGTACTCTGGCCGTATTTGTATAATCCCGTCTTGATCGTGGGGCTGGTCGGCGTTGCAGCGCTGGCAGTTGCCCAAGCCGAACCCGTGGCTGTGTCGGCGCCTGCCGCCGATGCCGCCCGTCGCAAACCGTCGCTGACCTACGAATAGCGAAAGTTTTTATGCACAAACGTCTTGGCTGTCTGCTGCTGCTGATCGGTCTCGTGGGAGGCGGAACCGCCTC
>JADDQF010000069.1:52421-89837 GCA_016781505.1 bacterium
GAGCGGCTGGATAGCAACGGCGATGGCCTGCCGGATCGTGATATCTTTCCGTACGGCTACTACGACACCGTTGAAAACAGCGTCATGCATACCTATGCCCTGGCTAAATTCTACGGCGCGTATCGCAGCATGGCGCAGTTGGAGCGTTGGATCGGGCGCGACGGCAGCCGGTATGATGGGCTGGCCGGCAAACTTCGCCGCGGCTTTCATTTAGGCGAGCGCAGCGGCGGCTATTGGCGGTCGGGCCAAGCCTGGCCGATTGCTTGGCGCAAGGCAGACGGCCGTGTCTTCCCGTTTCTTGAAACATTTGGCGTGCTGCAAGCCACCAAAGAAGGCTTGATCAGCCCCCAGGATGGCTGGCGCTACCGCGAGCTTCATGCCGCGCTCCATGCTTCCCGCGACCGGCAGATCGATCCCCTCACGCCAACCAAGCTCACACTGGGCGGGTATCCCCTCACTATTCGCCGGGATGTCGTGCCGCCGACCCATAACTGGATGCTTGACGCAGCCGCTCCCTGGATCGTCAGCCTCGATGTGCCCGAACGCGCTCGGGCGGGCTATCCGGAAGACGCTGCGCTTTTTTTGAACGCGTATCGGGCCATGGCGCAGCGGACGCAGCCGGCCGTACTTGAGTTCGCGGCGTCGCAGGGCTCCAAATACGGTGCAGGCGAGAGTGGCGACCGCGGCCGGACCTGGGACAGCGCTGCCTGGTTTGAGGCGGTGTACGGCGGCCACTACGGCGTGCGTATGACGCTTGATGCGCTGGAGATCGCGCCACAGCCCGTGGCTACCTTGCCCGACGACGGCATTACCAACCTCCTCTACCAGGGAGCCAATGTGCAGCTTGCCTTGGATGCCGGCGCGCGTACCTATCGGGTCACCAGCGACCAGCCCGTCAATCTGGTGTTGCGACCAATCGCGGATGGGGCCGTGGTTGCGCTGAATGGCGTGGAGCAGGGTCGGGTGGCCCGCCTGACCCTCGCCGCCGGACAAACAGTGCATGTTCAATCGCTGGGCGTAACCCGTTACCGCTCGGATACAGCCTTTGCCAGTGTGTGGCAGCGCGCGGATGGTCCCGTGCAAGCAGGTGCCGCCCGCCGCTCTTGGCTATGGGGTCCGGCTCCATTTCGTACCACGATCGAGCGCTATGCCCAAAGTCCAGGCTCCGAACGGCTGGTAGAATATTATGACAAATCCCGCATGGAGCTGACACAGCCAGGCGCGGATCGTGCGCAGCGCTGGTTTGTCACCAACGGATTGCTGGTCAAAGAGCTGGTCAGCGGCCGAATGCAGATTGGCGACGCCGAATGGGAGCAACGCGCTCCTGCCTCCGCCGCGATTGCGGGCGACCCCGACGGCGCGAACCCTGCTCCCGGTTACGGAGCCTTCGCCAACGTTGTTTCGCTCAACAACGATCAACGGGCAGAGCGCCGGATCGGAGCTGATGTTACGGCAACCATTGATGCCAGCGGCACCACCGGCAACAATCTTGGGCTGGTGCGTCCTGAGACCAAAATCGCGGCCTACGACGAAAATCTGGGCCATAACCTGCCGTCCGTTTTTTGGCGCTACATGACAGCGCTGCCCGACGACTGGGTTTTTGCCTTTGGCTATCCGATCAGCGAGCCGATGTGGACCACAGCGCGTGTGGGCGGCACGGACAAGCCCGTGCTGGTGCAGCTCTTTGAGCGCCGCATCTTGACCTACACTCCCGGCAATCCGCGCGGCTTCGAGGTTGAAATGGGCAATGTTGGCCAGCACTACCACCGCTGGCGCTATGGCTATGCACCGTGGGAAGGCGCAAATTAAGGCTGGCCCACCAAAACTAATCCAGCTGATCATGCGTTTATCTCAGTAGGTGTCGGTTTTGTTTCGCTGGTTCGCTACGTTGTCACCCACCCTGGGAGAGGAAGAAAAACACACCATGCGCATCCGAGTCCTGTTCCCTCTGCTCATCGTGGCGCTGTTTGCCCCCGCAGTTCTGCCAGGAAGCTCCATTGTTCACGCGGACGAGAACGCCCGTGGCGTGCTGGCCCAGCCGTACAGCAAAAGCGCTCCGTTTGGGATCGTTGCCACGCTTGGTAATCGCGTCCGTGATGACGAGCAAGACGCGGCTGTTGCCCTCATGCGTGAAGCCGGTGTCCAGTGGGCGCGTGAAGAGATTAGCTGGGATAAGCTGCAGCGCACCAAAGGCGGGCCCTTTTTGTGGGGTGGTGATGGCAGTGGTTTTTACAACTATGACCGCTCGATTGAGCGCATGACCAAGGCCGGCATCAACGTTCTGGGATTGTTGGCGTATAACCCAGCCTGGTTTAAGAGCAAAAATCCAACTGTGGACGAGTGGCTCAGCGACTACGGCACGTATGTGTACGAGACCGTCGCGCGCTACGGCCGTGACCGCAAGCAAATTCAATATTGGGAGATCTGGAACGAGCCCAATATTCGGCCGTCCGGCTATGAGAGCGGTTTGTACACGATCAAAGACTACGTGCGCGTGCTCGACACAGCGCGCGCTGCCGCCAAGGCGGCCGATCCCAACGCCGTGATTGTGTTGGGCGGCATCACCAGCGTTTGGAGCGAGCTGCCGACGCCCGAAGATTATGACATCCCGACCTACCTGCGGCTGCTGTATGACAACGGCGGTTGGAACAGCTTCGACGTGCTGGCAATCCATCCGTATAGTCCGGGCGCGCCTGAGGCGGCATCATGGCGTCGGATTCAGACGCAAGATTTCGAGGGTGAACTGCGCGCTGTGGATGCGCTGCTGCAGGAGTTTGGCAACAAGCCGGTCTGGATTACCGAGGTGGGGTGGTCCTCCTACAACGGCTTTTACGGCGTTTCCGAAACCGATCAAGCAGCCTTCATGGTGCGCATGTATCTGGTTGCGATGGCCCATCCTTCGGTTCAGCGCGTCTTCTGGTACGACCTGCGCAATGATACCCAGCCGGGCACGCCCTATGATCGGCCGGTCTACGACGACACTGAGGTTCAATTCCATTACGGCATGTTACGCCGGTCTTTTCCCCTCGATCCAAGCCGCGGCGACCTACGCAAGCCGATTTTTGCCGCGTACCGCACCCTTACATCAATTCTGGGCGGTATGGAGTTCGAGGGTGTGCTGACCAACGGCGATAATCCGGCCATGCCGGGCACCTTTGCGTATCGCTACAACGGTCATGGCCGCGCCGCGGTGGTGCTGTGGCGAGTCAATGCTGCTTCGGCTCCAACCATGACCATCGACTGCCGCTGCAAAGAAGCCCGCATTCGGCAGTGGGACGGTAAGCTGCTAGCATCGGTGCAAACCGACGGCCCGGTCACGGTGCGGCTTGACTACATCGGCACTCCGTTATACGTCGAGTGGGGCGTGGATCGCAACACGGACGGCCAGTATTTCGAGCAGACCAGGCATCGCTTGGCCGCTCCGTTCGCCGCCTACTGGCGCAGTCGTGGCGCGCTCGCGCAGTTCGGCTATCCGATCACGGGACAGCTCAAGGAAACGGAGCCCAGCACCAACAAACTGCGGCTGGTGCAATACTTCGAGCGCAACCGCTTCGAATATTATCCCGACCTGGCAGGCAGTCCTTTCGAGATCCAGATTGCGCGGCTGGGCGACGATATTCTGCGGCGTGAAGGCATCGACTGGTCTACGCTGCCTAAACAAAGTGAAGCGCCGCCCGAGTGCTTGTTCTTTGCCGAGACGGGGCACCGGCTCTGCCCGCCCTTCCGGCAGTATTGGGAAGATACGGGCGGATTAGCCCTGTATGGCATGCCGCTCTCGGAAGCCTACGAGAATAACGGCCGACTCATTCAATACTTTGAGCGCAACCGCTTTGAGCATTTTCCGGAAAAGGCGGGCACGCCTTTTGAGGTGCAGCTTGGCCTGCTCGGCCGCGAGCTGTACACCACACACCGCACCTGGCCGAAATAATTTCGGAAAGTTACAAGCCACACCTGTTGCTCCTCAAGCACCATGTTGCAACACACACTCCACAGCATCGCACCCTGTGGACGGTCGTTTTTTGGACGCAGCGCAGCTCTAGCCCAGACCGATCCGCCGCTCGTGTGCCCTGCGTTGTGTGCATTGTGACCGTAGTTGTCACACCAGGACACTATACTTGCCTCAGATATAGGACAAAGGTATGAGGAGGCGGTATGGCACTGGTTAGCGACATTGGCAGCAAACCAAACAAGCGAACAACATTCTGGCGTGTGCTAGCCCAGCGCGTGCTCCTCATTCCGGAAGCAGCAGTGATTGTTGGTTTGCTCGTCGTCGGCTGGGCGTGGGGCTTTCCACCGGTGCTTGGGTTTCTTGCCTTCGCGACAATGCTGGCCTTTGGTGTACGGCTTGGATTGATGGCCCTGGCTGAGCAGCAGCTCGCACGGGGCGCATACGCGCGCGCCAGCAGATTGACGCGAGCCGCGCTGCGGCTTAACCCATGGTCGGCAGACGCGCTTGCGCTCCAAGCGCAAGGTCTGAGTCAGCAGGGCGAGGACGAGGCAGCCGAGCAAGTGTTGAGACGGGCAATGACCTTATACCCCGACGACCGCTTGCTGCTCAGCGCTTTGGCTTCCACAGTGCTGGCGCAAGGACGCGTTGCCGAAGGTTGGCAGCTAGTCCGGGCGAATGACGACCTTGCTGTCACCACACCTGTGATTGCTCAGCAGCTAGCTTGGTACGCCCTGCATGTCGAGCACGATCCGTCGCATGCGCGCATGCTTGTACAGCGAACCGACCTCGAACGTTTACCCGTCGCGGTTGGCTTACCACTCCGCGCCACACTCGTGGAGGCACAAATCGCACTCGGCGCGCACGACGACGCTCGGCAAGCATTAGCAATGATCGAGCAGCAGCTCGGCCTGTGTGTTCCAGCCCAACAAGCCGAGCTCTTGTATCACCTCGGGCAGCTCCATACGGCCTTGGGCGAGAACGGCAGCGCGTACTTCCGCCGCAGCGTCGAGCGCGATCCAGACGGTCGCTATGCCCAGGCGGCTTGGCGTAGCGCTGTGAATGCTGGGGTATAGGTGGGTTGGGGCAACCAACCAATGGCGTACCGAAAGCGCAAGGCGGAACTGTGTCCAACGGGGACAAGCTGGCTTGGACACAAGGAGCAGCATTGAACGCCAAACGAGGACGTGCCTCGGCATGAGGCGCGTCCTGTTGCGAGTATTGAACGAGCGTTCTACTGACCGCCAGCCAAGGTTAGCTGAGTTTGTTGTTCGCGGCCCTCACGTAAAAAGGTAATCGTTATCGTATCGCCTACATCCGCTTCCGTCTCGATAATGTTACGTAGATCGCCCGGCGTGCGCACCTGCTGGCCGTTGACGCCAATAATGATGTCGCCATTGGTGGGATAATTCTCGCCGTTACGCAGCTGCACGCCCTCGGTAGCACCGCGTAGCCCGGCTTGATCCGCCGGCCCGCCCGGCTCAACGCTGGCAATAATCACGCCCTTGGTGGTTGGAAAGTTGAGTTCCTGGGCTAGGCTCGGAATAATCCGTTGAATCCGCACGCCCAGGATCGGCCGCTGATACCGGCCCGTCTCGATCAACTGTCGTGCCACGCGCTTAATACGGTTTACCGGCACGGCAAATCCCAGGCCGACATTACCCTGATTGCGCGTCGCAATCAAGGTGTTCATGCCGATCACACGTCCGCGCGAGTCGAACAAGGGGCCGCCCGAGTTACCCGGATTGATCGACGCGTCCGTTTGAATCAAGCCTTGCAAACTGCTCTGCGGATCGGATTCGCCCAAATCCTCGGCGGATCGATTCAGGGCGCTGATGATACCGGACGTTACCGTCTGTTGCAGGCCGAGCGGACTGCCGATAGCTACCGTGATCTGGCCGACAGAAACGTTCGCGGAGTCGCCTAGTTCCACCGGCTCAATCCCCTGGGGCAGCTGATTCGCCCGTACAACCGCGATATCGCCCTGGGGAAACGTCCCGACGAGTTCACCCTGTCCCGGGCTGCCGTCGCCGAAGGTAATGTCGATAAACTGCATCCCTTCGACCACATGGTTGTTGGTAACAATGTATCCCTGCTGGTCGATCACAAAGCCGGAACCCGTGCTTTGGCCATCAGTCAAGTTCACGACGGCGTTGATATTTCGGCCATACACATTGTTGACAATACGCTCATACTCTGAAAGGGCCGAGGCTTCACCCGGCAATGCCGTCGGTTGTTCCTGAGCATAGGCTACGCCGCCCCGGCCGATCTGTTGATCATTCAACGGAGCCGATGAGCTACCGCGGGGTGTGGGCTGATTTGTTGTTTGCTGCCCTGTTTGCGCCTGCCCCGCCGGCGTTTGCTGTGCAGGTGCTGCGCTGTTCCCCGCTTGTCCTTCCGTACCTGCGACGTCGCAGCCGGCAAGAACCAGTGTCGACGCCAGAACCAATGCCACTGCCGTGTGGCCCGCTCGCTTAAGCCGCATATCCTTCCCTCACTATGTTTCTGTCTGATACCCGGAAGGCAAGATGAATACCACCAGCTTGCGCTGCTTCCAGCGGCTGCGCGGCTCGCTGTTCCAGCTTTGGTAAGCGGTAAGCTGGTTCCGGTGCAGCAGGAGCGAGCGTACGAGATGCTGGTAACGCCGCCGTCAGCGCCATATCATCGTTTAGTTTGATGGCAACGCATACAATGGGAACAACCACACGCCACGCGCCGTCTATCTTGCATTACCGACGATCACCTAGGAGCCGCATATGCGCCGCCGTCACTTATGTTCACTGTTGTGGATCTTGGTGCTCTTGATTGGCGCCATCGGCGTATGGCCAAGCGGCGTGCGGGCCATAGCTGCGCCCGACGACATTCAACTCACGGTTCAGCCCTTTTTCGAGGGGCGCTATCGGGCCAGCAGCTGGTTGCCGTTTAGGATAAGCGTGGCCAATACGGGCGCCGATGTAAACGCGGTGGTCAGCGTGCAGACCGGCTCACTTTTTCAAACAGCGCTTGAGCTGCCCCGCGGCGCGCAGAAGAATGTCGTGGTGTATGCCCAAGCGTCGGCTGGTTTTCGCCGCACAGCGACCGTACGTGTGGTTGCAGGTGAGACCGAGCTCCAAAAAGTGGAAGTGCCCATAACCAACCTTGCAGGTTCAACCCATGTGATCGGCACACTCTCCGCGCAGCCGTTGACCCTACCCAAGCCGCCGAACCAGCAAAACCGCAAGTTTGAGATGCTAACCCTCACCGGGGCTGATCTGCCGGAACGGGGTGAGGGACTGTCCCTGTTCGATGTACTGATGCTGGATGGCGCTCCACTTACAGATTTGTCTGTGGCACAGCAACAAGCGCTCGCCGACTGGGTCAGAACCGGCGGTCAGCTGATCATCGGCGGTACCAAACTCGATCTGGCGCTTGAACAGTTACCCGAGCCCCTGCGTCTAGCTACCCTCGGCGCGCCTGCTCCAACCGCGCCAATCTCGCTCTTTCCCGAGCTTGGACAGGCAGCCACCCTGACAGCAACGGCGCTCGTTCCCGGCGAAGGGGTCCGGCCGGTGGCCATGGCTGGCGGAGCAACCGTGGGCGTACAACGCCCATTCGGCAAAGGGCGTGTTACAGCGTTAGGTTTTAGCTTGGCAGCGCCTGAGCTGGCCCAGTTACCGGCAGAGGCCAGCTTTTGGTCGCAGCTTCTGCGCTTTCGGTCGTTGCCGGCCGAGATGATGGGCGTGTTGTCTCCCGACGATATGCAGGCTCAGCAGCTTGGCTTTGCCCTGATGACCCTGCCGGTGTTGGCGATTCCCCCACTCGGAGTGTTGGCTGGTTTGCTGGGCGCATATCTGTTGATTGTCGGGCCGGGGCTTTACTTTTTGCTGCGGCGTCTGGATCGTCAAGCCTGGGGGTGGGTCGCGATTCCACTCGTCACTCTCCTTTTTACGCTCGGCGCCTACGCGTATGGCCTGCGGCTCCGCGGCGACGATATTATCCTGAACCAGATCAGTATCGTCGAGCCGGCTGCTGGCCGCGCCCGCATTCGCACCTACGCCGGCTTGTTCTCGCCGCGCACGGATACGTACACCATCAGCAGCCCCCATGATGCCCTGTTCAAGCCAATGCCTACGGGCGACTTTGGGCCGGGCGGACCGCAGGCGGCAACTGTTGCCGGTCACTTTGTACAGGGCGGTGGTGGTGTCAGCGATCTTAACGTCGCCCAATGGTCGATGAGTACCTTTGCTGCCGAGCAGATGCTTGATAGCACGCCACTGGCAGCTGAGCTCACGCTTGGGGACGATATTTTACGCGGCACGGTGCACAACACTGGCACGACCTTGATTCGTGACGTGGCGTTGTTCCAAAACATGCGCATTGCCAAAGTGGGCGATGTGGAGCCGGGACAATCCCGCACAGTGGAGCTTAAGCTCTCCGATGCGCCGGCGCTGGAGTGGGGCGGATCGCTATCGATGCTGCTGCTGCGCGACAAATGGGATTTTAACAAGCCGATGCAGCCGCCAGCCGAGGTTCGGATGCAGATGATGGTGCTGGATGCCCTGTTTAGCACGCCGTACGACCGGCCTACCGAACCGATGTTGCTCGGCTGGCTCGACACAGCCCCAATCGAGCTCAACATCAGCGAAGGCCGCATTCATAAGCAACAGCTAGCCCTGATCACGGCGCCGGTTGGAGCCGAATACGAACAAGGCGGCCACGTCAAGTTGCCGCGTGGCTGGATCATGCCCTCGATAGAAGTCAGCTCGATGGGCGGCGGACCCTGTATGACCCAGTTTGGCAGTGGCTGGTATATGGATACCGGCGTGCTCACAACCACGCTGCAGCTCCCGCTGGAGCTGCAGTCGGTCAAGCTCGACAAAGCGACCGTTTACGTACAAAGCGAAGGGCCACCGCCGGGCGCGACAAAGTTCGACGTGTACGATTGGTCGACCAACCAGTGGGTGCCCCATGATAACGGCACCAACACGGTACCCCTTGAGCAGCCGCAGCGCTTCTTCAGTCCTACCGGCACGCTGCAAATGCGGATGGATTGGCAAGCTGCCGCTATGCAGGGCAAGGGCGGCGGATGCGTCAATATGGATCTGAGCGTCGAGGGAACTTTGCAATGACCGCGGCTATTGAAACCACCAACTTGACCAAACGCTACGGCCGTACGCTGGCGCTCGATCAGCTTAATCTCGTCGTGCAGCCCAGCACAATTTATGGCTTTGTCGGGCCAAATGGCGCCGGCAAGACGACGACGCTGCGCATGGTCGCCGGGCTGCTGGAGCCTTCCAGCGGCGATGTGCGTTTGCTGGGCGAGCGCCTTGACCGCGACGGCCGCGCCTCGCAGCGCCTGGTGGGCTACATGCCGGACTTTTTCGGCGTGTACGACGACCTGCGCGTGTGGGAGTATCTTGATTTCTTTGCCCGCTGCCACAAGTTGCCCGCGGCCAAGCGTCGCTCCACCGTGGATGGTCTGCTTGAGCTGGTGGACCTGACGCCCAAGCGCGACGCGTTTGTGCAAAGTTTGTCGCGTGGTATGCAGCAGCGGCTCTGTTTGGCGCACGCCCTGGTTCATGATCCGCCGATCTTGCTGTTGGACGAGCCGGCATCTGGCCTCGATCCACGCGCACGGGTTGAGCTGCGTGAGCTGCTCCGCACGCTGCGGGACATGGGCAAGACCATTATCTTGTCGTCGCATATCTTGTCGGAGTTGGCCGAGGTGTGTACGGAGCTGGGCATCATGCAGGGTGGCCATTTGGTTGCGAGTGGTACCCTGGTTGAGGTGCAGCGGCAGCTGGGCGGCGAACGACGCCTGCGGATCGGCGTGCTGCGGGGCCTGGAGCAGGCGAAGGCGGTGCTTGCCGCCACACCGGGCACCGGGCCGATTGAGGCGTTGGAAGACGACACGCCGGCCCTGCCTGCGGACACGTCCACAACCCAACGGCTACCGGAGTTTCACGCTGCCCCGACTATGCTGCAGGTAGCGTGGGCTGGCGATCCCGAAGCAACGGCAGCACTGATCAGCCGACTTGTGTCTGCGGGCGTCGCCCTGACCTCTTTTGTGGACGAGACCAACGATTTGGAAGAGTTGTTCTTGCAGCTGACCGCTGCGTAACACACATCAAGCCGCAGTCGCAGCGCCGGGCCGGAAATATGTAACCTGCGCCTAGAGCCCGCGACGCATTGGGGAAGCAATATGTTTAGTGTCCTGCAACCTAATCCGATCATCGTTAAGGAGCTGCGCTCGCGCATGCGCGGCGGGCGGCTCTACCTGATTTTGACGGGCTATCTGCTCGGATTAAGCCTGGTCTGCTACGGCATTTTGCGCGTATTTGAAGGCCAGGCCCAAAACGGCATGCAGATCATCAGCGCACACGTCGGCCAAGGTTTGTTTGCCGCCCTCGCGCTGGCCGAAACGCTGCTGATTGTCTTTCTAACACCCGCCCTTACCGCGGGTGCGATCAGCACCGAGCGCGAGCAGCTTACCTATGATCTGCTGATTGCCACGCCACTGCGGCCCGGCCGTATTTTGTCGGGCAAGCTTGTGGCGGCGTTGTGGTATGTGCTGTTGCTGATCTTTGCGGCCGTGCCGCTTGGCAGTGTTGTGTTGCTCTTTGGCGGCGTCGCTCCCCGCGATCTGGTCAAGGCGCTGTTGTTGCTGCTGCTGACGGCGCTGGCTGCCGGCATGCTGGGCTTGCTCTGCTCCACCTTAGCAAAACGCACGTTACGCGCGACGATCATGACCTATTTATGTATCCTGGCGATCGTGGTTGGCTCGTATTTCTACGTCCTGCTGCGCACGGCGAGCGCTCAGCCGGGCATGCCCGTGACATCCCGGGCGCTGGCGGTCAGCCCCTTCAGCGCTATGACGTCGATCGTGATGCGCGGCACCAATCCTGGCGCGGTTCCGGTGCCAGCCGGTCACGGCATGGCCATGGACATCGCACGGCCAATGATGATGTTTGACGCGAATATGCTGATGAACATGCCGCCGTTCAACAATTTCACCTATGGCTTGATCGACTACAACAATCCCAATGGTCCGGTCGTCCAGCCCGTGTACCGCTATGCCTACGTCGCGTATCCGCTCTTCAGCATCGCCTGTTACTGGCTGGCCAGTCACTTTGTCAGGCCCCGCCGGCGCTGGCGCATCGGCCTCCACGACCTGCTGATGCTCACCCTTATGCTGGTGGTCGCTGGAGCAGGTACCTACTGGCTCGACATGTGGCCCTAGACCCGCCTACTGCGCTAGGGCTGGGTTTGAAACACAAGGTTGGTACGGAGACCGCCAAGGATCTGCTTGGCGGTCTTGGCATGCCGTAGTTCGATTACAATGCACCCAACAAGCTAAAGGATAATTATGTCAGGACGAGAGCCCCAGCCCGAGCCATATAACGAGCCATACACCGACAACACAATTCCAATGCGGCGTCCACCGGATCGTCCGCCGCAGGATCGGCGTGCGCCGGCGCCCAGCCGCGCACAACCGCCACGGCAGCCACCGCCCCAGCCGCCGCGTCAACCGCACCATCAGCCACCCGCACGGGTCGCGCCACCACTGCCGCGGCCCGGCCAAGGCCCGGTCTCGGTGCGACGTTGGTTCCGCCGTACCCTGCTGTTTTTGATCGGCGCGCTCCTGCTAGCGTGTGTTGGCTTGATCGTTTTTCAGCAGCGGATTGCAGGCAAGGTTGCGCTAGCCGACGTGCGCACAAGCCGCCCCCCGACGAACCTGTTGACCTCGCCCATGAACATTTTGCTGCTGGGCGTCGACCTGCGGGAAGACTTTCCTGAGGAAGGCATCCGCTCGGACTCGTTGATCATGCTGCATCTTGATCCCGCTGGCGGTTGGGGTAGTATGCTGTCAATCCCGCGGGATACAGCGGCCGAGGTGCCAGGATTTGGCGAAGCCAAAATCAACACCGCATTTGCCCGCGGGTATGAAAATGCGGCTGATCTGTATGGCGCGGGTACCGACCCAACCGCGGCCGGTGCGGCGCTAGCCGCGGACACCGTGGAGCGCTTTTTGGACCTCCCCGCGCACAATGCCCGCATTAACTATGTGGCTACCATCAACTTCAATGGTTTTGCCGACCTGATCGACGCGGTGGGAGGCATCAAGGTCGATGTGCCGCGCGAGATTGTTGACACCGAGTATCCGACCGCTGATTTTGGCTATACCACCATTCGGATTCCCGCCGGGCCGCAACATATGAACGGCGAAACCGCGCTGCAATACGTTCGTACCCGCCACGCCGACAGCGATTTCGGCCGGGCGCAGCGTCAGCAACAGGTGCTTCGCGCCATCGTTCAAGCGCTCCGCGAGCAGCCTGCCGTGCTGCGACCCCTGGCCGCAATGCGGCTCGTCAATGCCGCCAGCAGCGCTACCCGCACCACAATGCCGATCGGGCGGCCCGACGCTCTGGTGATGTCGGCGTTGCTGGCCCGGGTAGACCCCAGCCGACTCGCGCAATATCGGCTTGATCCTGAGCGCGTTGGCCTGCAAGAGATCGGCTCCGACCTCGTCTGGAATCCGGCGGATGTGCAAAGCCTGGTCCAGGAAGCGCTTTCCGCGCCCGGCGAGGCCAAGGAGCAGGCATCCATTCAGGTGCAAAATGGCGTGGGCACGGCTGGCATTGCCGGCGCGCTTACCGATGTACTGGCCGACGAGCGTTTTAGCACAACCGATCCCGCCGATGCTGAGCAGACCGAACGCAGCCAAATCATCGATTACGGCGATCACCCTGCCACGCGTGAGCGTCTAAGCGCAACGTTGGGCGATATGCCGATTGTTGAAGGCTCGTCGGACGATGCGCCGCCGGGAGTGGACATCGTTGTTCGGCTCGGCGCAGATTATGAGCAGTACTGGAATGGCCGCTAGCACACATGGGAGGCAATCTCGGGTGATGGGTTGAACAGCGCTAGACTGCCCGCTATGGCATAACTTCTGCTGGTGTGGGGCTCGCTTTAACTTTATATGTCGAACGCGGCAGGTTAACGCAGTACATCAGGCCCGTAAAGGGGCTTTGGTCGGTTCATAACGGCGATGGACCTAGGCTATTGGTCCGATTGTTCGAGTTTGTGAAGTATGCTACAATCCCCAGCGTCGATCACAAGATGATCGGCAGCTGAAGTGGGTAGTCAAAGGAGTGGTGTATGCAGGTTCGCGGCTTGCTCGCGCTTTCGGCCTTAGCAGTAGCTCTCACACTGGCCGGATGCAGCCGCGCTGACCCTTCGATCATTGCGGACTCAACTGGCGGCCAGGATACGCCGGCGGGAGATGCCGGCCCGGCGACGGTTGACGTTGCGGCGGTCACCAATGGTTTACAGTTTCAACAGACAGCACTAACCGGGCCGGCTGATACGCCGATCGCGGTGAATTTCAACAATCCTGCGGCGTTGGAGCATAACTGGGTGCTCGTACAGCCAGGGCAGGAGCAAGCAGTTGCCGATGCCGCCAAGGGAACCGGCGGTAATCCGGCCGGATTGAATGGCGTGATCGCGGGTGGTGCTCCGATCGCGAATGGGAGCGAAACTGTTCAGGTTCCGCCGACCGCGGCCGGCCAATATCCCTACCTGTGCACCGTGCCCGGCCACTACGAGGCCGGGATGAAGGGCACCATGACATTGGGAGCGACGGCCGAAGGCGGGACGGGCGAGCCAGCAGATGCTGCACCCCAGACCGCAGTCGAGGAAGCAAGTGCCGCGGCGGCCGCCGAAGGTGATGCCGCCGGGTTAACGGCAGCGGCTGATCCGAGCGGCGCGCTCAAATTCCAACAGACGACATTGCAAGCTCAAGCAGGCACCGGTTTCACCGTCAACTTTGCAAACTCTGCTCCGCTGCAGCACAACTGGGTACTGGTACAGCCTGATCAAGCCGAGGCTGTAGCGACGGCAGCGCAGGCAAAGGGCGGCGATCCTTCCGGCATTCCGGGGGTAATCGCTGGCGGCAAACCAATTTCCAACAGCAGTGAGACGGTCGAGGTTCCGGCGCTTGAGCCAGGTACCTACCCATATATCTGCACCGTTCCCGGCCACTTTCAGGCGGGTATGGTAGGCGAGCTTACGGTTGCACCGTAGCTCAAACGTATGGCACGGATGTGCCCTTATACCACACTTTAGAGAGAATTAACGAATGAACACGCACAAATTTTTTGGCGGTATTGCACTGGCGGCTGCGCTGGCACTCAGCGCATGTGGTGGCGGCGGCGGTAACGAAGGCGGTACGACCGGTGGAACAACCGGCGGAACAACCGGTGGTGCGGCAAGTGGTGCGGCAGCCGGTGGCGCTGCCATCACAGTGAACGCTGACCCGACGGGCCAGCTGAAGTTTGCTGAAACGACGCTGACCGGGGCCGCAAACCAGGCGCTTAGTGTCACCTTCAACAACCCGGCAGCCCTTGCGCACAACTGGGTGCTTGTCCAGCCAGGACAGGATCAAGCGGTCGCGGAGGCCGCTATGGCGAAGGGTGGAGATCCGACCGGCATATCCGGTGTGATTGCAGGCGGTAAGCCAATTACTAGTAGTAATGAAACGGTTCAGGTACCGGCGACGCCGGCCGGGACGTACCCCTACATCTGCACCGTTCCCGGCCACTATCAGGCGGGCATGAAGGGCACGATGACGATCCAGTAGTCAACGTTTCAATCACGTAAAAATGGTGGCCCAACCCCTGCAAGGGGTTGGGCTGTTTGTATGTATAGGGTCGAACCACACGGATAGGACAAGGAGAAGGCAGAATGCGACGGCGAGAAGTATGGAGCGTTGCTAGCTTAGTGGCAGTATTAGCCCTTGCTGCCTGCGGCAACAACGAGATCGACCAAAGCTTGAGTCGAACCGCCACGGCAGGGGAGGCGGTCGAGAACGCGCAGCAGCCAGGCGCGAACGAGCCGCTCGACAGCATCAACCAGCAGGGTGCCGCCACGGCGACGGCAACGGGCGAAGACGAGGGCACGACGGCGACGGCAACGGGCGGACAAGGGGGCGCGGCGGAACCGGCAGGGACAACGGTGACCGGTGCAAATGGAGATCCAACCGGAAATGTTCTGACGCTTTCGATCACCAACAGTCCGAGCGAGCCGTTGTACAGCCAGGGCGTGATGCAGGCACCGATCGGCTCGCCGATTGTGGTGCAGTATAACAACCCGTCCGATCAGCCGCACAACTGGGTGCTGGTGCAGCCAGGGCAGGAGCAGGCTGTGGCGGACGCAGCGGAGGCCAAGAATGGCGATCCGTCCAACATCGAGGGCGTGATCGCCTGGAGTGAGACCATCACCGGCTCCACAACCAATATCGAGGTACCGCCCCTGCCCGAGACTGGCGGCTATCCCTACATCTGCACGGTGCCCGGCCACTACGAAGCCGGCCACAAAGGTGCGCTCAACGTACGGTAACGAACGCTAGCCCATGGTCGCAGCCACTGAAGCCGAGCATAGCGAAGCTTGCTCAACGAAGCTTTGTTATGCTCACACCACCATCCACAGGGTGGCCTCAGCAACCAGTCGCTGCTGAGGCCACCAGCCGAGCTGCTAGCTCCCCATCAGCGGCGCCAGCGTACCAGGCGGTTATGTTCCACGGCTAAGCAGCGGTTGGTAATAACCGGAATGCCAGCTCGGCGCGCTCGGTCAGCCGCCGCGTCGTCGCGCACGCCCAGCTGCATCCAGATCAGCTTAGCGCCCTTTTCGATCACCTCGTCGACGTGCCCGCTCACCGCCGACGACCGCCGAAAAATATCCACGATATCGACCGCGTCGGGAACGGACAGCAGGTCGGGATAGGCGGGCTCGCCCAGCACCGTGGATATCTCGGGATTGACCGGAATGATGCGATAGCCCTGGCGTTGCAGATACTGCGCAACGCCGTAGCTGGGGCGATCAACATCGTCACTCAGCCCGATCACCGCAATCATGCGCGCCGCGGCCAGCACCTCCCGTAGCTCGTCGTCCGTCGCGATGCTTGGCGCTGAATTATTGTGCTGCATACACAACTCCTTCCTCCAGTGATACCCACCTTCTTTTAGCAAGATTGACGCGCCAAGTCCCAAAAACAATGCTCCCGCGAACAGGCCACGGGCATGGCAGCTCACGAGAGCACAACATCAAATTCAATTGTTCGTCGCCACGTGCGCTGGGCGCCGCATCCAGCGGCTTTAGGCGGATGGTGTGCCCTGGGCTTGGGCCGGCAATGATTGCAACAGCAGCTCGGCCACATCTTTACGCGCCAAGGTGTCGCCAACGCCTGTGTTCTTGGCTGCGTCTTCAAACATCACCATGCAGAACGGACAGCTCATCGCCAGTGTTGTCGGCTCGGCCTTTTGAATTTGCTCAAGCCGAATCACATTGATCCCTTTTTTGCCCCAGCCTTCCATCCACACGTTTCCGCCACCCGCGCCGCAGCACATCGCTTTTTCCCGATTGCGCTCCGGCACTTCGACCAGATCAACCCCCGGGATGGCAGCCAGCAGATTGCGGGGATCGTCGTACACGTCATTGTAACGACCAATGTAACACGGGTCGTGGTAGGCTACCCGCTCGTCGATGCGCTCGGTGGGCTGCAGCTTGCCGTCCTTGACCAGACCAGCCAGAAACTGCGTGTGGTGTACAACCTCGTAGTCTTTGCCGGCGCCGCCGCCGAACTGCGGGTACTCATTTTTGATTGTGTTGAAGCAGTGGGCACAGGTCGTCACAACTTGCTTGAATTTGTACTGGCCCATCGTCTCGACGTTCGCCTGCGCCTGGGTCTGGTACAAAAATTCTTCGCCCATGCGCCGGGCCGGATCGCCGGTGCAGGTTTCTTCCTCGCCCAAGATGGCAAAGTTGACACCCGCCCGCTGCATCAGCTGCACCATTGCTCTGGCGGTGTTGCGGGAGCGTGCATCGTAGCTGGGCGCGCAGCCAACCCAGTAGAGCACGTCCACCTCTTCGACCTCGGCCAGGGTGGACACGTCAAGTCCATCCGCCCAGGCCGACCGCTCGCGCTGCGGCAGCTTCCACGGATTGCCATTCCGCTCGATGCCCGTCAACACGTTTTGCACGCCGTCCGGCACATCGCCTTCAACCAGCGCCAGCTTGCGCCGGATATTGACGATGTCGTCCACATGCTCGATCATCGCCGGACACTCCGTCATGCACGCGCGGCACGTCGTGCAGCTCCACAGCTCGTTCTCGGAGATGAAATTACCGTAAAGTGGGATCGTCTCGGGATTGCCCTTCACAAACTTGACATCGCCACCTTTGAAGCGGTTGAGCCCGTGTAGCTCGCCGTTGCTGCCTTCATGCACGGGCTCAGCTGGCGCGCGATCAGCCGCGGCCAGCTTGCTTTCATCCTCGGTCAGATGGACCAGCGTGCCGTCTTTCATCAGCACGGGCGCACCGCGCATCAGGTCGTCCAGCTTGGTGATCAGCCACTTCGGCGACAGATCCGAGCCCGAAGCATAGGCCGGGCAGTTCGCCTGGCAGCGACCACAGCGCATGCACGCGTCCAGGCTCAGGCGCTGCTTCCAGGTAAGGTCGGCAATGCGGTTGATGCCCAGCTCTTCCTCTTCCTTGTCTTCAATATCCTCGATCTTGGGTAATGCGCCTTTGGCATCGGTGTCGCGGAAAAAGCTGTTCAGCGGCGTGTAAAAGATGTGCTTGAATTTGGTGTAGGGGATCGACGCCACAAACGCGAAGGTGACGATCATGTGCGGCACCCACAGCAATCGATGCACGATCAGCCCGGCCTCGCCCTCCAGGCCAAGCACCCGATACACATTGGCCAGGCCGTAGCCAACCCAGGCATACTGCGCCCAGCTCTGGGTAAACACGCGCACGCCGCCGATCTCCTGATTCAGCAGCCGAATCCCTTCGATCAGATAGCCGCCGATCCCGATAAACAGCATCGCGCCGAGCACCCACCAGTCGGTGTTGCGATTGTCGAGCCGGTCAGGCTTGGTGACATAGCGCCGGTAGGTGGCCCAGACCAACCCGGCCACGAACAGCAAGCCCAGCGTATCAAGGATAAACTCGTAGAAAGGGTAGAACGTGCCCGTCAAAATTTTGCCGGCGTCGGGGCCAAGCGTTGGGATGGTGAAGTCTTCTTCCAGCGCAATAATGTCGGTTCCGATAAACAGCGTCAAAAAGCCATAAAAGATCAGCGTGTGCATGATGCCGGGCGCGCGGTCGCGCAGCACCCGCTTCTGGCCAAAGATCTGCTGCAAAAACTCGCTCAGACGCGCCGCCAGATGTGTATCACGCCGGGCAGGACGGCCGCGCCGCCAGCGCCGCACGTCGCGCCAGATACCATAGGAGAGCGTGCCGATCGAGGCAACCGCCAACACGTACATCAACGTTTGGATATACGGAATATGACCCTGAATATTCCAGTAGATTTCGCGAACAGGGACAATCGTGTCGTTCATGGCGACGCTTTAAACCTTCACTACTCTGTGAATATGATGCCGGATGAGCTGAACGGGGTGTATCCTACCAGTGCTACGCATGTGCGTCAAAAAACAGCCGAGCATCAAGGAGGCCGCTATGCCTCCGTCAATAGTTGTTTACGCAGCTATGTGGGGGTGATCAGGGCGCCAAGCGATAGCCTACGCCCCACTCGGTCATCACAATATTGGGATCGTGCGGATTTTGCTCAAGCTTGCGGCGTAGATGCCAGATATACACTTTGAGGTAGGCGGTGTCGTTGATATACTCGTCGCCCCATACGCGCTGCAGCAACGTATGATGATCCATGACCTGGCCTGGATGCTGAGCCATCAGCAGCAGCAGCTGATACTCGGTCGGCGTCAGGTCTACTTGCTCGTTGCGCACCCGCACCACACGCATCTTGGTATCGATCTCGACCTGTCCGTCGCCTACGCTGATCGGCTGATCGGTCGACGGCACGCGCCGCAGCAGGGCCCGCACGCGGGCCAGCAGCTCGTCGGGCTTGAAGGGCTTGGTCAGGTAATCGTCCGCGCCACTATCAAGCCCACTCACAATATCGGTGCTTTCGGTACGTCCCGTCAGCATCAGCACGGGCACGTTGGAGAGCCGGCGCAGCTCCCGTACCACCTCAAAGCCTTCCATATCCGGCAGCATAACGTCCAGAATAATCAGATCCGGCGCGGCGTTTGCAGCCTGGCTGAGCCCATCCTTACCCGTCGGCGCCGCAAAGACCTGATAATCCTGCGTCTGGAGAACGAGTGTTACCGTCTCGCGAAGCTGCGGGTCATCATCAACGATCAGAACACGTCGTTCGGCCATGCACCACTCCTATTCGTTGCGCGCTTGATCCGTACCGGTCTGCAAATGCCGAAACGTTTGTTCAACGTCCGCTGCAGTAAGTTCACCCACCCGAATATAGCGCACCTTGCCTTGCTGGTCAACAAAAAAGGAGGTCGGCAGCGGCGAAATACCGTAGGCTTGCGTGGCTATCCCGCTATCGTCAAGCACAATCGGATACTCGACGCCGTACTGATTGGCAAACTGGCGCACATGCTCGATGTTGCGATTAAAGGTGCGCTCGCTGTTGAGCAGGTTAACGCCCAGCACCACCAGTCCGTCGGCCCCTAGTTTGGCGTACGACCGTTGCAGGGCGGGCGTTTCCTGCTTGCATGGCTCGCACCAGGTGCCCCAGAAGTTAAGCAACACAACCTTGCCCTGGTAATCGCTGAGCGAAACAGTTTGGCCCTCAAGATTTTGGAGCGTGAAGTTGGGAGCGGCGTAGGGCTTGACCTCGGTCAGGGCAGCGGTTGCTTCAGGCTGACCGCCGCTGAGCAGCCACACAGCGCTCAACACCAGCAAGCCCAACACCACCCCCATGATCCCGTACACTACCTCGCGCGTGCTAATACCCCGCTTCTCGGCCCGAGCTGCGACGCCATGGCTGGCATCATACGCCCTTCGCTTGTCAGGATGCGACAACACCTCGGCAGCTCGCTTAAGCTCGGCCACGTCGCCCAGCTCGTCCGCTGCCTCAGCGCGCCGACGCTCATACGCGGCCAGCACCTCATCGGTGGTTGCTGTCGGAGACACCCGCAGCAGCGTGTAGTAATTTTGTGTCATGTCAGGATTGTCCATAGCTTTGTAGTAAACGTTCAGCGGTTTGCGCTTCGGGCGATTGGGGCGCAATCTCGCGTACTTTACGCCATAGCGCAAAAGCTTCTTCGCGGCGCGGCGGCTGCACCTGCGCCAAGATCAGGCCATAGCTGATCAACGCCCGTGGCTCAGCAACCTCCCCGGTGATACCGCGCTCAACCTCAGCCAGCGCCTCCGCCACACGTTGCGGATCCGGAGCATCTTGACCATAGTTGAACAATGCGAGCGCGCGGTCGGCGCGCACCGTGGCGTTATCCTGGATCGCCAACGCACGCCCGTACGCCTCCGCCGCATCGAGCCAGCCGCCCAACAATCCCCAGTATTGCGGTGATTGTGGCGCTTGTTCGCGCAGGGTTTGCAGATTATCAAACACGGCGTTGCCGAACTCGATCCACGCCTGAGCCGTATTACTTGCCGTGGCCTGCGTCCGATACAGGTTAAGTTGCGCCTCGGTGTACGGCAGCGTAACACCGCTGATGGTCGGCGTCGCCAAGGCCGCCGGGCCGCTTGTTGTGCGCACGCCGCTCAGAAGCAGCAAGAGCAAAACGGCCAGCAGCGCCGACCCAAGCGCCAGCCCCGGCAGCCAGCCACGCACTCCAGATCTTTGAGCCGTTCGCGCTGGCCGCGGCCGTTCCGCCACGCTTGGAACGGTGTTGCGCTCTTGGCCGTGGGCAGGCGGCAGTGGCCTGTAGTCGAGCGTCTCCCCCTCGGCCACGCCTTGCGCAAAACCTTGCCGGCGGTCATAGGCCTCACGCCGAGCGGCATCCGTCAGCACCGCATAGGCCTGCTCCAGCTGCTGCCGTTTTTGGGTTGCCAGCGCTTGCAGATCCGGCGCGGCCTCCGCCGTCCGCTCGGCACTATACAGCTCCCGCAGTCGCTCGTAGGCCGTCGCAATCTCGTCGCGCGAGGCCCGCGGAGTTACCTGCAGGATCGCGTAGTGGTCTGGGTCTTCCCGAAGTTTCATCTAACGATACGTACCGCGCCAGCCGAGTGCGCCTGTGCCGAGCGCACCGCCTCCACTGCGTACGACCTCAGGCGCAGGTGCCTGGACCCAACGCCGGCGCACCACAGCCAGTGCTCCGCCAAACGCCATCAGCAGTGCGCCCAGCCACACCAGCGCAATTGCCGGCTTGGTGCTGACCGTAAAGACGGCGCGTGCGGGCACCGGCGGCAGATTGAGGCCATCGACGCGCAGCTTCGCCATCTGCGCTCCGGGATTGATGTTTTCCAGCACCAGTGACTTGCCGTCGGGCAGGGCAACCGGAACCTCGGTAAAGACTTTGTCCGCTTCCAACCGCAGCTGCGGCGTGAGCACCTGGACCTCGTTTTCGTAGGTCACGGTCACGGTAGCCTGCACGATCGCATACTTATCGGTCGCCAGATGATCCTGCACATCGAATTTGTCGAAGCGCATGCTGTACGGCCCGATCTCTTGCTGCACGCCCGGCACGACCTCGGCCGAGTTCAGGTCGACCGCGGGCAGATATTGCTCAGGCGAGATGTACAGATCCTGCCACAGGTAGCGCTTGATCGCCGGAGTGCGCACATCGGCGCCCATGCGCGCATTGAAGTACACATCCGGGGCGGCGATGAACGGTTCCCCGCCATCTCGTGCAACTTCTAGGCGCAGCACATGCTTGCCATTCGGCTTTTCGTCGTAGCCCCAGAAGCTAAAGCAGTGCTCAAAGATACATTGTGTCTCGCCCTGGGGAATGACCACTTTTTCCTCGGGCGAGGCGTACACATACGAGCCGACTACTCCCACCAACAGCAGCGCCATGCCGACATGCGCCAGATAGCCGCCGATCCGCAGCCAGCCGGAACGCAGCGTACGCACGATCATCAGCAGGTTCGTGCCGAGCGCAAATGTCGCAACCGCCACAAACGCAACCGACAAGCCGTGGCGTACTCCCAAGAAGATACCAACGCTGGTCAGCACAACTGCCGCCGCGAACGGCCAGCGCACTGCCAGCAGCAGCTTACGGCCATCGGTGTTGCGCCAGCCCAGTAGCGGGCCAATCGCCATCAGCATGGCCAGCACCAGCGCAAGCGGACTTGTGGTGCTCTTGAAAAAATCCGGCATCAGCGAGAAGCGACCGTCCGTGAAGGGCTGTCCGCCAAACTGGGTGCCGTTGTCGATGTTGAACGCCCGACCAAAAAACTGCTCCAGGTTATAGCTCAGCCCCTTGATCGACGTGATCCACGGCATCGACGTGCCAAACGCAATCACCAGCCCGACGATCACAAACGTCAGCATCAGCAGCACAAACACCGTATCCCGCGACAGCAGCGCCTCGGATAACGGCTTGCGCGGCACATCCCGCCAGCGCAGCAGCAACAAGCCCGATCCAAACACCACCAGCGTGAGCATCGCGCCCAGCATGACAGCTTTGAGGCCTTCCTCCACGAACGAATGCACCGAGAATTGAGATAGCACGCCGGAGCGTGTCAAGAACGAGGCGTAAAAGACCAGGCCGTAGGTCAGGATCGCTAAAAAGAAGTTGGCCCGACGTAAGCCGCCATGTGTCCGCTGTACCAGCAAGCCATGCATCAGCGCGGCACCGGTGAGCCAGGGCACCAGCGACGAGTTTTCAACCGGGTCCCAGCCCCAGTAGCCGCCCCAACCCAGTGACTCATACGCCCAGTAGCCCCCCATGGTCAGCGCGAGACCCAAAATTGTCCAGCCGGCCACGGTCCAAGGCAGTGCCAGCTGCGCCCAGCCGTCGTAGTCGCGCCGCCATAAGCCGGCCAGCGCCATGCAAAACGGGATGCCCAACAACCCGTAGCCGATAAACAACGTCGGCGGGTGAATCACCATCCACACGTTGTGCAGCTGCGGATTGAGGCCACGGCCATCCTGGGGTGGATACGGCATGCCCACGACCGGCTCGGTCGGCAGGAACGGATTACGGATCAGCATAAAGACGATCAGCATCGCCTGCACCATCATCAGCAGCGCCAGAACGTAGGGCTCGTAGTGGCGGGTGCGCCGCATCAGAAAGGGCGCGATGATTAATCCGGCTAGCGCCCAAACCACCAGGCTGCCGGGCTGACCGGCCCACACTGCCGCGATGCGGTAGCGCAGCTCAAGTTCCCGTGAGCTGTAATCGTAGACATAGCGGATGTCGTAGCGCTGCAGCACAAACAGCGCCAAAATCAGCAGCGCGGAGGCACCGGCCAGCAGCAGAGCGCCATAGGCGCCGACTCGCCCCCACCGCAGCAGCTGCGAGCGTCCGCTGACCACCAGCGTATAACATGCCGACGAAAAAACCGCGGCCAGAATCGCACCAAAGATCAGACTTGTGCCAATGTAATACATGATCTACCTAAACCAATGGCTTGGGCTACCGTAGCGGCCGGGCAACTAGCCGTTGGAGGCCTGCTCCTGATACTTGGATGGACACTTCACCAGCAGCTGATCGGCTTCAAACACACCCTTATCTGGGTTGAAGCGTCCGGTTGCCGCCACACTGATCGCATCGTCAAAATTTCCGGGCTTGGTGGCGTGCACCACCTTGATGGTTGCACCGGTACTGTCCTGAATATCAAAGGTCCAGTTGAGCTTGTCGTCGTACGCGCCCTTGCTGTACAGGTAGCCGAAGACCTGCACGGTGCCGCCCGCCTGCTTGGCCTCAGTGATCGTGACCGCACGTGCCAGCGAGCCGCGCAACGACCAGCCGCCAAAGCCCAGCGCAAGCGCCACAATACCCAGCATCATCCACTGGACCGGCTTCAAGCCCCATGTACGGCGGGAAGCTCCAGGACTGAGGCTATGCTCACCGGCGATTGAGGCCATCGCTGAGCTCCTTCTCGATGCGCTGCGGCCTTAGCGGCTCGCGTTCAATGACCGAAGGCGTTTGGGCCGCATCGCGAGCAGGGATCTGCTCGGCATCCAGCGCTCGCTGCAGCTCACGCACGCTCCGGTCCATCCGCCATAAATACCCAAAAAATCCGATCATCACGACCAGCGCAACGGCTGCTGCGACATACATCGCGATGGCGGGATTGTTGATAATGCCGAGCATTACGCAAGCCCCCGTGCCTCCACACGCCGCTGCAATCCAAGCAGCGTCGTGCGCAGATTGTAAACCCAGAAAAACAGCCCGGTGAAGCCGATCAGCGACGCGAACAACGTCGTTCGCGTTGCAACATTGCCGCGCTGGCTAGTGTTGCCGGGCGCTTGAATGTTGAGCTGCACACCGGTTTCGTCTACACCCTGCAACGCCAGCATAAACCGGCTATCGGGAAAGTTCGGCGTGTCCACTTGCCGCTGTGTAGCTCTATTATACGTCGGGCGCAGCGTCGTGCGATTGGAAAATCCCACACCGGATACATCAACTACGGCCGTTACCAAATCGCCGTTGCGCTCGACGTTAAGGAGCTGCAGCCGCTGATCGCCAAGCTGCCCAACGCCGTTGTTGGCCAGCGTGATGCCGTTGCACCGTGACCCGGGCAAAAACGCGCAGTTCGGATGCAGCGTGTTCTCATACATGCGCGGCACTACGTACGTGAGCAGCGGTGCGCTCACAAAGGCAAACAGCGCATACACCGCGGCTAGCTGGCGGCGGCGGTCCGGATCGTCGATGGCCGACCGCAGCGCGAAGTAGGCGCCGTAGATCAGCAGCAGGATCAGGATCGAGGTTTCACGCGGCTCCCAGTTCCACCACGAGCCCCACACCACCTTGGCAAACATCGAGCCCGTTACGGTGGCCAAAACGGAGAACAAGAAACCGAGCTCGGTTGCAACCAGAGCACGGTCGTCGTCCCGGGCTTGCCGTCGGCGTAGATACACGATGCTGTACCAGGCGGCAATCGCAAAGGCAAAGGTGGAAAGCCACGCCGTTGGCACATGCATCATAACAATGCGGCCGGTGTTGCCCAGACCTTCATAGGGTGGCACCCACAAAAACATCGCGAGCACAACGCCGAGCATCCAGAAGGTCAGCCCCACCTTCGCTACGCGCGGCACCCAGCTCAGTGGTGATCGAGACTGTGCAGTTACCATGTTATCAACCATCTACACCAACATACATAGACAACGTCAAGGCTTTGCTGCGGGTTCCCGGTTCGCGTGCTGCTGCGCTCCTTAGGCATCCCACACATAGGGAAACAAAAACAGGGCTGCGGCAGTCATCGCTACGGCATACGCCCCCAACCCTTGCAGCTGCGGCAAGGCGGCGCGCCAAGGAGCGCCCGTTAGCGCCTGCTCGGTCGCCAGCATCGCAATCACCAGCTGCGGAAAAACCACCGGAAAGGCGAGGGCTGCAAAGAGCGCCGAGCGAGCCGATGCCTTGGCAATCACCGCCGCCAGCAGCGTGACCGTCGCCGCCAGACCGAAACCGCCCAAAAGCAAGCACAACCCCAGCATCAGCACGTTCGCAATGCGCATGTTCAGAAACAAACCGAGCAACGCCGTCACCACCACGCTCAGCAGCATAAGCAGGATCACGTTGAGCAGCCACTTGCCGACAAATACCGCCGCCGGCGGTGCGTTGAGCCGCAAGAACGTCGCGGTTTGAACCTCTTCCTCATGCACAAATGCGCGGCCCAGCCCGGTCAGCGCGGCGAAAAAGAGCGCAACCCACAGCAGCGTTGCTTGAATTGCCGGTGTAATCGACTCACGCGGCGCGAGGCGCGGTCCCAGATAAAAGCTGACAACCAACACAATCGTGAGCGCAAACATCGCCAAGGCATTGAGCGCATACCGCGTCCGCAGCTCGCTCCGCACATCTTTCCGCAGCACCGCCCAGATAGCCCGCCCCATGTGCGGAGTGCGGAACCTACTCGGTTCTACGTATGCTGGGCGCCGTTCGATCTGCTTAGCCAAAGCTAAACCTCGCCCAACGGCAGCACAAAATCACCAAACGCTCGGTCACGCGGATCGTTGGTGGCAATCACCGTAATGCCGCACGCGCGCTGCTCAGCCACGACTCGCTCCACCATTGCAACCCCGGTCGCATCCAGATTGGTGGTAGGCTCGTCCAACAGCAGCACGGGAGGTTGATGCAGCAATGCCAGGGCATACCGCAAGCGCTGAACCATCCCGGATGAAAAGCGCGCCACGTATTCGTCGGCCCGTTGTTCAAGCCCGACACGAGCAAGGGCTTGCCGCTGACTTGCCGCATCGCAGCGTATGCCGCGAACATCCGCGACGAATGCCATGTGTTCCTGCGCCGTCAGCTCCCGATACAGTTGAATATCCGGACCAATCATCCCGATCAACGGCTGTGCCTCCGCCGGCTCCCATTCACACCCAGCGGCTACATAGCGGATCGTACCGCTACTTGGCCGCTGTAACCCGGCCAGCAGCCGCAGCAAGGTTGATTTGCCAACACCGTTATGGCCGGTAACGAGCAGGACATCGCCCGTGGTCAGCTCGGCGACAATGTTGTGCAGCACCTGCCGCGCGCCGTACAGCTTACTCACATGGTCGATCACAAGGCGAACTTCAGCCGCTTTCACTGCTCTTATTTTAGCACAACGCACTTGCATCCGCTTAGGTTGCTGACTGTAGATCACGGCCCGGCACTGGTATCGGTTAGGAGATGGAGGAATGGATCAGTACGGCTGCATAGACACCGTTGGAAGGGCTTAGCCTTTTGTTCATCCGCCTAAAGCTTAGGACTTAAGCAGGACTCATGAAAACCAGCGCCGCCTTATGTCGCAAGCACAAGGAGGCGCGAACTTCTGAATCACCTATTGCTTATATGGGACGTGTCCCTCGGTGCACCAAAGGTTTTGAGGATACTAGGCGGCGGGATCGATGGAAGGGGTGGGGTGGTCGAGGGTATGCGCACGATGGCCATCTGCGGCGGTTGCCACCTCCGGCATGATTTCGCCGCGGGGAGCACGTAGATACTCCATCAGCTGCGCATGAAAGATTTCGGGCTGGTCGGCCCAAGGGAAGTGCCGCGAGCCCTGCACGCTGAGCTGCCGCAGGAACGGCGCCGTCGGTTGGGCCCGCCGAATGACCTCGATCTGACTCGGCATCACGATGTCATCGCGCGTGCCATGGATCACCAGCGTCGGCACGGCTAGGCGCGGCAGATCGGGTCGGAGATCCGTCCGCATCATCGAGCGCACCGCCGCCCGCACGCTGTCGGCGGTCGGCTTGACGCTGTCTTCCAGGATCTCAAGCATGTCCTGCTCGTCGGCTTCCCGGAGAAAGTAGTGAAACAACCGCTGCGTGAGCCAGGGCAGCGCATTCATCCCCCGCGCGATTGGGCGGAACGCGGTCATTTTCAAGAGCGGCGCCAGCGACGAGCCAACAATCGGCGCGCCCACCGTCACCACCCGCTCGATCCGGTCCGGATGCTGGATCGCTGTTTTGAGGGACACCATACCGCCCATGGAATGGCCGACCAACGTAATCCGGCCAATACCAAGCGCATCCAAAAAGCGAATAACTTGATCGGCATAGGCGCCGATCGAGGGCTCAATCGCGCGCTGGTAGGTGTCGCCGAAGCCGATCAGATCAAAGGCGTAGGTTCGAAAGTGGGACGAGGCCACTTCCATCGAGGGCAGCCAGTAGCGCCATGAACCAAGCCAGCCATGCAGAAACAGAACCGGCCGGCCTTTGCCAAAAACCTCGTAATGGACCGCCTGCTCGTCGATATACACAACGCTCATGAGATTCCTTTTTCTGATGCGTAGGGCAAGAACGAAGCGCTGTGTCAGGCCAACAGGCTACGGCTTGGAGGCGATGCTACGCGGCACGATGATCCATTTTCAGGCTACCGCCCACCTGCGCCCGCAACGACGCCAAGTTGGTTTCCCGCTCAATCACCGACCGGCGCAACTTCCACTGCAGGCTGGCGATCTCATCCGCAATGCCGCGCAGGCTTTGCATCTCCACTTCCAGCGCTTCCACAATCCGATCAGCTGCAACGGCCGGTTGTGCTTGCTGCGCGGCAACTGCTTGATTCAACACGGCAATCCGATCCTGCATGGTTGCCAGCAGCCCCATCAAATTACCCCAGCTTTCGCTGTCAACGAGCCGCTGTTTCTGCTGCGAGCGCACGCCCGTTTCAAACCATTCGCCCAGCTGCCCCTGCAATGTTTCAATCCGATTCTGCAGCTGCGGTAGCCCAGTGGCTTCGGCAATCTGTTCGGGCGTAATGGTGATGTTTGCTGTATGCTCCGCAGTGGCCAGCTGACCAATTTGATCGTGCATGTACGAGATTGAGCTGCCGATCTGCGCCTGACGCAACGTGACTGCTTCCTGTTCGCTGAGCACGTCGAGCAACATTTCCCGTAACCGCGCTGCTTCTTCTGTTGCACGCCCTTCCTGCCGATTCAAGATGCGCGGCATCATCAGGATCAGCCCGAGCAACAACAACACATTCAGCACCACTGCTGCGCCAATAAGGAAACCGATGTACGATGATTGCATGAAAAAGTGCCTCCCGCGATGCGGTGTGTGTCGAAGCTGCAACAGCGCAGCACTGAGATCTCTCAATTGCCGCATTATAAAAACCGGGAGAACCCTGGGTCAACGGTTCAAGCGCCGCAGCGATTACAGATCCATGACACTGCTACAATACGCCTATGCAACGTATTTTACTGGTTGACGACGAGCGTGTGATCGCCACCATGGTCGAACAGCGCCTCCGTCGTGACGGCTTTGATGTAACAAGTGCCGCCAGCGGCACGGCTGCGCTGGCGGCGCTGCACGAGCAGCCCTACGCCGCGATGCTGCTCGATCTTGGCTTGCCCGACATGGATGGATTTGACGTGCTCCGCCGGGTGCGCGCCGCGAACCATCGCCTGCCTGTGATCGTGCTCACAGCGCGGGGCGACGAGGTGGATCGCGTGGTGGGCTTGGAGCTAGGCGCCGATGATTATGTCGTTAAGCCTTTCTCGCCACGTGAGCTGGTAGCCCGTATTCGTGCCTTGTTGCGGCGCACGGCCGAGGTCGAAGCGCTCCGCGCTCAGCTGCAGCCATTGCCTGCGACCGCGAGCGGGATCAACATTGACCATGCCCGCCGCCTGGCGCATTTCCAAGGCCAGCCGCTTGAGCTCAGGCCTCGCGAATTCGACTTACTCGTCCTGTTGGCGACGCATCCGGGCCAGGTTTGGACCCGCGAAGCGTTGCTGCGGCAAGTGTGGGGCGGCGATCAGCATATCGATGCACGTACGGTTGACGTGCATGTACGGCGGCTGCGCGCCAAGCTGGCGGCCGTGACCACCGAGATTGAGCCAATTCACACCGAGTGGGGCGTCGGCTACCGCTGGATTGATGGTGTTGGTGGCGCCGCCAGCGTGCAAAGCACGACCGGCGGCTGAGCCAGGAAGCTAGCCCGTGGGCGTTGGAACCGCGGCCACCACCCGCGTACCACGGCCAGGCGCGCTTTCGATCCCCAGCTGCCCGTGCAGCAGGGTTTCAACTTGCTGGCGCATCACGGCAAAGCCCATGGCCACACGACCGGGCCGCTCCACCAGCGCTTCGGCAATATTGAAGCCGGTGCCATCGTCCTCAACCAACAGCTGGGCCTGATTACCTAACGCGTCCAGCACCACGCGCACCGAGCCTGCACTGGCGTGCTTGGACACATTGTTGAGCGCTTCTTGCACGTAGCGAAACAAAGCGACTTCGTAGTGCCGCGGAAAGCGGGTGTCCATGTTCTGGACCACCACCGAAATTTCCAGATTGTATTTCTCACCGAAGTCCCGGGCATAGCGACGCAGCGTCGGCACCAGCCCAAGGTCGTCCAGAATCATAGGGCGGAGATCAAAGATAAAGCGCCGGGTTTCTTGCAGCGTCGTGTTGATCGCTTTTTTCAAGGATGCCAGCTCCGAACGCGCCTGAGCTACATCGCGATCAACCAGCCGTTCACATATTTCGGCCCGCAGGATCAGGTTGGAAAGGGTTTGGGCCGGCCCATCGTGCATTTGGAGCGAGATCCGGAGTCGCTCCTTTTCCTGGGCCTGAATCACTTCCGAGATAAGGGTGTCGTTCACTTGCGGGCCTGCCGCTGAGCCGGACCCAGCCACGCTCCGGACGCCTTCTTCCACCTGCGCCAGCACCCCTGTCAGCGTGGCCAACTCTTCTTGTCGGCTGCGCAGACGCTGCTGCTTGGCCTGGATCTGCTCCACTTGCAGCCGCACCGAGGCGAGCCGAACCTGAACTTCCTGCACCATGGTAAAAACGTTGCGGATGTCTTCCTTGGAAAAGCGATCAATATTCGCTTGCAGGTTGCGCAATTGGCTGGACGCGCTGAGGTCACGCTGCGCCAGCTTCTCAGCCTCGGTCTGGGTTTGACGCAGCAAGCGCTCGATTTCGTCTAGCTCACGCCGATTCCGCTCTTGCTCCTGGCGATAGGTCTCGCGCAACTCTTGCAACTGCTCAGCAACCGGAATAGTCTCGACCACAAGAACCTCGCTTTGGGGAAACCCACCAAATGTGGTTCATTATAGCGACCGCTGCGCGCAAAATCTCCGTGGTCACTAACCATCTGGTCCTGTGTTAACCTCTACATTGTGGGCACAGCGGAAAGGGTCTGGTCCACGTTGACCAGCCGTATCCAGCCGCCTATAATGCTGTACGCCAGCTTGGCAGCTATAACAAGCCGAGCCGCAAACGTACGACGTTCAGCAAGGCCTCAAACACAATGTTGCGGTTCATTTTGGACGCGCCGACGCGGCGATCGGGAAAGATAATGGGGACCTCGCCAACCCGCAGGCCGGCTTGGTGGACGCGGTAAGCCATCTCGATCTGGAAAGAATAGCCGTTGGACTTGACCTGATCAAGCTTGATCGCTTCAAGCGCGCGGCGACGGTAGCAGCGGTAACCACCGGTCAGATCGGCCACCGCAAGGCCAAGGATCAGCCGAGCATACACATTGCCGCCGCGACTGATGAGCTGCCGACCAAGACCCCAATCGGTTGTGCCGCCACCGGCAATATAGCGGGAACCAATCACCAGATCATAGGCCGTCTCGGCCGCGTGCAACAGATCAGGCAGATACTTGGGATCATGGGAAAAATCGGCGTCCATCTCGAAAATATACTCGGCTCCGCGCGCCAGGGCATACCGAAAGCCGGCAAGGTAGGCCGTGCCCAAGCCTTGTTTGCCGGAGCGCCGGATCAGATGCACGCGCGGGTTATGGGCTGCTTCGGCCGCCACCAGGTCACCGGTACCATCGGGCGAGCCGTCGTCGACGACCAGCACGCTGAGCTGCCCATAGTCCAAAACGCGTGGCAACAACGCTGGGATATTCTCACATTCGTTGTAGGTCGGAATAACAACGCAGGCGGGTGTTGTCAATGGACGGTCGAGCTGCCTCGCGTTCGCGGGTGACGTTGTCACCGCACTATCGATCACCATGTATAGTCCTTCTCCCTGTATTGATTACCTGATGTGCAGCTTGACCGCCATCGAAAGCAAATTGTAGCACATGCGCCTCCATCGTCAGTTTACTCTCCAAACCGATCATCTGTGGCCGCTGGTTGTGCTGGTTGCATTCGGCTGTCTTGCCGCGCTTATTCCGATCGATCAAGTTGACTTCTGGTGGCATATGGCCATCGGCCGCGACATTGTCGCATTGCGCAGCATTCCCCGTGTCAGCAACCATAGCTGGGCACTGCCGCCCAACACCCCGTTTATTTACGGCAGCTGGCTAAGCGAACTGGTGTTATACGGGCTGCACGTCCTGGGCGGGATACCGTTAATCGTGCTCGTGCGCAACCTGTTGTTGATCGGGGCGTATGGATTGGTAGGAGTGGAAGCACGGCGCCGTTCCGGCTCGTGGCGGCTGGCCGCGCTCGCTATCGGCTGCGGCGGCATGATGGCGCTGAACAACATCAGCGTGCGCCCCCAGATGTTTGCCTGGGTGCTTTTTGCGCTCACGGCACTGCTTGTTGGGGCCTTTCGAGCGGGCCAGATCGGGCCCCGCTGGCTCCTCCTGGTGCCAGCGCTGATGGTCTTGTGGACAAACCTGCACGGCACCTTTGCGTTAGGCTTGGGAGTTTTGGGGTTGACGGCCGGCGGTGAAACCCTTGCCTGGTTGCTGGCGCGAACGCGCCAAGGCGCTGTGTATCGGCTGCGGTGGCTGTGGTTGACAACGATTGTGAGCGGGCTGGCGATATTTTGCAATCCGCGCGGTGTCGCTATCATCGATTTTGTGCAAAACCTGGTTGGGCATCCAGCGGCCCAACAGTTCGGCGGCGAGTGGCAGCCGCCGGATTTGCTGAGATTTCCGGGTATTTTGGTTCCCTTAACGCTGCTGGTCGGCATTCTTGGTTGGCTGCGCCGGCCACAACACAGCGACATCACGGATGCCCTGGTGCTGCTTGCTTTCGGCTGGCTGGCGCTCAGCTCGATCCGCAATGTGATCTGGTTTGGCATGATCGCCTGGCCAATTGTGGTCGGGCTGCTTGCTCAAAGGAAGCGGCAGCCCAGCCAACGCCGTCTCCGCCTGCCCTTCCTGAATTACGGCATCGCCGTGCTGTTGTCCGTACCCTTGCTCTTGGTACAGCCGCCGTTCAAGGCCAGCCTTGCGCTTGGACCAGCCTTCACAGGGATGGGAGCAAGCACGCGGGACGGCATCTACATTGGAGCCGGCACCCCAGTTCAAGCCGTGGACTGGCTGCGCCAACAGCGGCTGCCGGCCGACACGCGCTTGTTTCATGACATGGTGTACGGCTCGTACCTGATCTGGGCGCTGCCGGAAACGCGGGTCTTTGTTGATGGGCGGATTGAGCTGTATCCCTACGATCTGTGGCTCCGCTACCGGGAGATTGATCGAGGAGCTCATGCGCTGGCGGGGCTGGCGGAGCTCCAAGCCACGCATGCGCTGCTGAGCCGATCTGGTCAGGCCAAGCTGATCAGTGTGCTCAGCGCATCCGGATCAGACTGGCAGCAAGTTTACGCCGACGACGTGGCCGTCATCTTCCAACGCACACCTTCGGCGGGGGCACAGTGAGTACAAGCGCGCGGAGATTGGACTGGCCCTCGCTGGATCAACTCTGGGCCCTGGCTACCGTTACCCTGCTGGCGCTGCGGGTACAGCTAACGCCGATCGCGCCGAATGATCTTTGGTGGCACCTGGCGACGGGACGGCTGATCTGGCTGACGGGAAGCGTCCCGACCGTGGATCGCTTCTCGTACACGCAGTACGGAGAGCCATATTTCAATCAGCCCTGGTTGGCGCAGCTGATCATGTTTGGTGGCTATCAAGCTGGCGGCACGGCGCTGCTGGAATTGCTGCAAGCGGTGCTGATCGGCGTGTCATTTGCGATGATGTACACCATGTGCCGCCGTGAAGGCGTGGGACCGCGCGCGTCCACCATCGCGACCTTAGCCGGCGCACTGATTGCTATGGGCAACTGGCAGATTCGTCCGCAGACCTACGCCCTGCTACCCTGTATCAGCACGCTTGCGATTCTGCTTGAGTGGAGACGCACTGGTCGGGGACCGCTGTGGGTACTGCCGCTGCTGATGCTCGTCTGGGTCAACCTCCATGGCACATTTACGCTGCTGCTGGTGCTGTGCGGGCTGGTCTGGCTTGGAGCGGTGTGGGAGCGGGTGTGGCATCAGCGTGGCCGAACCTGGCGGGAGTGCTGCACACTGGCTGCTTGGAGCGCAGCAGCATTGCTGGCAACCTTGGCCAATCCACACGGCATTGGTATCTGGGGCTATGTCGCGGGCTTATTAGGGAACCAGTCGGTGAGCCAGCTCGTCACCGAATGGGCCTCGCCCTTCAACGACCTCCACTCAGCCAATACCTGGTTGTTCTTTGGGCTATTGGCCTGCTTTCTGGCGCTGGCAGCCTGGCGCTGGCGACGACTAACATTGGCGGATGGGCTGCTGGTGCTGCCGTTTCTGCTGCTGGCCCTGCAGTCGGTACGGAACATCCTGTGGTTTGGCATCGTCGCGACGCCGCTCACGGCCCGGTTACTGGCCGCGCCGGCACCAACATCGCGGCGTTCGACTGAAATCGTGCTGCTGAATCGTTTGATTGCGGGCCTGCTGCTTGGGCTTTTGGTGGCAACGTTGCCGTGGTGGAAGGAGCAACTGGGGTTGCCGCCGGCACTGGGGCTGCTGCTCAGCGCAGAAACTCCGGTAGCCGCAACCGAGCACCTACGCGCGCTGCCCCAGCGCCCCGCACGGCTGTTTCACGATATGGGCTTTGGCTCGTATCTGATCTGGGCCGCGCCCGAGCAGCGCGTCTTTGTCGATCCACGGATCGAGCTGTACCCATACCAACAATGGATTGATTACATCGAGCTTGGCCAGGGCAAGGCCGTTGACACGCTGACAAGGCGGTATGGGTTCGACGGCTGGCTGCTGGACCCCCAAGCGCAGGCGGGGCTGGTGGCAGCGCTTGAGCAGGATGACCGCTGGCAGCGCATGTTTACCACGGATGAAGCGGTCTACTTCGGGCCGCGGCTTAGGGCAGCTCAAGCACCGTAATCACGACCTCGTCGCCGATCCGGCTGCGCACGTCGGTCTCGGCGGCGTACAAGTTGCGGGTATCGTACCAGCCCACGCGCCAGGCATGGCTGCCCGCAACACCAGCCGGCACTTGAACCTCCCATTGTTCTTCCCACACATCGCCGGCCCGCCAGGAGGTGGTCGGCTGCAGCGCATAGCTCGGCAGATGAGCCATGCGGTTATGTGGCACACCCTCCAAAGCGCTGACGGCCACAAACTGTTCGTCGGGCTGGAAATCGCGCAGCGCCCGCCAGCGAAAGGTCGCCTGGTAGCGGCGCTCACCTATCGGGTCAACCCTGCTCTGCACCAGCTCGATGACGTCCGCAAAGCGGGCCTGCGCTGCAGACGAATCGGCGACGCGCGCAATACGCTGCTGAAGCACCCGCTCCGGCTGCGGCTCGCGCTCAAAACGGAGCAAGCCGTCGCGAGCCGCCGTCAAACCCCAGGTTGGAGCTTGCAGCAGCTGGCGAATCGCATCCACGTCGTAGGCTACTCCACCCACAAAGCCAGCGCCGCTCCGCTGCACAAAATCAAACAGGGCATCGGGGATGGCGAGCTGCACCTGCGGCAAAATCTGCGGCAGTCGCGCTGCCGTCGGCTCGTCGGGATAGCGGACCAGATACAGGCTCTCGCGTTTGAAGAGATGTGGCGCCAGAAAGTTCGAGGCAGCCAGCGGCACACCCGACGGCACAGCCTCGGCCAGCCAACGGTCTTTCAAGGCATCCCGGCTGGTCCGGCCATAGCTACCGGGGCTGAGGCCAAAGCCCGGCTCCGAACGCCAAAAGGTGAGCCCAAGCGGCGTGTCGTTGAGGCCGACATGAAATACGAGACTTGCGCCCAAAAAGAGCGCGCCCACGGCGACAGCATTACGGCGGCGCAGCCGGGCATTTTTGGTCTGCTCAACCAAGCGGGCCGCGCCCATGATCGAGCCCGCGACAATAAACGGCACGGCCGCCGCATAATGGTGATACGACCAGGCATACGCCGCGCCAGGCCCGGTGCTGATCAAGGCCGGCCCGATGATCGCAAAGGCCGGTGCCGCCGTCGGGAGTGCCCGCCACCACAAGAACGCGCTTGGCGTTAACACTGCCAGCAAATTCAGCACACGATCCAGCACGCCGATAAGGCCAATGGACGATACAGCACCAAAATAGAACTGCGCATACGACCCGGAGTGACCGCTGATCGAGGTCGAGAAGAATGGCCGCACAACCAAGAGCGTCAAGAGGCCATACAAAGCCGCGGTTGTGCAGATGGCTAAGCCAAGTCGCCGCCGACGCGGAAAATCCGCCAGCTCAAATGGAGCTGTGCGCACTGTTAACAGCGTTAAGCCGAGAGCAAAGACCGGCGCAGCAATATAAAACTTACACAACAAGCTAAGGCACAAGAACAGCCAGAATCGAAGCCACGCTCGCGCGTCCAGAGCATCCAGCATCCAAAGCAGCAATGGCATAGCCAGGGTATCACCATGGAAATCAAACAACACTGCTGCCACCGCCGTCGGAAACAGCAGGTAGCCGAGCGCAAAATGGAAGCTACTCGTGACAGGCAGTCGGCGGCGGGCTATGCGATAAACCGGAATCGCTCCCATGGCTACAAGCACAGATTGGGCGATAAGCAATGCTCGTGGATCAGACCAGATGCGCAGCAGCAAGGCAAAAAGATAGTATATAACTTCGACATGGCTTGCCAAGCGGCTCGTGTTTCCATTAGGGCTCGTGTACACAAGCGGGGCACCACGATTAATCGAGGCGATAGCCTGAGCAATGTTGCCTAGATCCAGCATACCAACGTTGTAAGCCTCATAGCGGGCAAGGCTAAGCCAACAAAGCATGATACCCCAGGCGAGCGTCGCAGCCCAGAGCAGCACAGAAGGACGCACTTTGCGGTTGGCTACATGTTGAGAGCGTGTACAATCTGTGGAAGTTGTTGCTTTAATCATTTCAGTGTTACCCATATCTGCCGAAAGCGGGACAACCCATATGAGAGCAAAACGGCAAGCATTTCACCAACTGTTAACACGAGCCGAAACACAAGACTAGCCGCAACAGCGAGCGGAAGTGGATACTGTTGAACCAATAATGCCACCAGCACAGCTTCTCGCACACCTAGTCCGCTTGGGGTAAGGAAACTTAGGAATCCAACAGCCCAAGCAAGGGCGGCTGCGCCAAGGATAAATGGTACCGCGGCTAGGGATACTGGCGTGAGCGAACCGACGAGCGTAAGAAGCGCAAAACCGGCGCAGAGCATGGCTAACACATAGAGCAATAAATAGATGAAGATATCACGATAGGTATGGTGAAAAACCAGGGCAGGACGCTTCAATAAACGATTGGCCGTCATAAAGACGCGATTAAGGAGCTTGGGATGCAGGCAGCCTAGACCAAATGGCACAAGCAGCAATAGCCAACCTTTGGCAGTTGGTTGCGCGCTCCAAAATGGCAGCGTGACAGCACACAGTATGAGTGCGGCTAACAACATCAGTACTTGCTCGATCGTCGCGCTTGCGATCACCAATGCCGACGGAACATTGTGCTGTGTCGCCAGTACGACGCGGCCTACAATGTGCCACACGTTTCCTGGAACATAGCGTGTAAGCATCGAGCGAAGCCAAATATGGATGCTAAGTACGAGCGACAAACCGTTGGCAGCACCAAGCATGTGCTGCAGCACCACAGCCCAGCAGAAGCCTAAGCCAACAAAATAAAGGGTTCCCCATACGATAGCCGCAACCAAAAAAGTTGGTTGAATAAGATTAAGGTGAGGCTTCAACATGGGCATTTGTTGATACAAAACCAGTGCCCACGCAAAACATACACCCAAAACAATCGTTATACGTAGCCAGCGTGATTGCATCGAGCGACGAATAAATGTCACAGAATAGCGTACACGACTCCTACCCATTTATCAGACCTTTGGCCATTATCCAGAACCTCTCAACACCACGGAATTGAAAGCAAATTGTTGGCTAGCGTGGTAT
>JADDQF010000033.1 GCA_016781505.1 bacterium
TTAGGCACGCCGCCAGCGTTGATCCTGAGCCAGGATCAAACTCGTCATCAGTGGTGAAGTGAACTCCACCATCGACGCATTTGCTAGCTGTTGTGACCTTAAAGGTCACGCATCACACGTCAGTTGGTCAGGTGCAATACCTACATTGGCGACAAAAAATCGAGGGTGCTTCAAAGGCGACCGCTCGATATGTTGCTCATTGTAGTTGTCTGCTCAGCGAGCTAGACAGGTTTGCCGTCCTTACGACAGCTAGTGAAGTGTACCATCGCCACTCACACTTGTCAAGCCTGATTTTTCAGGTCTTGCTGACCGCTTGCGCGGGCCGCCACGAACGTCATTCGTTGACAGCTGCGGTAGTGTACCACGCCAAATACGTTTGTCAAATCCAAGTATGCTCTTCAGTTTATGGCTTAGCAAAGAGCTAAGATCCGTTTCCCCGCGCTATTGCGTAATGTGGATGTTGGCACAGTTTAAGGAATCTCGTACACTCAACGCCACTCCCGGCCGAGTGCGATCATGTCGCTAAGCACACCCGCAGCCGTTACTTCCACACCTGCTCCGGGACCCCGCACGCTCAAAGGCCGCTCGGCATACCGCTGTGTTTGAAACACAACCAGATTGTCAGGGCCACGCAAGCTGCCAATTGGGCTATCGCGCGGAACTTCGGTGAGCGCTACGCTAAGCCGATCAAGAGCAACCTGCGCTGCATAACGCAACGTTGTGCCTTGCCCAGCAATCGTGTCGAAACGATCACGGTACTCGTGGTCTAATGTTGGCAGCTCAGCCAAGAATTCCTCGGTTGAAAGGGCACCAAGCTGGTCGGGAAAAAGAGGCTCGACCGCTACATCCTCCATCTCGGCGCTAAAGCCGCTGGTTCGCGCCAAAATGAGGGCTTTGCGTGCCACATCCATGCCACTTAAGTCGTCACGCGGATCGGGCTCGGTCCACCCGCGCTGCTTGGCCTCAAGCACGGCGGCAGAGAAGGGCTGCCCATCTTCGAGCTGTGTCATCAAAAAACCGAGCGTGCCGCTGAAACAACCGCTGATCCGGGTTACGGGATCGCCGGTATCAAGCAACGAGCGGAGCGTAGAAATCACCGGCAAACCAGCACCAACCGTAGCCTCATAACGTGTATTGCCACGCTCGGTTAGCGCCCGAAACGTTTCCATGCTCCCACATAGCGGCTTTTTGTTGGCCAACACCACCCGATGGCCCTGCACAACAGCCTCGGCCAAGCCCAACTCCGCATCGTCTTGCGCCGTGACGTCGACGATGATACACGGAACCGGAGTTAACAGGTTGCGCCAATCCAGCAGTGGGCCACCCGCAGGTACATCGGCGAGCGAGCTGCCGGCACGCTTCGCCGCGAGCGCTTCCAGAAGCACAGCCGGAGGAATACGCTCATCGGCGACAATTGCGCCTTGGCGATCGGCGAGCCCGACATACGCAAACCGAAAGCCGTAGCGACCGCCAAAACGTTCGTTGAAGGTGAGCACCTGCTCTACCAATGTGCGGCCAACGCCGCCCATGCCAACCTGTAATACCGGAATCCGCTCCATCCTAAGCTCCTTGCATACGTTTCGCCGCGAGCAACGCGTGCGCAGCTTGCAATACATCGGCTACCGCGACGTTGCGCATACATTGCATGGCACAGGGACACTCTGCCGGCGCACTCCCGGCGTAAAAACAAGGGCTTTCCGGCGTAGGGCACCAAACGTACCGCGTGTGTGACCCGTACGGCCCGTACATCTGCGGGTCGCTGGGCCCGAAGACCGCAACGGTCGGCGTATCAACCGCGGTCGCCAGGTGCATCATGCCGGTGTCGTGGCCCAGAAACAGATCAGCCCGCTGCAGCATAGCTCCAAGCACCGCCCAATCCCAGCGGCGCACAGCGGTACGTGCCTTGAACTGCATATGAGCAGCAACAGCCATAACCGCGGCTTCATCACCCGGCCCGCCAAGGAGCCAAATCCGGGCGCCTTCAGCCGCAAGCGCGTCGGCCACTGCCGCCCAGCGCTCGGGCAACCAGCGTTTACGAGGCAGTGACATACCAGGGTTTTGTCCACCGCCGGGATGCAGCACAACCAACGGACCGCTGCTGTCATTGTCGGCTGCGACTAACTGATCCGCACGTGCTTCGGCCTCCGGGCTTGGAAAGAAGAACAAGCGCTTGGGCGGCGGGGGCAACTTAACCGCCGCTGCAAGCGAGCTATACACCTGAGCTTCATGCGTCGGGCCGAAGGTGGAGGGCACTGGATGGGTGTAGGCAAAGCCACGACCAGCGCTGTCAAGTCCAACACGTTGTGGGATTTGGGCCAACCAGACTAGCAGGGTAAGGGTTGGCGAGCGATCCGGCACAAAGACGACATCAAACCGGCGGTCGCGGAATACCTGTGCTGTTGCCAACAACGAGCCAGGGCTCCATCGGTCGGGAAGCAGCAGCGTTTCGTCGATGTGTGGATTGGTTGCCACCATCGGCGCTGACCACGTGCCCACAGCGTAGCTGATTTTGGCGGTGGGATAGCCAGCCCGGATCGCGGCAACCAATGGTGTGGTCAGCAAAACATCGCCCAGACAGCATGGCTTGACCACGAGCACGGATGCCGGGTCCACGACGGGTGATGGTACAGTTCGGAAGCGGAACCACAGCCGCAACACACGGGCGATCAGGGAAACAAGCTCCATACGCACAGCTAGCGTTGGGGCTCGATAACGGCAAAGGTAAACTGACCCTCAGCCGCAACCGCGCCATCAACCGTTGCCACACCCCGGCCTTTCCCAATCGAACGGCGCATCTTTTCCAACGTAACTTCGAGCCGCAATGTATCGCCCGGCCTCACAACTTTGCGAAAGCGCGCACCGTCGATTCCGGCAAACAACGCCAGCTTACCTTTCGCCTCAGGCTGACTAAGCAGCGCCACAGCGCCGACCTGCGCCAGCGCCTCGATCTGCAGCACGCCGGGCATAACCGGCTGACCAGGAAAATGGCCTACGAAAAAGGGCTCATTGATCGTCACCTGCTTGAGACCAACAGCGCGTTGGCCTGATTCGAGCTCCAATATGCGATCAATCAGCAAAAACGGCGGACGATGCGGGATGATTTCCATGATCTGTTCGATTGTTAGCATCACGCGCTCCCGAAGAAATGAATCGGCGTTCGTCTGTTTCCTGCGCTGTGTTCAGCCAAACTGGCTTCGATTATAGCATCTTGTTCGTATGCTAAAATACCGTGGGCACGTCGGCCAGCAGCAGAACGTAGGAATGTATGCGGATTGCGCTCAGCGGTATGTTCTGGACGGAACCACATGTTGGCAGTGGGCAATATCTGCATCATTTGATGAGTCGCTTTTCCGCGAATCCCGCTCAGCATCGTTTTATTCTGATTATTCCGCGCTATCGCCTTGGCAAGCAGTCCAAACCCGTGCTCCCACAGATTCAAACCGTGGCCATGCCGACGCCTTTCGACCGAAGAAACGCAAACCTAGCCAAACTATGGTTTGAACACGTTGCCTTCGGGCAAGCGTGCCGGAAGCTGCGGGTGGACGTAGCGCATGTGCCGTATTTCGGCCCGCCGCGGTATGCAGCAATGCCAGTCATTGCCACCGTGCATGACTTGATCCCGATCCTTGTGCCCGAAAATCGAGGTGGCCGCGCTGTCCAGGCCTATATGCGCTTGGCATCGGCCGGAGCGCGCCGGGCGGACATGATTATCGCCGACTCGCACCACACGAAACAGGATGTGGTGAAGCAACTGGGCATACCCAGCCAGCGCATTGAGGTCACGCATCTAGCCGCATCAGAAGCGCTTCAGCCACAGCCGCGCCAAGCAATTGCGGCAGTCCAAGAAAAGTTCCGGCTCGACGTTCCATATATCTTTTATATTGGCGGTTTTCAAGCGCATAAAAATCTTGCAACGGCGTTGCGCGCCTTTGCGCGGGTGCGACGATCCGTGAGCCAACGTGTGGTCTTTGCCATCGCCGGCCGCTTGCCCACAGCTGTTTCGGTGCTCTTCCCCGATATTCATCAAGTCATATTGGAGGAAGGAATCGCTGCCGACGTGGCCCTGCTTGGGCCGGTGAGCGAGCAGGAGAAGGCGGCGCTGCTGAGCGGCTGTGCTGCGTTCGTTTTTCCATCGCGCTACGAAGGCTTTGGCCTGCCACCATTGGAAGCAATGCAGTGTGGCGCGCCCGTGCTCGCATCGGCAACCACCAGCGTTGGCGAAGTGGTGGGGGATGGCGGTATTCAGCTGCCTCCCACCGATATCGATGCGTGGGTGGACGCGCTTGGGCGGGTGCTCGCCGATGAGCAGGCGCAGGCAGCCCTGCGGGAGCGAGGCATTGTGCGGGCGGCGGCCTTTAGCTGGAAGCAAACGGCCCAGCAAACGCTGGCGGTGTACGAACGCGTAGCGCACGGATCCGGCCGCAAAGCGGCGCACGAGATATAAATCTACACTTTTGCAGCATGGATTTGCGGAATGAAGATTTTGATGTTGTCCAAAGCGCTGGTCGTAGGCACGTATCAGCGCAAGGCCGAAGAGCTGGCGGCGCTGCCCGATGTTGAGCTGACCGTCGCAGTGCCGCCGGTCTGGCACGAGCCTGGCGCCGGCCCTGTGCAGCTGGAGCGACGCCATACGGTGGGCTATCAGCTGGCTGTGCTGCCGATGTGGCTCAACGGCCATTTTCATCTCCACTTTTATCCCGGCCTGAAGCGGCTGGTCGAGCTGATCCAGCCCGACGTGTTCCACATCGACGAAGAGTCGTTCAACTTCGCGACGTTTCAAGCCATGCAGCTGGGGGTGCAGCACCGGGCCAAGTGCTGTTTTTATAACTGGGCCAATATCGAGCGGCGCTACCCACCGCCGTTCTCGACCTTTGAACGCTACACGCTGAAACATGCCGCGGCGGCAATTGCGGGTAGTCACGAGGCGGCAGCGATCATCGAACGGCATGGCTATCAAGGGCCGATCCATGTGCTGCCGCAGTTTGGCGTCGATCCGGCTCTGTTTCAGCCAGCTGCGGAGCCATTGCCGGCAACGCCCTTTCAGGTGGGCTATTTTGGCCGGATGATCGAACCAAAGGGCGTGCTCGATCTGCTCGAAGCGGTTGCCCAGCTGCCGCCACATATTCATTTGCTGCTTGTCGGCGACGGCGACCTGCTGCCGCGGATCGAGGAGCGCGTTGACGAGCTGCAGCTGCGCGCACGGGTGGAGATAAAGCCACGGGTGCCCTCCGGCGCGGTTGCTGATGAAATGCGCCGATTGCACGCCTTTGTGCTGCCGTCGCGCACAACTCCACGGTGGAAGGAGCAGTTTGGCCGCGTGTTGATCGAAGCGATGGCGTCAGGTGTGCCTCCCATCGGCTCAGATAGCGGCGAGATTCCGCATGTGATTGGTGACGCAGGGCTTATTTTTCACGAGGGCGACGTGGCAGACCTGGCTGAAAAGATCCGGACGCTGGTGGATCGGCCGGATGTACGGAGGGAGCTTGGGCTGAAAGGCCGCCAGCGCGTGCTGGATCACTACACGCAGCGCGCGCTCGCCAAGCAATATTACGACGTGTACTGCCAGATGCTTGCAACCCGCTGAGCTTGGTGGGGAGTGTGTGCCACGCCAAACGCAGTTCTAACGATTGTGTCAAGGCCCGTTAGCGCGGCTTCAGCAAACGCTCAATGGTGGCTTGCAACGTGTGTTTCCGCTCCTCCGTCGTGCCCGACTGATCCGCAGTGACAATCAACTGCTCAAACAGCCGCATCAAGCGGTACAGCCGTTGGCGGACACGCAAATCTTCCTGGAGCGGGCGCCGCTCTTTATACCCATACATGAATGAGTCGGCGAGCGGCAACGCTTCGGCAGGGTCCCGCCATGGGGTCGCGAATTCCCACGCAGCATCGGCCACCAGTGAGTGTTCCCAACCCAGGATCGCCGCCACGTGCCACTGCGCGTGATTTTGACGCAGAACAACGTTTCCCAGCCCTAGATCAGCATGGACGAGCGTAGGCAAGGACGGCCGATCAAAGACGGCATCGCCATCGTTCAGCGTCGTCACCAGGTCATCCAGCGTCTGCAATGGCAGCAGGCCGCGCTGCTCCGCGATGTGATACATGTTGGCAATTTTGCTGTTAACAATGTCGGCCCAGCGCGCAGACCGGGCGTCAACCGGTCCTGTGGTAAACAGGGAGCCATACACCGGCCAATGCAAGCCATGCACGGAAGCGCATAACCTGCCTAGCTCTTCTGAGATATGTTCGCGGGTCGGCAGATCAAGGTTGGGCCAGACCGTGGTGCCCGCCACACCTTCAGGCCGCCGCGAGATCAGGGCAGCGAACGGCACGGTATCCCGACTGGGATCATGCACCAGAACTTCGGGACAAGGCACGTCGGTGGCATGGTGCAGGCGGCGAAACAACACCGCTTCCATCTGCAGGTCGCGCGTCTCGGCATCACGCCGTGCCAGCTTAACCACAAGTTGGCCGTTGACCTGAAGCAGCGCTCGATCTCCGTCGCCACTTAGCTGGCTCACGGATTGCAGCTCGCCGAGCGCATGTTGGTGCAGCAAGGCTGCCAGCGCCTCACGCGTCAGCTCAGGCGTTAACCATGGCCCATCGCTCATACTACCCCCAGCTCACGCCAACGCTGGATCGCATGTTGCCCAAAGCCCGCCGCAAGCAACACTTCGTCGGTATGTTGACCAAGCAGCGGTGGCGGATAGCGTACCTCCGCAGGCGTGTCGTTCAGCACAAATGGCGCGCCAAGCAGCTTGATGATACCGGCGGAGGAATGCATCGCCTCCGTCCACAGCTGCTCGTGCTGCACTTGAGCGTCGGCAAAGATCTGTGGCAGCGTATTGACCGGCGCGGCCGGCACCTGCGCCGCCTGAAACACAGCTAGCCATTCCGTCGCTGGACGTGTTTCGAGCTGCTGTTGCAGCAATGGTACCAACGTATCCCGGTGGGCGACTCGCTGTGGATTGGTTGCGAACCGTGGATCATCGGCCCACTCTCCATGCCCGAGCAGTGTGCAGCAACGCCGCCATTGCGCATCGTTGCCTACCGCCAGCACTATCGGTTGGTCGCGCGTTGGGAAGAGCTGATACGGCACGATCGCTGCATGAGCATTGCCCCAGCGTTGGGGCGCTGCAGCGGTTGCCAGATACCCACTGCCGACATTCACCAAGGCCGCAACGGCCGAGCGCAGCAGCGAGCAATCGGCACGCTGGCCTCGACCGGTTTGTTCGGCGACACGAAGCGCAGCCTGGGTGGCATTGGCCGCAAAAAGGCCGGTCAGTACGTCCACCAGGGCGATGCCCACCTTCATCGGCTGTCCCGCGGGCTCACCCGTGATGCTCATCCAGCCGCTCTCGGCCTGCAGCAAAAAATCATAGCCGGGCTGCTGCGCTTTGGAGCCGGCGGTGCCATACGCGGTGATCGCCGTATGCACCAAGCTCGGCTGGATCCGCCACAAGGCCGCGTCGTCAAAGCCCCAGCGCTCCAGGGTGCCGACCTTGAAATTATCGACCAGCACATGACTTGATGCGACCAGACGGGCAAAGATGGTGCGGCCCTCGGCGCGGCTGAGATCCAGGGTTAGGCTCCGCTTGTTGCGATTCGCCGCCCAGAAGTACGGGCTTTCACCGCCCACGAATGGCGGACCCCAGGCGCGCGTTTCATCGCCCCGGCCCGGCTGCTCGAGCTTGATCACATCCGCGCCTAAATCCCCCAGCACCATTGTGCAGTAGGGGCCAGCCAACACACGCGTGCAATCAAGTACGGTTATGCCTGCTAAGGGTCGCATGCGGCTCATTGTAGCAGGCATTATGGTGCAGCGTGTTGCGGCAAGCGCGGACGCGCTGCTCGCTGGGCCAAGGCTCGGGCTACCCAAAGCAAAGCCCGCCTACGCGGGCTGGGGAAAACCGGCGGAAGGGAATTGACGACTCTTGATTGTGCTCCACGAGTGGCCGACATTATGACATCATTGGTTTTCAGCCGGCCATGATGTCGCGCAGAGCTTGTGCGACCAGGTTACGGGTGAGCGGCAGCTTGTAGTGATTGTGCTCCAACGCCCGCGCGGCGGCAAGCGCCGTTTCGCCGGCCCGCCGCGCCAGCTCCGGTGTTATCAGTTGGCCCTCGACCAGCTCCTCGGCGGCAAGCGCACGAATCGGCCTATTCGAAACGGCGCCTAGCACAATGCGTACATTATGCGCCCGGCCGTCACGTATGTTGGCCGCGACGGCTACACTCGCCAAGGCATAAGCCCAGGTTGCCCGGTCCATGGCTTTGAGATACACGCTGCCGCTAGGTCCCTTGGGCACGTGCACCTCCACGATCAGCTCATTGGGCGCCAGGGTATGGAGCGTGCGGCGCTCAGCTGACGGTGGCTGCAGAAACTCGGCAACCGGAACCAGCCGCGCGCCCTGCGGCCCGACGATTCGCAAATTGGCCTCAAGGGCCATCAACGCCGCGGGCGGATCGGAAGGATACACCGCCACACAGGGCGACTGGTCGAAGATCGCGTGGTACTCGTTGCGACCATCACGGGCATGACACAGCTCGCCGCCTTTGAGCCAGCAGTGAAAGTCGCCGCGGTAATACCAGCAGCGTGCTTGCTGCAGCAGGTTGCCGCCCAGCGTAGCCATGTTGCGCAGCTGGGGCGATGCGGCTTCGGCCGCGGCCTGTGCGAGTGTTGTGTAGTCTCGCCGCACATCCGGATGGCGGTCAAGCTCATCCAGGGTGGTCAGCGCGCCAATATGGAGCCCATCCTCGTCGGCGCGGATATAGCGCAGATCACCGGCGCGCTTGATGTTGATCAGGCGCTCCGGCGCGACGATGCCTTCCTTCATCAACGGCAGCATGTCGGTGCCGCCCGCCAGCGGCCGGGAACGCGCGTCCAGCAGTGGAATCACTTCTTCCGAATTGGCAACATCGATATGAATAAACGGCTGCATAGTTTCTCCAAGAACCACGAACCAAGCAGCCAGCCCACCAACCTAGGGTGGCTGCCGCTTGGTTCTCCAAGCTGGTTTTATTGTGCGTCCAACGCTTCCAAGACCCGTGGCGGCGTGATCGGCAAGGTGCCAACCCGCACGCCCAGCGCATCGGCCACCGCATTGGCGATTGCCGCGGCCGTTGGGATGATGCCCGGCTCGCCAGCGCCTTTAGCGCCGGTTGAGTTCGCCTTGGTATCGGGAATGTCGATCAGAATATTTTCGATCTGTGGTACGTCGGCAATGGTCGGCAGCTTATAAAACTCAAGGTTGGGATTAAGCACCGCCCCACGCTCGGTATCCACAATGCGCTGCTCCGTCAGCGCCAAGCCCATGCCCTGAATAATGCCGCCATAGATCTGCGAGTTGAATGTTTGCGGATTCATGATGCGGCCGGAATCATGGGCGGCGACAATCTTGAGCACCCTGACGAGCCCGGTCACGGTATCGACCTCAACCTCGGCGAACTGCGCCCCCGAGGTTACCACCGACACATCGTCGGGATTGGGCCCGCGCGAGCCGGTACCCTGCAGCATGACATCGCCAAGCTTGCGCATAATCTCCCTGACTGACGCAAGCTCTTGATCGCGCCGGTAGATCATTCCGCCGCGGATCTCGATCTCATTCTGGGGAATGTCGCGCATCTGGGCCACAATGTCACATAGATTGTTGCGCAGATCGTTGGCCGCCGAGCGCACGGCCGGCGTCATCGAGCCCGTGGTGACGGAACCGCCCGACGCAGGCCCGAACGGCCCTTGCAGCGTATCGCCCACGGTTACATTGACCTGCTCCAGCGGCAGGCCGAGCTCTTCCGCGGCCACTTGCGCCAAGATCGTGCGCGTCCCGGTCCCAAGATCCTGGGTACCGGTCATCACGGTCGCAGTGCCATCGCTGTTGAGCAGCATCTCGGCATACGCGGGTGGACCACCACCGCCCCACCAGATCTGGGATGCCATGCCGATACCGCGGCGATAACGGCCGTCGCTCTGTGATCCAGGCTGGCTACGGCGCTCCCACCCAATCGCTGCCGCGCCACGGGTGTAGCACTCGTCTAAGGGCAACGACGAGAACGGCTTTTCTTCAAGCTGGTCGGTGTCGGGAATGTTTTTCCGCCGCAGCTCAAGCGGGTCCATGCCCAGCTTGTGGGCCAACTCATCCATCGCCGCCTCAAGCCCAACCATGCCTTCCACAAAGCCGGGCGCGCGGAAGGCCGCCATCGGGCCGAGGTTTGTCAGCACGCCGCTGGTTTCGCTGCGAAAATTGGGACAGCGATACATCATGGAAGCAGGACCTTCCAGCATCGGCAGCCAGCCCATGGCCGCACCGCCCTCGCTGATCCCGCTATACTCGATCGCGGTGAGCGTGCCATCCCGGCGCGCGCCAATCTTGACCTGCTGGAGCGTTTGGCCGCGATTGCCAGTTTCCAGGTTTTCTCCCTCACGGTCGTACATCAGGTGCACGGGTCGGCGCAAACGTTTCGCCGTCGTGGCCGCAATCAACGTGTAGGCGCTGCCGGGGAACTTGGCGCCGAAGCCGCCACCCATGAACGTGCTGACTGCGCGCACTTTGCTCATGGGTAGCTCCAATTTCTTGGCGGCAAATTCGCGCACCCCGAAGGTGTGCTGCGTCGACTCGTAGATTGTGAGCTGATCACCCTCCCAGTGCGCGACGCAGCCGTGCGTTTCGAAGGCGTTATGCAAGGCCGTGGGGGTGCGCACCGTTACCGCGGCGATCTCGTCCGCCGCGGCAAAGCCGGCCGCCACATCGCCCCGCTCCTTGATGCGCGGCTTGCCGTTGAGCAGATTATTGGGCTTGTCGGGCTGGACCTTGACCGCATCCGCGGCCAAAGCCGCTTCGGGATCGGCCACGAGCGGCCGCTCCGCATATTCGACCTCGATCAACGCAGCGGCGTCGGCGGCGACGTACGGGTCAACCGCGACGACCACGGCAATGGTTTGGCCGGCAAAGCGCACGTCGTCCGACAGCAGGCGGGTTTGACGGCCGCTCATTTCGATATCGGGCACGTTCTCATAGGTCATGACATCAACAACGCCCCGCACTGCCTTGGCCTTGCGCACATCGATCCGCGTGATTTTGGCGCTGGCCTGCTTCGCCCGCACCAATCGCCCATAGACCATGCCGGGCAGCTGAACATCATAGGTATAGCGCGCTTCACCGCTCACACGGGCAGCACCGTCGATCCTGGGCGCCGGATAGCCAACAATCCCAAGCTCTTCGTGTTCACCCCATGGTGGCAGCTCAGCGCCTTCCACGATCGCGAATTGTTCGGAAACACGGCCCTCGACGTTGATCGTCGTTTTGACAACTTTAGGCATGAAAGTAGCTCTCAGCGCTCAGCCGTCAGCGTGAAGCGAGCACATAGCAGACGCACGTTTCCGCGCTGACCGGCAAGAATGATGGTTTAGCTAACAATTATTGTTGTGGACCTGTCTGCTGCGCGGCACTCAAAACTGCCTCGATGATCCCCCGATACGCGCCGCAGCGACACAAGTTGCCCGCCATACCGGCAACAACCTCTGCTTCGGTCGGCTGAGGATTCCGCGCCAGCAGCGCATGTGCCGCGAGCACCTGCCCGGGCGTACAAAAGCCGCACTGCAGCGCGTCGTGTTGCACAAACGCCTGCTGCAACGGATGGAGCACGCCATCCTGGGCGAGCCCTTCGATCGTGGTGATCGCTTTGCCTTCACACTCGACCGCCAGCGTCAGGCAGCTATACACCGCGACGCCATCCACCAACACCGTACACGCGCCACAGTTACCCATATTACAAACAAGCTTTGCGCCCGTTAAGCCAAGATCGATGCGCAGCGTGTCGAGCAGCGTACGCCGTGGTTCAACGTCAACAAACTGCGGCAGGCCGTTAACTTCCAGCGTAATGGCCGTCTTGTGGGGGCCATGTTCAATCATGCACACACTCCTTAATCGGCGCCCATTGTCATTAATTTGGTCAGCGGCGTCAACTGCCGACAAGCGGAGCAATAGCAACTATCGTGCAGGCAAACCGGCGCAAAAAATGCTTGACAGCGTTGGGGATGGTATGCTACGATAGCGGGCGGAATAGAACGCATGTTTGAAGAGTTTGTCACACGAAACGGAGTATGCTCATGGTGTTCCTCCTCCCTTCCCACAATCTATGTTTGCGCTCGCCGCAGCATACGCTTTCCTTGAACAAATCCGTTTGCGTATCAGGCGTGTCGGCACCGCTGCACGTTCGTTCCTAGGGGGTCCGAGGCATACGCCTCCCCTGCCAGCCTCAGACCGAGGCAGCACATAAATCGGAGTTCATACAGCAACAAGGAGTGTCGAACATGTCGAAGGATTTGAACAAAGTGCAGCTCACGGGTCGCCTCGGCAAAGACCCCGAGACCAAGTACACCGCGCAGGGTAACGCCGTTACCCAGTTCACGGTGGCATCGAACCGCTCATGGAAAACGGCCGAAGGCGACGCCCGCGACGATACCGAGTGGTTCACGGTTGTGGCGTGGAACAAACTGGGCGAGATCTGCGCGCAGTATCTGCGCAAGGGCTCGCGCGTGTACATCGAAGGCCGGCTACAAACCCGCTCGTGGGAAGATCAGGAAAGCGGCCAGAAGCGCTACAAGACCGAAGTGATCGCCAACGACATGATTATGCTGGACTCCAAGCAAAACAGCATGGCAGGCGACTACGGCGATACCGATATCGGCTACAGCGAGCAGGAGCCGGCACCGGCGCGCAGCCAAGCCCCGCAGCTGGCTCCGGCTCGCCGTCCAGCACCGCCGGCCAACGGCAACAGCAACCCGCCGACACGGCCTGCCACTCGTCCAAGCAATGGCGTCGCGCCGACCGCACCCCGCCGCCCAGCCGCTGTGGTGGAGGACGACGAGGATCTCCCGTTCTAGCACAGGTATTTTCCTAAGTGTCCAGTTATAGACGCTGGCTTACGGAACACTTGATTGCAATGAGCAAAAACGGGAGAAGAGTGTTAAACTGCACTCTCCTCCCGTTTATTGTTTGTTGAGCTTATACAGGTATTGTAGCTAGTGTCCACTTGCGCGGGTATCGTTGCTTCACCTTAGGTCCAGGTCGCAGCCAGCAGTTCCGCCTGGTGCAAAATCGTCTGGGTTGCGCGCTCCTGTTTGTCCGGCGGGTAGCCATACTTGCGCAGCACACGCTTGACGATCGTTCGCAACTTGGCGCGCACAGACTCCTTGAACTGCCAGTCGATTGTCGTGTTCTGTCGGACTTGCTGGACGAGGTCGCGGGCAATAACCTTGAGCTGCGCGTCACCTAAAATCTTGACGGCGCTATCATTGACTTCGAGCGCGTCATAAAACGCAAGTTCGTCGTTCGACAGCCCCAGGTCTTCGCTCCGATTGCGTGCCTCACGCATCTCACGTGCCAGCTCGACCAGTTCCGCCAGAATCCGTGCCGTTTCCAAGCTCCGATTTTGGTAGCGTTTGATCGCCTGCTCCAGCATCTCCGAGAACTTCTTGGACTGCATCACGTTCGACCTGGACTGCGCCTTGATCTCATCCCCGAGCAGCTTTTTCAGGGCTTCGATCGCGAGGTTCTTGTAGGGCAGACCGCTCACTTCAGCCAGAAACTCATCGGACAGGATTGACACGTCCGGCCGCTGGAGACCAGCCGCCGAGAAGATGTCGATCACTTCATCGGCAGCGACCGAGCGCGACACGATCTGCCGGACCGCGTGCTCCAGATCTGCAGATGAAAGACTGCTTGACCGCTCCGTCTTCATCAACGCCGCCCGCACCGCTTGGAAGAAGGCCACGTCGTCACGGATCCGAATCGTTTCCTCGTGCGGGACGGCGAGCGCAAACGCCTTCGAAAGCTCGAGCACCGCTTGCAGGAAGCGCTCTTTGCCATCGTCCTGCGTGAGAATATGCTCCTGGGCTGCCGGTAGCAGCGAGAGTCGTTCTGTTGGCTTGCCACTGACCCACCGGCTGTAGTCAAAGCCGTGCATCAGCGCCTGGCAAACCTCGTACTTTTCGAGCATCACGGCGACGGCTTCCGCCTGATCGAGCGTAGCTTCGCCCTTGCCACCGCTGCTCGTATAGGCAGCGAGCGCATTTTTGAGCTCGTCGGCAATGCCCAGGTAATCCACGATCAACCCGCCCGGCTTGTCTTTGAAGACGCGATTGACACGGGCAATTGCCTGCATCAAGCCATGGCCGCGCATCGGCTTATCGACGTACATTGTGTGCATCGAGGGCGCATCAAAGCCGGTCAGCCACATGTCGCGGACGATCACGAGCTTGAGCGGATCACGGGCATCCTTGAAGCGCTGCGCCAGCTTCTCGCGGCCTGCCTTGGGACGGATATGCTGCTGCCAATGCAGCTCGTCGCTGGCCGATCCGGTCATGACCACTTTGATCTCGCCACCCGCGTCATCGCCATTGTGCCAGTCCGGCCGGAGCTTAATGATGGCGGCATACAGCTCGACTGCAATCCGGCGGCTCATCGTGACAATCATTGCTTTGCCGTCCAGCGCTTGCAGCCGCGTTTCCCAATGCTGCACGATATCCTGTGCGATCAGGGCCAGTCGGTTGGGCGTGCCCACCATCGCTTCCAGCTGCGCCCACTTGCGTTTGACCTGCTCACGGGCCGATTGCTCCGCGCCCTCGGTCACGTCTTCGAAATCGGGGTCGATCCGCGGTCGCTCGGTTTCCTTCAACGCGAGTTTGGCGAGCCGGCTCTCATAGTAGATGGGCACAGTTGCGCCATCCTCGACGGCACGCTGGATGTCGTACACACTGATGTAGTCACCGAATACAGCCCGCGTGTTCTTGTCGCTGAGCTCGATCGGTGTCCCGGTAAAGCCGATGAACGAGGCATGGGGCAAGGCATCACGCATGTGGCGGGCATAGCCGTCAATGAAGTCGTACTGGCTGCGGTGGGCTTCGTCCGCAATCACCACAATGTTGCGCCGGTCGGACAGCAGCGGGAAGGCATCCCCCTTTTCGTCGGGCGAGAACTTCTGGATTGTCGTAAATACGACACCACCGGAGGCAACCTTAAGTAGTTCGCGGAGATGAGCCCGATCCCGAGCCTGCACTGGGGACTGACGCAGCAGCTCGTGGCAGCGCGCAAAGGTGCCGAAGAGCTGATCATCCAGGTCATTGCGGTCGGTGATGACGACGAGCGTCGGGTTCTGCATGGCCGGCGACAGAATGACACGTCCTGCGTAAAAGGCCATCGTCAGGCTTTTGCCGGAACCCTGGGTGTGCCACACAACGCCGCTGCGTTGATCACCATGTGCGCTCGCGGCACGCTCGGTCTCACGCACGGCTGTCAGTACGGCATGGAACTGGTGATAGCCCGCCAGCTTTTTGATCAGTTTCGGTCCATCTTCCTCAAAGACGACAAAGTGTTGGATCAGGTCGAGCAGCCGCTCGGGCGCAAAGACCCCTTCGATCAACACCTGCAGTTGAGCGAATGATCGTGGGGCAAGCTCTTCGCCCTCAATCGTGCGCCAGGGCATGAAACGTTCGCGATCGGCAGTGAGCGATCCGACCCGCGCCGCGATACCGTCCGAGATCACCAGCAGCTGGTTGGTGGTAAACAGCGACGGAATCTGCTGCTTATACGTCTGCAGCTGATTGAACGCATCCCGGATGGTCACATCCTCGTCCGCGGCGTTCTTGAGCTCGATCACGGCGAGCGGCAGTCCATTGACGAAGACCACGATATCCGGGCGACGGTTGTGGCCGTTTTCGATAACCGTGAACTGGTTGACCGCGACGAAATCGTTCTGGCCGTGGGGACCGATCAGCTTGACAGGGGCCGCTTTGATCTCGCCACTTGCGGTGCGATACTCGACGGTGACACCATCTACCAGCATGCGGTGGAAAGCACGATTGTTGAGCAACAGCGACGGAGACTCGGTGCGGAGAATTTTGCGGTACGCTTCATCGAGAGCAGCAGCGGGCAGGTGTGGGTTCAGTCGAGCGAGTGCCCCTCGCAGCCGCGTTTCCAGCAGCACGTCGCCATACGTTGCGCGCTCAGCACGCAGTTCACCGGGCGCGATCTCCGTGCCGTGCAAGATCGTATAGCCAAGCCCGGCGAACCATTCAAGGGCGGCTTCTTCTACCACAGATTCGGTAAAGGGCGGCATAATGGCACTATGTCCTTCGTTTGTCTGGCGGTAGCTGCTCTCGATCCTGCTGCCAACGCAGCGGATTTTGGTCGATATAGGTACGAATGCGATCCAGTTCCTTCTCGTGACGAACGATCCGCTCGAAGTAGTCTCGCTGCCAGAAGGGTTGTCCCGATCGTCCCAGCACACGATTTATTTGAATAGCTGATATCGATTTGAACGCTCGCATGATCTCCCCCAACGTCGGCGACGCGGCTGCGGCTATCGCTTGTGGCTGGCATATTATCAAGGACGGCGTCGGGGGTGGTATCCCGTCCGTCTCCAATTGCTCCTTGTGCGCTGGGAATACGTGCGGGCGCGGTCCTTCCGGTTGGGACGCGGGCGGTTGCAATGTGCTGCCTTCGGGCGCGCGTGGTTGTGATGCGTTGTGTTGGGGCGCGCGTGGTTGTGATGCATTCCGTAGGGGCGCGGCAAGCGGCGCCCCTACGTCCACCAACCCGTCCGGTCCCATCACCCAATGTTTATCCGTTCCACCCGTTCCGGCACTGCCTGGAATACCCTCGCTCCCCGTTCGGGCGCAGCAAGCAGCGCCCGCTACCACCTGGGCTGGCATCCCATCGATAACAATAACCCCGTGGACGTGATTCGGCATGACGACGAATGCGTCCAATTCCACCATTGGAAACCGCCGGGGCAACTCCTCCCACACCCGCCACACGATTGCGCCCGCCTCGCTCAATACCACCCGACCGTCCACCACGTCGCCCAGCAGCCATTCCCGGCTCTGCACACACAGCGTCACGAAATAGGCCCCGGCCTGGCTGTAATCATACCCTCGCAGCCGGATTGACCGCCGGTGGTGCCGCTCCGGATCGTACTTCACATCAGCTCCTCTACGATATGCTCGGCATCGCGTACGCGCAC
>JADDQF010000044.1 GCA_016781505.1 bacterium
TGTGCCGCATCAGTATGACATACACGGCGTGCTGAAACAAGAGGGCAAAAGTTCAGCGCTGGCGCATGTGCCAACCACGTCGGTCTTGAAAAGAGTGAGAAGATGCTGTCGAAAACAGGAACGGTCATGTTTGCGGACAGTGCCTACAATTCCAACCGCCACTGACATGCTAAAATGCGCGCAACAACGTGTACGAAAGGAACAACAGTGGATAACCGACCACGACATAGCCAACGGGTTGCTTCGTTCGGCCAATCGATCTTTACAGAAATGAGCGCCTTAGCGGTCACGCATGGGGCGATTAACTTGTCACAAGGATTTCCTGATTTTGCTGGTCCGGCGCATGTCAAGCAAGCGGCCATTGCCGCCATCAGTGCCGACCACAATCAGTACGCGCCATCGCCGGGCCTGCCGATTCTACGCGAAGCCGCCGCCGCAACGTACCAGGCGACGTACGGGCTGCCGGTCTCACCCGCCGAAGTGACGATCACCTGTGGCGCAACAGAAGCGCTCTTTGCCACGCTGCTTGCTTTGATTGACCCGGGCGATGAGGTTATTTTGTTCGAGCCGGCCTACGATAGCTACGGTCCCAACACGATCATTGCTGGAGGAGTACCACGTTATGTCCGGCTTGAACCACCGGCAGCACAAGGCAGCGCCGATAGCTCCACGCTTCCCACCGATTGGACATTTGACCCGGATGCGCTGAGAGCTGCGTTCAACCCGCGCACACGTGCCATCGTGGTGAACACTCCCCACAATCCCACTGGCAAGGTTTTTACACGGCCAGAGCTAGAACTGATCGCGGCGCTGTGCCTGGAGCATGACGTGATCGCCGTCGCCGACGAAGTGTATGATCGCATGGTCTTTACCGGGCAACATATTCCCATCGCAACCCTGCCGAACATGTGGGAGCGAACGGTTACGATCAACAGCACCGGTAAAACATTCAGCATGACCGGTTGGAAGATTGGCTATACGCTCGCACCACCAGCGCTCACCGATGCCATTCGCCGGGCACACCAATGGGCGACCTTCGCCATCGCCACGCCGTTCCAGCACGCCATGGCAGCAGCATTAACCGATGCGTTGGAAAGCACATACTACGCGGAGCTTCACCGTTTTTATGCCGAGCGGCGTGCTTTGCTCGTGGATATTTTGCAAGCGCATGGCTTTGGGGTTGTGCCGCCAGCAGGAACGTACTTCATTATGGCCGATATCAGGCCATGGCAGCCGGCCTCGGATGTTGAATTTTGTCGCTATTTGACCACCGAGATTGGCGTTGCCGCAATTCCGCCATCTGCCTTTTATGAGCAGCCCGCGACAGCTCCGCTGATGGCCCGGTTCTGCTTCGCCAAAGAGCTTGCTACACTGCAGACAGCAGCGCAACGTTTAGCATTGTTAGCGCCTCACCCGGCGGGTAGCAGCTAGGCCAGCCGCAGGGCTAATAATCCATGCGCTAGACCAAACGAAGATCCGTTGACCAGTGGTTGTTGTAGTGCTAAACCCGATGTTATACTTCCCCTAGAATTGCATCGCTCATCCAACTACGCCGCCAACGGTTGGGAGGCAAAACATGAAAGCTGTGGTCATGGCGGGCGGCGAAGGTTCACGACTTCGGCCCCTGACAATCAATCGTCCCAAGCCGATGGTGCCACTCGCAGATCGGCCGGTGATGGCTCATATCTTTGAGCTGCTCAAGCTCCATGGCATCACGGAAATCATTGTTACTGTTCAATATCTCGCCAGCATTATTCAAGATTTCTTTGGTGATGGCTCGGCGCTTGGCTTGAATATCACCTATTCCGTCGAAGAAACCCCACTGGGCACTGCCGGCAGCGTTAAAAATGCGGAAGATCTCCTTCAAGAACCATTTCTGGTGATATCCGGCGATGCGCTCACCGACATTAATCTCTCCAATATCATTAATTATCATAACGAAAAACAATCTCTGGTTACGGTCGCTTTGAAGCGCGTTGACAATCCGCTTGATTACGGCGTTGTGATCATGCAAGAAAACGGATGCATCAAGCAGTTTCTGGAAAAGCCATCGTGGGGTGAGGTCTTTTCGGATACCGTTAACACCGGAATTTATATTATTGATCCAAAAGTATTTAATTACTTCCAACGCGGACAGAATGTTGATTGGTCGAAGGATATTTTTCCGCTGTTGTTGCAAGAAGGAGAAAATCTTTTCGGCTATGTGACCGATGGGTACTGGACTGATATCGGCACGATCGAAGCATATATCCGTGCCACGGCCGATTATTTGCATGGACGGGTGCAGCTGCCCCGCTTCGGAACACATATTGGGGGCGATATTTGGGTTGGCGGCGAGTATGAGATCGCGCCCGATGCGCGGCTGTATGGACCAATCTTCCTCGGGCACGGCGTGAAAATCAAAGGCGCCGTGACGATTCACGGACCGTCTGTGATTCGCGACTACAACATTGTTGATACCCAGGCTACCATCGATCGCTCGATCATATGGCGCAATTCCTATATTGGCGAGCGGGCGGAGCTGCGCGGTGCCATAGTGACCCGCCAATCCAATATCAAGAGTCGCGCGCTCTTGTTTGAAGGCGCCGTAGTGGGCGATTACACCATTGTTAATGCGGGCGCCGTGATCAACGCCGGGGTCAAGATTTGGCCGAGCAAAGAGATCGACGAAGGCGCCACCATCATGACCAGCATTATTTGGGGTGCACAAGGCCGCCGCGTGCTCTTTGGACGCTTCGGCATCACCGGCCTGGTCAATATTGATATCACGCCCGAATTTTGCGCCAAGCTCGGCGCCGCCTATGGTGGAACCTTGCCCAAAGGCTCGACGGTTTTGATTAACCGCGATGCACACTACACGCCGCGGATGCTTAAACGAGCGATTATCTCAGGCCTGCCTTCGGCAGGCATAAATGTCGCCGATGTGAGCACTGTACCAATCCCAGTGGCTCGCTACATGGTCCAAGCGACGAATGCTGCTGGCGGGATTCATGTCCGCTTGTCACCTTTTGATAATCGTGTCGTCGATATTAAGTTTTTCGACCACCGAGGTCTTGATATCGACAGCTCGGTCGAGCGTACCATTGAAAACGTGTTTTTCCGAGAAGACTACCGCCGCGTGTATCTTGATGAAATTGGTCGGATTCGTTATCTTAACGGGATTGATAAGACATATATTGGCGGTTTTCTCCAACCATTGCAGGTTGAGGCGATCCAATCTACTGCGAATCAGTTCAGCATCGTTGTAGATTATGCAAACGCGAATGCTTCGGATATTGCATCAACCGTGCTGCGACGGCTGGGATGCAACGTCGTCGAGCTTAATGCAAATCTTAACGAGAAGCGTATATTTCAAACACCGACCGAGTTTAATGCAGGCATGGATCAATTAGCATCGATTGTTCCAGTGCTTCATGCCGAAATTGGGGTACGCCTTGATCCTGGCGGCGAGAAAATGTTTATCGTCGACGACCGCGGACGACGACTGAGTGATTTGCAAACCCTGGCGGCGCTCACCGAAATGTTAATGCGCTGTTATAACGGCGGTACGATTGCGGTACCAGTCAGCGCGCCGCGTGCTTTTGAAGAGATTGCCCGGCGGCATGGAGGCAGGATTGTCCGGACACGAGCGAATCTTGCCGCGTTGATGCAGACGGCAGCCGCTAATCGCCACTTTCTGCTGCTTGGTGATAGCGTTGGCAACCTGATCTTTCCGTCGTTCTATCCGATTGCTGACGGACTGTTTGCCATGGTCAAGCTGATGGAACTGCTGGCGCTCCAACAAATCAAGCTCTCCGCCATCGTCGACGAGCTGCCGTCGTACCATATGGCCCAAACCAAAGTACCGTGTCGCTGGGAGCTCAAGGGCAAAGTAATGCGGATGCTTAACGAGCAGTATGCCAATCCAGAGATCGACCAGATCGATGGCGTGAAAATAGACTTTGGTGAGGCCTGGGTGCTGCTGCAGCCGGACCCAGAAGGGCCGTTCTTCCGCATCATTGCGGAAGGCAGCAGCGCTGAGCAAGCCCATGCCTTGACGGAAAAGTATGCGGAAATCGTGATGAGCTTGCAGTAGCAGACGACTCCAAGCACTTCGTTGGATCAACGAACGCGTCGATCAGCTGGGAAGGAACAGCACTATGCTTGGGCTTAAGCCAACCACAACCACCATTTTGCTCGTCGCCACATCCCCAATGCGGCGTACCGTGGTTGCCCAGCAGCTCGAAGCTTTAGGCTACAGCGTACTTATCCTTTCCGACGAGCAGCTGCTCGCCGATATCAAGCAAGTCGGTCATTACGATCTGCTTGTGGTGGACCTCACCGGCGGTGACGCACAGCAAAAACTTACACTGTCGGCGTATGTGGCGGAGCTTATGGCCAAAGGCACGCCCGTACTGATGCTCACGAGCGACCAGCCAAGCGATGCCCGGACGTGGACCCACGAAACGCTTAACTATCGTATTGGTGCCGCGCTCCGTAACCGCAACGCGGCGGATGTGCTATCTGAACGCCGAGTTCGATATGAAGGCCTCCATATTCTTGACCCTGAGACTGCCTTATTTAGCCGGCGGTACTTTGACGCCATCTTTCCCGCCGAGATCGAGCGTGCGCGGCGGATGCACCAGCCGCTGACCTTGCTGCTGATCGACATCGCTAACGGTGCTCCGCAGCCGATACATGCTTGGCAAGCTGTCAGCGCTACGTTACTGACCGGCTTGCGGCAGACCGATATGCTTGTCCGCTTTAACCTCGCGATGGTGCTTGCTCTGCTGCCCGCGACTGAGTCGGCCCTTGCACGGGCTGTAGCTAACCGGCTGCTGAAATCAATAGAGATGCTCCAGCTTGACGACGCCATCCGGCTGCAAATCAACATAGGGATAGCGACGTTTCCACAACATGGCTCAACGCCGGAAGCACTGCTCTCAACAGTGCAGCATGCGATGGACTAGGGCGTAAGCTTCGAACAGATCGGCGCAGAACGTAATGCCACTTCATCCATCGCTGCGTGGCTTGTTTTCCACCATTTCGTTGACTGCGGATGGGAGCTTGTGGGGCGTGGGCGAAAACAAACACTACAGCCTCATCTCGGACTCGCCAACATCAACTGCCGATGTAACGCAGGATGCTACCTTTGCCGGCGCGGTGACGGTTCGCTCGGCGGCCTATTTCTCGGTTGTTAGCAACCCTGAGAATGCTACCCAGGCCGTGCTCAGCATCACCAATGTTGGTGATGGTATGCCAATCCAATACAATCTTGGGCAGCTAGACGGACGAAACACGTTTTTGGACGTCAATCAAGGCATGGAACCGTATGTTTTGGTCCAAAAAGGCACGGTCGCCGAGGTACAGCGCTATTCCATCCAAGGCCACTTACTGTGTACCTTGTCGCTCGATCAGCAGCACTGCCGTCCAATGGCCCACTCGATCTATGTTGACCGCCCCGGCGATGTGTATGTGATGTGCGTCAACGACAGCGGTGCCATGATCACCCGCTATGCGATGACCGATGATGGTCATGCCCTGCCCTTGTTTGAGCAGCTCGTCACAACGGCCCATGGTCTCCAGCCAGTCTACAAGCACCCCCTGGCTGATGACGGATGCGCGTGTCGTGGGCGCGCATACACCGCAGGCTCTGGCGATAGTGCCAGAGCCTTTCCGTTCTGCAGGCGCAATGTGTGTCGTAGGGCAGCGGTAAGCAGTTTTTGATGTGGACGAGGTCTGTATCCCAGCCGGAAGGAAATCAGTTCGAGAACTACTCAACCTCCATCCTGCGCATCATGGGTAAATGCCGCGGATCAGGGTGGCGTCGGCTACACGCTTGACCGCAACCAGATACGCCGCCGTTCGCAGCGGCACTCGTTGGTTCAGCGCTATTTCCAACACGCCGTTAAACGAGCGGACCATGATGCGCTCAAGCCGCTCGTTGATCTCTTCTTCGCTCCAAAAAAACTCTTGCAACCCCTGCACCCATTCAAAATAAGAGACCGTGACACCACCGGCATTCGCTAAAATATCCGGCACGATAAACACGCCCCGGTCAAAGAGCACCTCATCGGCAGCCGGCGTGGTCGGGCCGTTGGCGCCTTCCACGATGATGCGCGCTTTGATACGTTCGGCGTTAGCTGCCGTGATCTGGTTTTCCAGCGCCGCGGGCACCAGAATGTCACAATCAAGCTCAAGCAGCTCCGCATTCGAAAGCAGCTCCAGGCCAGGAGCTTGGTAACCGTGCAATGACTTGTTCTGGGTAGCGTACTGCAGCATGGCCGGGATGTCGAGCCCACGCGGATGGTAGTAGGCCCCGCTAACGTCGCTAACGGCGATAACTTTCGCGCCCATCTTGCTGATCAAAGCTGCCGACGCACTGCCCACATTGCCAAAGCCCTGAACCACAACGGTGGCTTCGTCGAACTTTAGCCCAACGTGTTTCGCTGCTTCCCGCGCCGTTATGCTCACACCACGACCCGTTGCATCCATGCGGCCAAGCGAGCCGAAAACGTCGATTGGCTTACCTGTGACAACAGCGGGCACGGTGTAGCCCCGATGCATCGAAATGGTATCCATAATCCAAGCCATGACCTGGGCATTTGTGCCGACATCAGGCGCGGGAATATCTTTCTCAGGGCCGATCAAGAGCGAAATTTCACTGGCGAAGCGCCGGGTCATATGCTCAAGCTCGTGCATTGTCAGCTGCTTCGGATCGACAACCACCCCACCTTTTGCACCACCGTAGGGAATGTTGACCAACGCACACTTCCAACTCATCCACATAGCTAAAGCGCGCACTTCATCAATATCGACTGCTGGATGATAGCGAATGCCACCTTTGGCGGGACCACGGGTAATATTATGGTGGACGCGGTAGCCGGTGAAGACACGAACCGAACCGTCATCCATGGTGACCGGAAAGCGAACCGTGAGCTCGCGCTGTGGTACGCGCAAAATATCACGCATCCCCGGATCGAGGTTCAAGATATCAGCGGCAATATCAAACTGCTGCTGGGCAATCGCAAAGGGATTTTCACGTTTTTCCTCCACGAAAGTAGTCATACATTCAAACTCCTGGGCTGAAGCGCAAGCAACTAAGGCAGCAGAACGCCGCGAAGCAACCTGATCGCACATTTCCGCCAACAAGGCACGCTGTTAGTCGTTCAGGCACGCGAAAAGCCGCGACGAAGCGCGGCTTAGTTCTCGCATATTGAGATTGGACAACATCGTCCCTCATATTATCTATTTTATTCTAGCACTGCCTTGGAAAGGCCGTCAAGACGGCGATTGATCGCGGGAAGCAAACCAGCTACGACGCGCTGATGTGGCAACACTGGACTGCTGCTGTTTGCCTTCGGTTTGCGTCCAAACATGGTACATGCGTTGGCCGGCAGTCAGATTCGTGAACAACGCCAAGATTGCCAGCGTAAAGTCAAGCCAACCGATGATTAAGCCAATCGACAAAAGAATTATGCGCTCCGGCCGCGCCAGAATGCCGACCTTGCAGTCAAGCCCCAACGCCTCAGCTCGAGCACGAGTATAGCTGACCATCAGCGAGCCGATGATCGCCAGGTACACCAGCCCGACCTGTAGCTGCGACCCCTGCACACCTTGGTAATGTAACAACAAGCCCAGAAAAATCAGCGCCTCCGAATAGCGATCAATGGTGGAGTCAAAGAACGCGCCAAATTTGCTGTTGCGCTCCGTAGCCCGAGCCAGGGCACCATCCAGCATATCAAATGCACTGGTCAGCAGCACCAAGATGCCGCCCCATACCAGATGCCCGGCTGCCAGAGTTAGGGTCACCGCTAGGGTCAGCAGCAGACCAAGGATCGTGAGCATATTGGGCGTGATCCGAGAGCGACCGAGCAAGCGCCCGACAACTCGTTGGGTTAGCGCGCGCACACGCGCTTCAAAAGGCTCGGTTAACATAGGATATACTCCTTGTTTGCTCTCATGCGTTACCGGTAATGCCGCAGGTTGGGCTATCGGCAAGGGCAACGCCATTGCACCTTGATTGGTCATCACCAACGGACCTGGTGATACAGGCAGGGCCGGCGGCACAAACACCATGCGCTGCGCGGGCCGGCTGACGGCGTGTGCTCGCTCATACACCTCGACGACCCGTTCGCTCACACCGCTCCAGGCATACTCGGAAGCAGTAGCCGGACCGGCAGCGGCTAATTGCCGTCGCAACGATGGATTGCACAGCAGATGAAGCAATGCTCCGGCAAGTGCTTCGGGATGACACGGTGGCACTAACAAGCCTTCTTGCCGGTGCGTCACCACCTGGGCATAGCCTTCGATGTCAGACGCAACAACCGGGCAGCCACTACTCATCGCCTCGGTCAGAATAATCCCAAAACTTTCCTGGCCCGTTGACGGAGCGCAAAAAACGTCGGCTGAGCGATAATAGCGCGGCAGCAGCTCGTCCGATACAGCGCCGACGAAATGCACGTCCCTCAGCCCTTGGGCGGCGGCTTGGGCCTGAAACGGCTGGGGATCTCCTCGCCCAACCACCAACAGCCGGGCCTGGGGGAGGCAGCGCTGCACTTCCGTAAACGCGGCAAGCAACACGCCAAATCCTTTGCGTGGCTCTTCAAAGCGCCCCACAAACAGAATCGTTGGCCGGCCAGCTTGCCAGGCCGGCAGCGGCGCAACATGTGTACCAAAACGTTCGGTGTCGACGCCATTTGGGATGATCGTGTAATCTCCTGCGAAGTACTGCTGGGCGAAGCGGCCGGCAGCCGGCGATACTGCGACACGTACAGCTAGCCGCTGGGCGAACCAATTCAACAGCTTACGAGAGGCGGCGTACCCGAAGCTCCGTTCACCAGACGCATGGAAAGTACCAACGTTCGGCGAAGGCGATGCATTCAGCACCGATAACGGCAGCATCGGCGCGAGCGGCTCATGCAAATGAATAATATCGAACTGCTGCTGTGCGAGCAGCGTACACACATTCTCGACAACAGCCGGTGAAATGGTCGTCCGCGCGATCGAGCCGTTGATCGGGATCGGCGTAATCGTGCCCAGCGATACCAGCCCCGGCTCGGCCACATCCGAGCGCGACGAAGGCGCCAGGATGGTTACGTCGATATTGCGCTGGCGGAGCTGATGCGTCAGGTGGCGCACATGCTCGGTAACGCCTCCGTTTTGAGCGAAGTCGTAGGGTGATACGAGCGCCACCTGCTTGATCATGGAGCCTCCCGGTCGCATTCCCGCTACTTGGTCAACAGGTCGTACAAACTGCTGAGCATCTCTTCGTTATCAAAGTGGATGACCAAGCGCCCACCACGGCCCAACCGAATCAACTCGACACGCTTGCCTTCTAGCCGCTCTTCTAACGCTTTGACGATCACTTCATCCTCTGGAGTTGCAGGCTGGGCAGAATGGGGCGAACGCGGCTTCACTGGAGCAATTTCTTTGCCAACGGCTTGCTGACCCTGCAGCTGAGCTACGTACTGTTCAGCCTTACGAACGCTGAGCCCTTGCTCGACAATTTCCCGTGCCGTCTGGGAAATTTTATCAGGATTGCGCAGGGGCACCAACGTGCTCGCATGACCTGCAGTTAGCCGTCCCGCCGAGACAAGCACTTGAACATCGTGCGGTAGCTTCAGCAGGCTCAGCGTTTCCGAGATCGTCGCCCGGCTCTTCCCGACCCGCTGCGCGATGGCTCCTTGAGTCAAAGCAAACTGTTCTTCAAGCACAGCATAGGCCCGTGCTTCTTCGATTGGGTCAAGGTCCGCGCGCTGAATATTTTCAATCAAGGCCAGCTCCAGCTGCTGCTGCGGCGAAACTTCCTTGATCACGACCGGAACCAACTCCAGACCGCTGAGCTTGGCTGCCCGTAGACGACGCTCTCCGGCGATCAATTGATAGGTATGCGAATTTAGGCGAGTGACCACCAGTGGCTGCAACACACCATGCTCTTTGATCGATGCCGCCAACTCTGCCAGCGCTTGCTCGTCGAAGGCAACGCGCGGCTGATTTGGATTTGGGTTGATCGCAGCAACCGGAACTTCTTGCAGCTCAGCAGCGCTGGTGGCAATCGGCGAGATCAAGCCGCCAAAGCTGCTGCCCAATCCTCGTTTCTTCATCGTCTGGTTTCCTCACGTTGGAGCAGTTCCTCGGCTAGCGCCGCATACGCCTGAGCACCCCGGCTCTGCGGATCATATTCAGCGATCAACTCGCCATGACTAGGCGCCTCGCTCAGCCGGATGTTGCGTGGAATAATGGTATTAAAAATGCGCTGCGGAAAATAGCGGCGGACTTCCTCCACCACCTGCCGCGCCAGATTGGCCCGCCCGTCATACATTGTCATCACGACGCCGCCGATAAAAAGTGTGCTGTTAAGATGGGTCCGAATAAGCTCAATCGTTTCCTTGAGCTGCGCCAAGCCCTCAAGCGCCAAGAACTCACACTGGAGCGGGATGACCACTTGATTCGCGCTGGCTAGGCCGTTGACCGTAAGCAAGTCAAGCGAGGGTGGACAATCAATCAAGATAAAATCGTATTGATTGGCAACCACAGCCAGCGCCTGCCGCAGCCGTGTTTCACGCGCCATCAGCCCGGCCAGTGATACGGCGGTGCCAGCTAGATCAGGTGTCGCAGGCAGGATGTCAAAACCTGGACGACCGGTCGGCATAATTGCCTCTTGGATCGGTGTTTCTCCCAAAAGCACTTCGCCAACGGTCTGCTCTAGCCGCTGTTTTTGAATTCCAAGACAGGTAGCCGCATTCCCTTGAGGATCAAGATCGACCAGCAACACTCGTCGACCACGTTGGGCCAGGTTACCTCCGAGATTGATCGCTGTGGTTGTTTTACCAACGCCACCTTTTTGATTCGCAATCGCAATTATCATGTGTTGTACTTCTAACGTCATCACAGCAGTATTATGCTCATTGTAGCATATCCCCTCGGCTGAACCCAGCTTTTTGGTTACGGTCAACTTGTCGAACGTTCGACAGTACACCCAGGATCCTTTCCAGCACACTATTCACTACGGTCAACCTGTCGAACGTTCGACAGCGCTATGCTCACGAGCATAGCATGTAGCCCCCAGCGTGGACAACTGATTGAGGTTGGGGCTCGGCTCCTGAAGCACTGCAAGGAATGTTGGTGTCAGAGCGGGGAGTATACGTAGCTACCGCTTTTGGTTCATGCCCGACCTGTGCGTCTTTGGAGTTTGGCAGGCAAACAAATTCTTGATTAACCAAAAAAAGCCGCCTCAGCGGGTGCTAAGGCAGGCACAAGGACAGCGCTAAACAGGACCGCAGCTACAGGTTACACAAACATAAGATAGATCGGCACGCCAATCACCAGCGCCAAAACCATCAGCATACCGATTAAAAACTTAAGTTGTTCGGTTGTGCGCTTCGCGGCTAGCTCTTCGCGGCAGCTCGCGCAGTACGGCACAAGATCCAGCTCCTTGAACAGGAGATCGGCCAGCACTCCCGGCGCGCGGAAGGCAGTTGTGGCCGTTGTGGTTACAAGCTGGCGGGCGCTGATAAACGGCTGGCCTTGTTGGACATGAGCCGAGCACAACGCAGATTTACATACAGTACAGGTTGTCGACGCTGCCGCGTCACAAGCGGTGCAAGCCATTGCCATAAAGATTCCCCCTCGATGTGGACATGATCCTACCGACCCTCCGTTGCAAGGGTAATAGTTGAATGGTCGTGCTTTGGCGATGCCGTTTGGCACAGGCTGAGTAGGACATCAAAGGTGAAAACGGCGCAAAACAAAACAGCTCCATTGCTGAAGCTGTTTTGGTGGTCGGGGCGAGAGGATTCGAACCTCCGGCCTCAGCGTCCCGAACGCTGCGCTCTACCAGGCTGAGCCACGCCCCGATACTATGCTAGCTCGTTTAAGCCACGAGCCGTGCTTTATTGGTGCCGAAGGTGGGAGTCGAACCCACACGAGGTTGCCCTCAACGGTTTTTGAGACCGCAGCGTCTGCCATTCCGCCACTTCGGCATATACGTCAAGTGTCAGCAATCCCGACTTGCACAGCGACGACCGACCACTGGCTCTTGACGCTTCAGTTGGTCGGGGCGAGAGGATTTGAACCTCCGACCTCTGCAACCCCATTGCAGTGCGCTACCAGGCTACGCTACGCCCCGGCTATGGTGGCAGGCGGGACAGGAATCGAACCTGCAACCTGCGGATTTGGAGGCCGCTGCTCTGCCTAATTGAGCTACCCGCCTTAGCCGCAGGTGATAGTACCATAGCGCAGGGCAAATTGCAAGACGCGCAGCAAAGGCTACTACGGGGCTATTGTACCACCGCCAACGCCTGTTCCAGGTCCTCGATAATATCAGCCACGTCCTCTATCCCGACCGAAAGTCGCAACAGCCCGTCGCCAATGCCCTGGACCTGCCGCTCCTCGGCTGATACCTCACGATGGGACGAGCGGGCCGAGTATGACACCAACGAGAACACATCGCCGAGCGTCGTTGCCGGCAGCACAAGCCGCAGCGCATCCATAAAGGCGAACACGGTGCTCCGCTCAGCCGGCAGTAGGTCGAACGATACCATGCCGCCGAACAAGCCGCCGAATAGTTGCCGAGCCAGCTCATGTTGGGGATGCTCCGGCAGCCCGGGATAGTACACTTGCCCCACCTGCGGCTGCGCTGCCAGCCAATGCGCAACTTGATGCGCATTCGTTGATTGTTGCCGTACACGCAGGCTAAGCGTCTTTAGTCCCCGCGCCAACATGCGCGCTTCGTGTGGGCCGAGGGTGGCGCCGAGCAATTTAGAGTAGCGGCGCAGGGTGTCCTGGAGTAAATGCGAGCGGGCCGCCACCACGCCGCCGATCACATCGCCGTGGCCTCCCAGATACTTTGACGCACTGTGAACGACCAGATCCGCTCCGTGCGCGATTGGCCGCAACAAGACCGGCGAAGCGAGTGTGTTATCGACCACAACGCGCGCGCCAACTTCGCGTGCAAGCGCGACAAGGGCCGGCAGGTCGGTAAGCTTCAGTAATGGATTTGAGATCGGCTCGAAGAACAGAATGGCCGGCGCACGACGCAGCTGCTCCGCCACTGCCTGAGGATCGGTCATATCGCAGTATGTCACCGACCAGCCCTGCGTGGCGAAGAATTGGTTGAGCAGCGTTTGGGTCGTGCCAAAAATGTCCTGCGCAGCCAAGATAGCGCATGGTGCCGGCTGTAGCGCACCGCGCGGTGTGCTGGCGGCCAGCAGCGCAACATGCAGTGCGGCCATACCGGAAGCAAACGCCACGGCTCCGACGCCACCTTCAATCGCGCCAACCGCTTGCTCAAATCCGCTGACGGTGGGATTGCCGTAGCGGCTATACACCAGTCCATTCTCGTCAAAGGCTTGGTCAAGGTCAGCCGCCGTCCTGTGCACAAACGTTGAGGTGGCAAAGATTGGCGTGGCTGTTGCGCGTACGCCGTCAGTGGGGACGTACTCGCCTTCGTGTACCAATAATGTATCGAAGCGGCGGCGAGATGTATTTGGCGACATAAAATATTTCCTTCAGCTAGCTTATGAACAAGTACAACGATAGGCCAAAGCCCACAACGATCACGCCCGTCCGTACCCACCGCGGGTTGAACTGCCGGGCGATAGCTGCGCCAAGATAGCCGCCTAACACGGCGCCGATAGCCATAATCACCGCTTGCGGCCAGGCAACAGCGCCGGCGATAGCAAACGTCACCACAGCTATTCCGTTGATCAACGTGGCCAGCACCGTTTTGAGCGCGTTCATTTCATGGATATTTTCAAGCCCCATCAATGCGAGGGTGGCCAGCATCAAAATACCAATGCCACCCCCAAAGAATCCACCATAGATTGAAATCATGCCTTGCAGCACAATGCTGCGCACACGGTTGTCGCTGACGGTAATCCGACGTGCTTCAAGCCGACGCACAAATGCATTGATGCGTGAACTGAACGTAAAAAGCAGCGTTGCACCCAACATCAGGTACGGCAACAACGTACGGAACAGATCGGAGGGTGTAAGCAGCAACAACAACGCGCCTGCCAGACCGCCCGCGAGACTAACCGTCGATAGCAGCTTGATAGCGGCCTTTTGTGTACTTAACTCACGCCGGTAAGCACCCACGCTCGCCATTGAGCCGGGCCAAAGCGCAACCGAGTTTGTTGCATTCGCTATTTTTGGGTCGATGCTCAGAAACAACAGGGCCGGAAAGCTGAAGAAGCTGCCACCACCCGCTACCGAATTGAGCGCGCCAGCCACAAACGCAGCTACAAACAACAACAGCACATCCAAAATACCCACACCATCTCCTCGAAAACTAGACCGCGCATAGTATAGCGACAAATGCGGATCGCGGCTTGGGAGAACATGCGCACGATTAACATAATCTGAACGTGGTACAATCAAGCGCCACCGGGAAACGAGATGCCACATGAGCGAGCTTGCCACCACAATTAATCCTAGCAACGACGTGCTACATCGGGTTGCCGAGCTGCAGCATCTTGATGTGCTGCAACAACTGCCGCTGTCCGAGCTTGAAATTATTGCCAGGCTCTGCACCCTACGGGCATATGAGCCGCACGCCGTGATTTCCGCCGAGCATAGCGTAGCGCGCTGCATCTTTGTGATTGTTAGCGGCAATGCGGAACAGTCGATGCGGGACGCCGAAGATGTGGACGTGACATTAGCGCTGCTGGGTCGTGGTGACGTTTTTGGCGAGGGAGGCTTGTTTGGCTTACGGTACCGCCGTACAAGCGTACGCGCAACCAGCCGTAGTTATATTCTGCAGATCAAATACGCCGACCTGCAAGCTCACCTCGGGCAACTTCCTGAATTCTTTAATGCGCTACGCGTCCAATTTCGCGCGCGTCTGCTGCAAACGACGTTAGCCCGAGTGCCACTCCTTGCCACGCTTAGTCCTGTCGAGCGACTATCGCTGTCACAGCAGCTAGATGATCGCCGGGTGGAGCGCGGCACGATGATTATAGACGCGGGCGGTACCGGCGATGGGCTGTACATTGTGGCCGAAGGACAAGCCCGGGTCGAGCGTGATGGTGTAACCCTTGCCGTCCTCGCCCCTGGCGATGTATTTGGCGAGATGTCGCTGCTCGACAATACGCCGCACGAAGCATCGATTATTGCCCTCACACCCGTCCATCTATTGCTGCTCCCGCGCGCGACCTTTGAGCAGGTGCTGGCCCACCGCACAGATATCGTAACCGGCCTTGCTCAGCTGGCGGAAGAACGGCGGAAAACGGATCGGACGCCTGAGCATATCGCAACTACAGAACTGATCATCAAGACCGGTATTGTTCGCGGACAAATGGTTTTGGCTCGACAACGCGAATTATGCGCTCCAGACTGTCATCGGTGTGAGACTGCGTGCGGCGATCGCTTCGAAGTGCCGCGGCTCCACTTCAGCGCCGTGACCTTTGGCGTGCTGGAAGCAGCCGATACGTGCCGCCACTGCCAATGGGGTGCCGAATGCGTTGAATCCTGCCCGGAAGACGCGTTTCGCCTTGACCCGAGCGGCCACCTCGTTATCACGGACCGCTGTATTGGCTGCGGTATATGTGTGCTGGCCTGTCCGTATGACGCTATTAATCAGGTACCAGTCTATCCCGCCAGCAGCAACCCGCTTACCTGGCTACTGCGACAGGTCGGGAAGCAACAGCCCACCATGCTGCGAGCCAACAAGTGCGATGCGTGCCACGGCTACCACGACCACGCCTGCATCAGCGCGTGTCCCACCGGTGCGCTCCAGTGGCTACCGGCTGAGGCCGTGTACAATGCAACTCAGAATGTCGAGCCGGTCATACATGGGACAGCGTAGCCTGCACCCCAGCCGCTGCCCAGACAGGCTAGCACAACAGCGGCGCAGGCACCGCGAGTGCTACGCGCCTTTGACTCGGTGCAACACCAGCGCATGAATATGTTCGGCCTCGGCATCCAAATTTGATGTTACGCGTTCGACCTCGGCCCGCACCTGGTGCAAATACACCGGATCTTGCAGTGTACGCAAGTTAATTTCGACGTTGAGGAGCGCGCTGCGCACGGCCGCTTGGGCAAGCAGCGCGGCAACGCCAACATCGCTCACAGCAGCCTGATTTCCACGTTCGGCCACAGCCGGGCAGAGTGGCAGCACCGCGCCAGCCGCGCGGGCCGTGCGCAGCGGCACATCTGTGGCGCGACGGAGGGCTGCTTGAATCGCGTCGCGGCGAATGGCCGTATCGGACTCTGTAACTCTTGGCAGCTTGTAAGCCGCCGACAGGCGGTTAAAGGCAACCACATCATCTTCTGCAAGCTGCTGAAGCTCTTCTCGCAGCATCTCGGCCCGAGCCAACACCTGGCGCATATCGCTTTCAGCGTCGGCATAGCGCTGCCGACCAATCGTAAGATTGCAAACCATACTGATCAGCGCTGCGGCCATCGCCCCGCTCAGCGCAGCCGCGCCACCGCCGCCCGGTGTCGGCGCGCCACTTGCCAATGTATCTAAAAATGCAGTCACTGATGTATCGAATGTACGTTGCTCCATATCAACTCCTGTCCAAGCTGTCTCGCTTTGCAACCCTGCACAGTGTCCCAGCAAGAACCGCTTACCGGCTTAACACGGTCATGCTTAGCACGAACGTATAGTTAATAGTACGCGCCGTAACGGCTAAAAGATGTGGCTGCCCGAAACAAGCTTCGCCTCGTTCTGTGTAGCTTTATAAACGCTCGTACCTTCCATGCGATTACAGTGGAAGCAATGCATAGTTTATGCCCAGGACAATGATCACCGGATCGGTAAATTTTTGAGTAAAATTGACTGCT
>JADDQF010000049.1 GCA_016781505.1 bacterium
TCGGCATTGTTGCCAGTTCCGTCGCCGTCCGTATCGACCCACTCTGTGCTGTCTACAGGACGGGCGTCCTTGGCATCGTCAACGCCATCGCCGTCGGTATCGAGAAGGAGGGGATCGGTTATACCTAGAAATTCAGCACCGTCAGTGAGGCTATCTCCGTCAGTATCTGGGTTGAGCGGATTCGTTCCTTGCTCGAGCTCCTCAATGTTGGTCAATCCATCCTTATCGGGATCGCCTAGTGCGCCGTCGGTACCCGTTGCGACTTGGGTATTGAAACCGTACTGCGTTTCCCAATCGTCTGGAAGGCCATCTTTATCCTGATCGTTCCCGTACATTAATGCAACAACCGCGTCGATTTTGTACTCGATGTCGATAGGTGAGAACCGAACATAGCGATACGCTCTCTTGTACTGGTTGAAATCGAAGGGAACCTTGACGATGTTTGCCGCAGAGCGACGGCCTCTGATTTGGAAATCCGCGCTGGTAATATCCCGTCCCTGCTCGTCCACAAAGGTTACAGTTACCTTCGCGGATGTGTTGGAGCGGTGGTAGTGGACCACCAAAGTACCGGTCCCTGCCTCATCTGCACCCATGTCGAGAACGAGACTCGCATCCTTGGGATCGATGACTTTTGAAGCTTGTGGAACAACGGCGTACTGCCGGTCTGGAGCACCAAGTGCGTTGACCGCAGCGGCATGGTTTACAGCCGCGCCAGTGCTGGGTGCGACCGCGTCTGCATACGGGTCGGAAGGAGTGGTCGCGAAGGCTGGCCATGAAACAAGGGTTAAAGCAAGCAGGGAAAGAATTGATACACGGCCAAAACGATTGCGCGACACGGACAAGCTTGAACGACTAAAGAAAGAATTGGACATGAAAACCTCCTGAAACGTTTGAGACGTTCGCGTCGAGGAAGCTTTCACACAGGGTGGCCCGGCGACCATGGCAAACTTGCTGTAGGCCCGTGGCTTTGCGTCACCGCCTTTCGACGGCTTTGCCTTTGTCAAGCGTGAGCTCTAAGTTGATGTCTACGGTGTAAAACCTGTTGAAACAAAAACCTGGCTCGTTACGAGCCAGGTTGCGGAATCCCAAGGGTTTGGATTCGGCAACCCGGCGATCCAGATCTGCAGTACCTGGACCCGTGGCTTTGCGTCCCCACCTTACGATGGGTTTGCCTTTTCGGTATCTCAACTGTACACACCTGACCTTACCCCGCACCTTATCAAAAAAGCCGTCTCCCAAAAACATTTTTTCCGGCACTTTTAGATTGGTTGAAGCCCGTTCACTATCTGGTAGGCTGGGCCGCACCATGAACAGCTCAGTGGGGGAGACGGTTATTACAGCTGAAATTGTTTACAGTTGCAGAAGGGCTTGCTTGGGAAGAGCGGATTTGCGAGACCGAACGATCCGGTAGCAAGCGCGCATAATGGCGGGGGAACACAAGCTGACGGAATGCAGCGTCGAGCCGTATCCGATCCGAACCGATCTACGCGAAGATGAGGTTAGGGTGAGTTGGAAGCGTCGTCGAGCTGCCGCACAACCCGCGCAGGATTGCCGGCGACAACCACATCAGCGGGCACGTCACGGGTAACGACCGCCCTAAACCCGACCACGGAATTAGCGCCGATGGTTACGCCCTTAAGGACAACCGTCTGTCCGGCGAGCCAAACATTATCACCGATGCTGATAGGGGCGCTCAGGACGGGAGCATGAGGATTGGTTGCCCGGTCGCGACGCAGGCTATGAAAGTCGGTATCGACCAGCAAGGTCGAGCCGAGGATACAGTGATCGCCAATGGTGATGCCGCGCTTCGCCATCAATCCGACGCCATTCAGCCGCACATGCGAGCCGATGCGAATCGTAACATCCGGGCTGAAGGTAATGATGACATTGCGCTCTTCGTGGGCCCAGGCATTAACGTCGGCGCCAAAGACAACCCGCCCCGGCCCGCGGATGACCAGCTTACGGTTGGCTTGAAAGCCTGGGCCAAACTGCACCCGATCCCCGCGCAGCAGGCGATACTTCACCATCACATACTGCGTCAGTATGCGAACGACCGCCCATTTCGCAATAGCCTTAAGCCCTTGGATCATAGCCAGCCCCGCCGCTCCCCATCGCTACTCGTCGTTGGTCGCGGTCGCGTAGCGCCACAGGCGCACCTGTGGCAGCTGCTCCAGGCGCTGGAGGCGCAACAACGTCTTCTCGATCGCCACGGGGTTAGCATCGGCAAGGGTGGCATGACGGCCGAGCTTCGCGCTGACGACCGCGGTGGTACCCGATCCGCCGCATAGATCGAGCACGTGATCGCCAGGAGCGCTGGACGCCAGCACGATCCGCCTTAACAACGCTTCCGGCTTTTGCGTTTCATAGCCCACCCGCTCGCCGTGCAGCCGGGCGACCACCGGAAAATACCACCAATCTTCGGGCACCTTGCCGCGCTCCAAGTCGGGCACTTTGCCAAAGCCCGCTTTGGGACTGCTGCGAAAGGTGCGGACGGTCGCTTGATCGTAGGGCACACGCACGGCATCCGCGTTGAAATAGTAGGAGCGGCTTTTGGTATACACCAGGATGGTATCGTGCTTGCGCTTAAAGGCTGAAGTGATGGGCGAAGGACCGTGGTAGCACCAGATAATTTCGTTCAGCAGCCGATCGCGACCGAACAACCGATCCAGCATCACTTTTACGTAATGCACGGCGTGCCAATCGAGATGCACATAGAGCGTGCCGTCGTCGGCGAGCAGGTCGCGGGCAACGACCAGCCGCGCTTCAAGCCACTGCAGGTAGTGATCGAAATCGGCGTCGTCGGCGTAGGCGTGTACAACCTCCGATTGGACGCCTTTGCCGCCGTTTACGCGGGCACCATAGGTTTTACCACTCCCAAAGGGCGGATCGAGGTAGATCAGCCGGTAGCGGACGTTTTGACTCAACAGCCAGCGTCCAATTGCCAGGTTATCGCCGCAGTACAGGTCAATAGCGGTCGCGGTGGAGGTGTTTGTTGGAGATAGGGCCAGCGCCACGGGTACGGCATCGATCTCGGTTGTGCGTAGCTGTGACAAGTTTAATGCCTGGTAGTTGTGTTCAAATGTACCGCGGCCCATACATACTCCTCCTCGCGCCGCACTATAGTATGGATGTGTGCTCGGCGTCAATAGCCCAGTGCAGGCGACCTTGTCGGGCCGGCTCCTCGGCCGCGACAAAAACAACAAACCTCCCGGCGCTAAGCACGCAGGAGGTTCGGGAGCGACGTATGGCACCGGGCTAGGCTGCGATGTTGATCTTGCGCGGACGACCTTTGCGCTTGGGCGCCTCCGCGTTCGCCTCGCCATGACCATTGGTTGCCGCAACCACGGCAGGCTCGGGAAGGTCCGTCGCGCACCAACCCTCGTCTACCGAAGGAATAGCGCCATGCAGCACATCCAGCTGAACGTCGGCTGTGTCCGCCTTCGCCAGGATTTCGGCTAAAAACCGCCCGGTGTGTGAGGCGTCCACGCGCGCCACTTGCTCGGGCGCGCCTTGGGCGATGACCAGGCCGCCGCCGGCACCGCCTTCCGGCCCCATATCAATCACCCAGTCGGCCGTTTTGATAACGTCCAGATTGTGTTCGATCACAAGCACCGTGTTGCCGGCGTCGACCAAACGATGCAGCACTTCCAGCAGGTGTTGGACATCCGCGAAGTGCAGGCCGGTGGTAGGCTCGTCCAGAATGTAGATGGTACGCCCGGTGGCGACCCGGCAAAGCTCCTTGGCCAGCTTGACGCGCTGGGCCTCGCCGCCCGACAAGGTTGTGGCCGACTGGCCGAGCTTGATGTAGTCCAGGCCAACATCATGCAGGGTTTGGACAATGCGGCGAATGCGCGGCACATTCTCGAAAAACTGGAGCGCCGTTTGCACGTCCATGTCGAGCACATCGGCGATCGTCTTGCCTTTGTACTTGACCTGAAGGGTTTCGCGATTGTAGCGCTTGCCCTTACACACATCGCAGCGGACCCACACGTCGGCCAAAAAGTGCATCTCGATCTTTTTCTCGCCGTTGCCCTCGCACGCCTCGCAGCGCCCGCCTTTGACGTTGAACGAGAAGCGCCCAGGCCCGTAGCCGCGCAGCTTCGCCTCGGGCGATTGGGCGAACACATCACGGATAAGGTCGAAGAGCTTGACGTAGGTGGCTGGATTGGAGCGCGGCGTGCGACCAATTGGCTGCTGGTCGATATCGATCACCTTGTCGAGCAGCTCCAGCCCTTCCAGCGCGCGATGCTTGCCTGGCCGGACCTGCGCGCGGTTCAGTCGTGCCGCCAGCGCGGGATACACCGTTTCGGTGATCAGCGATGATTTGCCCGAGCCCGAAACGCCGGTGACGGCTGTCAGCACGCCAAGGGGCAGATCGATGTCGACGTTGCGCAAATTGTTCTGCTCGGCGCCCCGCAGCTGCAGCCAGCCCTGGATCGGCCGGCGCTGTGGCGGAACCGCGATCTGCATCTTGCCGGCCAGAAAGGCGCCCGTCAACGAATCGGCGGCCGCGACTTGGTCGGGCGTGCCTGCTGCGACAACTTCACCACCGTTTACGCCGGCGCGCGGGCCGAAGTCGATGATCCAGTCGGCCGTTTGCATGGTTTCTTCGTCGTGCTCGACGACCAGCACCGTGTTACCGAGATCGCGCAGCTTGATCAGCGTATCGATCAGCTTGCGATTGTCACGTTGATGCAGCCCAATGCTGGGCTCGTCCAGAATATACATGACGCCGACCAAGCCCGAGCCAATCTGCGACGCCAGGCGAATGCGCTGTGTTTCGCCGCCGGACAATGAGGGCGCCGACCGATCCAGCGTCAAATAATGCAGGCCGACGTTGAGCAGGAAGCCTAGGCGCTCCCGCACTTCCTTGAGCACCTCACCGGCCACGGCCAGCTCATAATCACTCAGCAGCTCCGTTTCGGCAATCCCGGGCGCGAGCGTATCGCCGTTGAGCTGACCGTACCAGCGGTCGGTCTCGCCCGACAGCTTACACGCCCAGGCATAGGCTTGATCGATCGTGAGCGCGGTCATGTCCTTGATCGACAGGCCGCCAATGGTGACCGCCAAGCTTTCCGGCCGCAGCTTGGCGCCATGGCACGAGGGACACGGCTGCTCGCTCATGTAGGCCTGATAATAGTCGCGGGCACCGTCGGAGCCGGTCTGGTGGAAGCGCCTGGTGATCTCGCTCGACAAGCCTTCCCACGGTCGCGCATAATTGCCGCTGCCATGATCGCTGTCCCATGAGAAGCGAATGCGCTCCTTGCCCGAGCCGTGAATAATGGCGTGGCGGGCGCGCTCCGACAGATCTTGCCAGGGCGTGTCGAGATCGAAGCCAAAATGCCGCCCAATACTGACCAGGGCGCGATAGCTCCAGCCATCTTGCTTTTTGCGGAGCTCGCCCCAGTACAAGACGGCGCCTTCGTTTAACGTCAGCACCGGATTCGGCACAATCAGCTCTGGGTCAACTTCGAGGCGAGTGCCAAGCCCGGCGCACACGGGACACGCGCCCTGCGGCGCGTTAAATGAAAACATCTGGGGCGCCAGCTCCATGAACGAGATGCCGCACGCGGCGCAGGCAAAATTCTCGCTCATGGTCCATTCGTCGGGGTTATCTTGGCCGCGCAGCGTTAGGGCTGTTTTGGGCTGCTGCTCGGCCGCATCATCCCGCCGCTGGCGCTGCACACTGATACTGACCTTGCCCTCGCCCAGCCGCAGCGCCGTTTCAATCGAGTCGGTCAGGCGCATCACAAAGTCTGCATCGGGATCGGCGCGCTCTTGCCAGGGCGTGCTGGGATCATAGGACGCTTTGGTTTCGGCCAGACCGACCAGCTCCGGCTGCTCGTCCCCAGGCTCGGCTTGGACGCTCGCCGGGATCGCCAAGCGATCCACCACGACTTCAATCGAGTGCTTGACCTTGCGGTTGAGCTTGATCTCTTCCTGGAGATCGCGCACTTCGCCGTCGACGCGGACGCGGCTAAAACCTTCGGCGCGGGCTTCGCTGAAAATTTCTTTGTACTCACCTTTGCGTGTGGAAACAACCGGCGCCAACACCAGAAAGCGCGTGCCGGGCTCGAGCTGCCGCACCCGATCAACCATCTGCTCGGCGGTTTGCGAGCCAATCTCGCGGCCACATTGATGACAATGGGGCACGCCGATGCGGGCAAACAAGACGCGGAGGTAATCGTAGATTTCGGTTACGGTTCCAACTGTAGAGCGCGGGTTTTTTGAGGCCGATTTTTGCTCGATCGCGATGGCCGGCGACAGGCCACCAATATAATCCACCTTGGGCTTTTCCATTTGGCCCAGGAATTGGCGAGCATAGGATGAGAGCGACTCGACGTAGCGCCGCTGACCTTCGGCGTACAAGGTATCGAACGCGAGCGACGATTTACCGGAACCCGAAACGCCGGTCAGAACGACCAGCTTGTCACGCGGCATTTCCAGGTCGATATTCTTGAGGTTATGCTCACGAGCGCCCTTTATAACGATCTTGTCTTTGGCCATGTGGTTTCTTCCCCCAACCTGGAATCCTGCGCCAGGTGTTGCGTGCGGCGATGGCAGGCGACAGTGCCCGTCGAGGCAACAAAAAAGCCGCGGCTCATCCTCATTGGTGCGAGTTGCAGATGGGCAGCGACACGAACACTTGTACGAGGCAATTGTACCATTGGTTCGCTTCGGGATCAATAGTTTCCGACTTCTCGGACGAAGAACAAGCGCAGGAGATTACGGCTTGCGGCAGGAAGTAAACCGCGATGGCAGGGTCAATGACGGAGGTCAGCTGCAAGCTTTTTGAGGCTGCTACAATAGCGCATTAACCAAATGAGGAGCACCATGCAACGAGTTGATGGGCGGCAAGCGGATCAGCTGCGGCCAGCTGAATTTGTGTTCAATGTGCAGCAATACGCCGAAGGCTCGGTGCTGATCAAGCTGGGCAATACCCATGTCTTATGCAGCGCCAGCGTCGAAAACAGCGTACCGCCCTGGCTAAAGGGCCGGGGGCAAGGGTGGCTGACCGCGGAGTATGCCCTGCTGCCACGGGCGACGCATACCCGCACCCGGCGTGAGCGCGCGGGAGCCGGCGGCCGGACGCAGGAGATTCAGCGACTGATCGGCCGGTCACTACGAGCCGCGATCGACTTAACCTTGCTGGGGGAGCGGACCATCACGGTTGACTGTGATGTGCTGCAGGCGGATGGCGGCACGCGGACCGCGGCAATAACCGGCGGGTATGTTGCGCTTGAACAGGCGATTAACAAGCTGCTTGCGGATGGAGCGCTAGGTAGCTCGCCGCTGATTACCTCGATCGCGGCGGTGAGCGTTGGGATCGTTGGGGGCGTACCGCTGCTAGACCTGGCCTACGCCGAAGATAGTGCGGCTGACGTCGACTGCAACATTGTGCAGGCGGGCACAGGCGCCTTTGTCGAGGTGCAAAGCACGGCCGAGCACCAGGCGTTTACCCGTGCTGAGTTGAATACCCTGCTCGATTTGGCTGAAGGCGGCATTCGGCAGCTGATGCAGCTTCAGCGCGATAGCTTGGGGCAGTAGCCATGGGGCAGCAGCTTTCGGCTACGCAGCGGGCTCCTCGGCGCGGAAGGCAAGGCCGTCTGCGAGCCTCCATACACCATGCAACCCCTCGGCATAACCAGCTAGGGGTTTGACAAGGGAATAGCGATGTTCTACCATGCCGGACCGTAGATAGGCTGGGGGGCCATACCGTGCGAATCTTAATTACGGGAGCTCATGGGCAAGTTGGACAAGCGCTGGTTGCCGCGTTACAAGACACCCATACGCTGCTCAGGCCACAGCGCAATGAGCTCGACATCAGCCACAGCACGGTTGTCGGACGCATCATCGAACAAGCACCAGAGCTGGTTATCCACTCAGCGGCATGGACAAACGTGGATGCGTGTGCCCGCGAGCCAGACCAAGCGCTGTTGATCAATGGTTTGGGCACGAAGCATGTTGTTCTTGCATGTCAAGCGCTGGATATTCCGCTGGTCTATGTCAGTACGAACGAGGTTTTTGACGGCTCTGCCACCCGACCTTATCTTGAGTATGATCAACCGCGGCCGATCAATCCATACGCCTATTCCAAGTGGGTTGGCGAACAAGTGGTCCAGCAGCTGTTGCGCAAATTTTATATTGTGCGGGTCGCGTGGGTCTTTGGCGGCCCGCGTAACTTTGTACAGACGATGGTACGGCTAGCCCAAGAACGCTCTGAGCTGGCGGTGGTGGACGACGAAATCGGCAATCCGACCTTTGCGCCGGATATCGCCGAGGGCATAGCCCGCCTGATCGAGCAGCCGGCCTACGGCACGTATCATTTGGTCAACGATGGGCATTGTTCCCGGCACGAGTTCGCGCGCGAAATTTTGCAGCAAGTAGGGCGGAGCGACGTCCATGTGCGGCCGATCAAGCTCGCCGAGTACAAGCGTGATAGCACGCCACCGCCCTTCGGCGCACTGCGTAACTTCGTGGCGGCAACCGACCTCGGCATTCAGCTGCAGCCCTGGCAAACAGCATTACGCACCTTTCTCGCCCAGCTCAGCCAGCCGCACGACGCATGATCGACGTTATTATTCCCAACTACAATGGCGCCGCGCTGTTACCAGTCTGTCTTGAGGCACTGCGGCGGCAAACCCGGCGTGACTTCAAGATCACCGTCGTTGACGATGCGTCGACGGATCAGTCAGTTGAACTGTTGCAGACGCGCTATCCCGAGGTAGCAGTGCTGCCGCTGCGCAAAAACAGCGGCCTGGCCAAGGCCATTAACCTCGCGATCGCCGCAACGCAGCATGAGTACGTCGTGCTGCTCAACAACGACACCGAGGCCGACGAGCAGTGGCTAGCCAAATTGGTGGGCGCGTTAGAAACACATCCCGAGTGCGCGTTTGCAGCCAGCAAGCTCCGTCTCTTCGACCGGCGCACCGTGTTGCATTCAGCTGGGGACGGTTACCGCGGGAACGGCGTACCCTTCAATCGGGGGGTGTGGGAAGTTGACCAGGGCCAGTACGATACGTCTGTCGATGTTTTTGGTCCCTGTGCGGGAGCGGCTGCGTATCGCCGAACAGCGCTGGAAGCCTTGGCGAGCGATGGACGCGTCTTCGACGAAGACTTGTTTATGTATTGCGAAGATGTGGATTTAAACGTCCGGGCTCGTCTGGCCGGGATGCGGACCCTGTTTGTGGCTGAAGCCGTCGTGTACCATATGCTCAGCGCGACCGGCGGGGGAACGCTGGCGAGCTATTATTGTGGCCGCAACTTTATTCTGGTGTGGGCCAAAAACATGCCACGCGCTGCCGTGAGCAAATATATCGGCAGCTTCCTGGCGCAACAGCTGCAGATTACGTTCAGTGCCCTACGTCACATCCGCGGCGCTGCAGCTCGGGCTCGGCTGCGAGGTCAACTCGCCGGACTAGTGGCGCTGCCACGTTTCGTGAAAAAGCGCCGGACCATACGGCAACACCAGCAGTTGGTAGATGCGCAATTTATCGCCTTGCTTGGCAAGTAGAGGACGTTTGTGCCACCTTTTCTGTCGATTGTTGTGCCTGCGTATAACGAGGAGCGCCGCCTGCCCGCAACCCTGCAGGCCATCCTTCACTTTTTAGCAGCGCAACCTTTCGACGCAGAAATTATCATTGCCGACGATGGTAGCACGGATCGCACCGGGCAGCTGGTCGAGCAGCTGATGCAGGAGCAGCGCAACCTCCATTTACTGAAGCTGGACCACCGGGGCAAAGGTTTTGCCGTACGCGCAGGAGCATTAGCTGCTCAAGGCACCTATGTGCTGCTCTGCGACGCAGATCTGGCCGTGCCGATCGAAGAATGGCACAAGCTGCAGCCGTACTGCATGGAGGGGTATCAGGTTGTGATTGGGTCGCGCGAGGGCTTAGGAGCCCAGCGTTTAGGCGAGCCGCGCTACCGGCACTTCATGGGCCGCGTCTTTAATGCGGTGGTGCGCTTGGTTGCCTTGGGTGGGATTCAGGATACGCAGTGTGGCTTCAAGGCATTCCATCACGAGGCCAGCCAGCATATTTTTCGCAGCGTGCAGCTGTACGGCGCAGACGCCAAGCTGGTGCAGGGAGCAGCCGTCACGGCGTTTGACGTCGAAGCCTTGTTTTTAGCCCGCAAGTTTGGGTATCGGATTAAGGAAATTCCGGTGCTGTGGCGCTATGGCGTCGAAACCAAAGTTGATCCATTGCGCGATTCGCTGCGCAACTTCGGCGACGTGCTCCGTGTCCGCTGGAATGACCTTCGCGGCCGCTACCCTTCGCTCCACACCGCCGCCAGCGAAACGTTGCCCAAGTAACAACGTCGCACTGCATCGGACACAGCGGGTATGACTGCTTGTCATACCCGCTGCGTGTGCCCAGCTACCGCCGCGCAGGATCAGGCGGGCCATCTTGTGCCAAGGGCTGGGTTGCTGCAGGCGGCGTGTACGTAGCGGCAGCCGGCTGTCCGGCCGGAGCTGCCGGCTGAACGCCCAACTGCGCGGGCGAGACCGGCGTGAGCTTGCCTTGATTCGCTTGCACCATGGCGGCCTTGCGCAGCTCCATCTCCTCGGACGTGCCCAACATACCCAGGAACGGACGAACAATATCGATCGGAAACGGGAACAGAATGGTTGAGTTCTTCTCCGTCGCGATCTCGGTCAGCGTTTGGAGGTAGCGCAGCTGGAGCGTAACCGGCTCGTGGGCGATAATGTCGGCTGCATTTGCCAGCTGCTGCGACGCTTGAAACTCGCCTTCAGCATGAATGATCTTGGCGCGCTTTTCACGCTCGGCCTCGGCTTGCCGCGCCATTGCCCGCTGCATCATTTGCGGCAGCTCCACGTCCTTGATCTCCACGATCGTGACCTTTACACCCCATGGCTCGGTCTGCTCGTCGATGATCTGTTGGATTTCGGTATTGATTCGGGCACGGTCGGCCAGCAGGGTATCGAGCTCCACCTGGCCCATCACGCTGCGCACCGTGGTTTGGGCGATCTGCATGGTGGCGCGGATATAGTCGAGCACGTTCACGACCGCTTTGTTGGGATCGACCACCATGAAGTACAAGACGGCGTTTACCTTGATGGTGACGTTGTCCAAAGTAATCACTTCTTGGGCGGGCACGTCCATGGTGATCACCCGCGTATCGACCCGCACCATCCGCTCCACCGGTGGCCACACAAAAAACAAACCGGGACCGCGTGCCCCCACCAGTCGGCCGAGCCGAAAGATCACGCCTCGCTCATACTCCGGAATAACCCGAATCGCCGCGAACAAATACATCACGCCGATAAACAGCAGCGCGCCGATACAAAGCAGCGCACCAGCCCCACCTAACAGGCCCATGACGATGACCCTTTCCTTGATGGATCTTTACCGAAGTTATTTATTGTGCGGGAGCTTCCGCACATACAGGCGTAGTCCGTCCACGCCAGCAACCTCCACCAACTCGCCGACAGCCAGTGGAGCTTCATCGCTCCAGGCAGCCCATAAGGCGCCGTTGACAAAAACCAGGCCCTCAGGCGCGACAGCCCGCCGCACTTCCGCCAGCTGTCCGATCAGCGCCTCCTGGCCGGTCACCGGAGCCTGGGAGCGTACCCGCACAGCGATCGAGACCAGACCGACCGCACCCAGCGCAAGCAGCGCTGCAACGCCGCCAATCGCGCCATAGGAGACATCAAGACCGGGCGAGCGACTGGGATCAACAAGGTACAACGCACCCAGCACCAGCAGAACCAGACCGGCGATCGTTAAGCCACCATGGGACATAACCGCATGTTCCAAGCCCACCAGCACCAGCCCTCCGGCCAGCAGCAGCACGGCCAGCGGGCGAACCTCAGCCAGCGCAAATCCAACCAACGCAGCAATAATCAACAAGGCGCCCGTAATGCCGGGAATGCCGATGCCCGGATTGGCGAGCTCCAGGTACACGGCGATCCCGCCGACAACAAAGAGCACAAAGGCTACGGTCGGCAGCGCGAGCAATTGCGTAAGACGCTCCCAAGCGCTGGGACGCACACGCACCACCGCGGCACCCAACGTTTCCAAGCTCCGCTCTTGGCCACTCGCCAGGCTGACCCGGCGGCCCTGGAGATTCACCGGCAGCTCGTCTGCGGTCGCCACCAGATCGATCACCGGTGGCGTGAGCTGTTGGGCGCGCTCCGCTTGGATAATGGCGCCTTGGCGCGCCGCTTGCTCCACCCAATCTACGTTGTGGCCCCGCTCACGCGCCCAGGCGGTCAGCTGACGCACAGCATCTTCGACCAGTAATTCCTGAGTCCCAGCCGAAAAACTAGGGGAAACATCAGCGAGCGGCGCGGCGAAACCGATGGAAGCCTCGGGCGCCATTGCCGCGATATGCCCAGCCGTTACCAGCAGCGTGCCCACGGGACCACCCTGCGCTCCTCGCGGGCCGATGTACGTCACAACGGGAACGTTTGCCGCAGCCAGCTCCCGCGCGACTGGCCAAGCAGCAGCCAAGGAGCCGCCGCCGCGCAGTTCAACAATTAAGGCATCGGCATTGGCAGCCTCGGCCTCGCGTAGCGCGCGACCGACCAGCGCGGCAGCAGGCGGTGTTAGGCCATACTCCACCGTCACATAGTACACCTGCGCGCGGGCTTGAGCGCCGAGCGACGGTGGCAACAGCGCCACGCCACCGATCATCAGCAGCCCCAGCAGAATGGCCAGTCCATGCCAGTGCAAACATTGCGGCTTCATACCTTAAGTGTACGTCGATCTACGGGAAGCGTTACAGATCGGTCGGCTTGTCGGTGGCTGACGCCGGGGGGTTGGCAGCAGCTCCGGTGTCAGGCGTGGCGGCTGCCCGTGAAACAATGCGTTTAATGCGGCGCTCGCACTCAGAGCGCGGCAGCAAGACCTTGCGCTCACACGTCAGGCAGCGGATACCAATGTCCGCTCCGATGCGCAAAATGCGCCATGTATCGCCGCCACAGGGATGCTGCTTGCGCATTTGCACCACATCGCCGACTGCGAGCACCATTGGTTCGGGCATAGGTTTTGATCCAGGCGATAGGCTAAGCAGAGGTGCAGCGTGCTACCCGCTGATTGAGCGCTCCTCGCGCTTGGCCTGATTCCACAGGTCGTCAAGCTCCTGGGAGTTGAGCTGCTTCAAATCACGGCCATTCGCCAGCCGTTCGCACGCGGCAAAGCGCCGCCGAAACTTAGCATTTGCTTCGCGCAGCGCCGTCTCCGCATCCACCTGGAGCCACGAAGCCAGCCGCGCCAGCACGAACAGCAGATCGCCAAACTCTTCAGGGCGTTGCTCCGGCTCAGCCGTCTCGATCTCCCGCAGCTCTTCATGGACTTTGGCCCACACCCCGGCCACATCCGGCCAGTCAAAGCCAACTTTGGCTGCTTTCTCGCCCAGCTTTTGGGCGGCGGCAAGGGCCGGCAGGCTAACGGGAATGCCGTCAAGGAGACCCTTACGCTGCTTGCCCTTCGCTGCATGTTCCTGGGCTTTGATCGCTTCCCAGTTGCGCAGCACATCGGCACTACCGGTAACGGCCAAATCTCCAAAGACGTGCGGATGGCGGCGGATCAGTTTGGTTGCGATATTGGTCGTCACATCGCCAAAATCATAATCACCAGCCTGCCGCGCCATTTCGCTGTGCATCAAGATTTGGAGCAGCAGATCGCCCAGCTCTTCGCTGGCGGCATCCGGATCTTGGGCGTCAAGCGCTTCCAGCACCTCATGCGCTTCTTCCAGCAAATATGGCCGGAGCGACAGATGGGTTTGCTCTCGATCCCAGGGACAGCCCTGCGGACCGAGCAAACGCGCAACCACCCATTGAATGCCCTCGATGCCGCGCACATCCTCGTGCACAGCCAGCGGGGGCACATAAGCGACCGTCAAATGATCCAGGTTCAGCTGGTGATCCAGCTCATGGAGCGGCACCACTCGGATGCGCATCTGGTCCGGCAGGCCCGCCGCACTCACAATGGTCAACGGATGTCCAGCTGGATAACGGGTCAACAACGCCAGCTTGGTATCCGAGGCCACGCGTCGATTGTACAGCTGCCCGATCAGCGCCGGCTGCGTTGGCGTCAGCGGGAAGGGCAACACGGGCAGCTCGTACGGCCCTACAGCCTGCAACTCGGACCAGGCGCGCGTTTCCGGCGCTGTTGCGTGAGGAAAATCGGCAGGCGCTCCCAGCTCAAGCGCATCGATCAGCTGCAGGCCACGCTCAAACGGATCCAGACCAAGCGCTGCACAGACCGGCTCCACAAACGAAAGACCAGCGATCAGGCGCACGGTTAAGCCGTGTTGTTGCTGCGCCAATGCGCGAATATGGCGCGTCGTCGCTTCGGCAACCATGGGATGGCCAGGCACGGCATAGGTTACGGCTTCGCCGGCAAGCGCCCGCTGCACAAGCTCGTCCGCAATCTGGCGGTAGATCGAAGGAAAATCGCTGGCTGTCTCATACAGCGCATCGAATGACGAGGTTTGAATATGTGCAGGCAGCTGGGCCACAGTTGGATGAACTGCGGTGCGCAACACAAGCGTGTCGATATGTTGCAGATGGTCAATCGCCTCGGCAGTCAGCAGCTCTGCCCCACCGGGACCCAGACCAAGAATCGTTAAGGTTGTCATTATTTCCACCGGGTGCCCGGCTGGAGCACCCCTACACGGCATAGTTTGGAACGGCGGTAGCATGGACCGGGCCGTTGCTCGCCAACACAGTGTAGCAGCAACGTCAATGGGAAGACAGCGGCTCGCTGTCTTCCAAAAGACCACACGCTCACATCACTGGCTTAATCCGCTAAGCTGAAGCCAGCAGTGAACGGAGCGTAGCGGCCACGTGCTCCACCGCAAACGGTTTTGCGATGAACAGCGTCGCGCCCGCGGCCAGCACTATGGCCTCAACATCATGCTGCGCCGACACGACAATGATCGGCCGTGTTGGCGACTGTGCATGCGCTGCCAGAACGATCTCCAGCCCGGTATTACCCGGCATGTGGTAATCTGTGATAATGACGGTGAAGGCGTGCTGCTGTAAGGCAGTGAGAGCTTCGGCTCCGGTTTGGGCCTCGACAACTTCCATGTGGGGGGCGACAAACTGGGCCACTCGGACCAACAAACGGCGCACGCTCGGATCATCGTCCGCGACAAGAATGGAGTGCTGTGATGTCACGATGTCCTCGGCGTACTCTTAATCGATCTATTGTGCTGGATTTTGGCACCGTATGGAAGTCAGCATTATGACGAACGAATGACAGTGTTGCCCCACAGCTAGAACATTTCAACCTACGGTACGTCACGATAAGCAGATGCATTACATCGTTGATGGTCATAACCTGATCGGTCACAGTCGTACGATCCAGCTCGCGGATCCAGACGACGAGGCGCAGCTAACCGACGCTCTGCACCGTTGGGTTCTGCGCAACAAGCGGGCCCGCGTAACGGTGGTCTTTGATGGCGGTGTGTACGGCCATCCCCTGCGCCTGGAGCGGCCCAATGTACGGACGGTGTTTGCGCGCTCACCCCAGGATGCCGACACACGCCTGATTGCCTTGATTCAAGCTATCGCCGAGCCCGGTGCGTTTCGCATCGTCACCTCCGACCGTGTAGTTGCAGCGGCAGCCAAGGCACACGGCGTCCAGGTGATCGATTCGGCCCAATTCGCGGCAGAGCTAGAACAACCGGTCAAACCACGGCGCGACGCAGTGCGGAAGCGGCGAACGGAACCAAAACTACCGCGCTCGGAAGTTGAGGATTGGCTACGCCTGTTTGGCGCGGAACCACCAACGGCTGATTGACATCAAGGGCGTTGGCGTACTGCTCAGCGCCAGGAGCTTGTGGCGCTAGCAAGCTGCTTGCGCGTCGGATTCGGGAGCGACGGCCGGCGCAGTGACGCTGGGTTCTGGCCCCGGATGGGAGGATTGTTCAAGCTTGCGGTGGAGCCGCCAGATCATCTGTACGCGGGCTCGGTGCCACGCGGCGCTCTTCGGCCCCGTCTCTTTCATCAAAACCAGGCGACGGACAGTGTCGCGGAGCTGGTTAGCCTCAGTGTCCAACTCCGACCTGGTGGGGTCTTCGGCGTGTAACATACAATAATGCTCCGGCGAGCAGCAGCACCAACAGTCCCAGCGCCGCCAGCTTAAGCGCGCGGTACCCATCCGGCACAAGCAGGGCAATCGCGCCAAAAAGCGCGCTCACAGTGTAGTACAGCAACACAACCTGGCGTTGCGACAAACCGAGATCGAGCAGGCGATGGTGGAGGTGGCGGCGATCCGCAGCGGACGCTCGCCCACCACTGTAGCGCCGATACAGCACCATCCATACGCCATCCAGAATTGGCACGCCCAGCACCAGCAGGGCGCTAGCGAGCTTGGCCCCGCCGATGATTGCCGCAATAGCGAGGACGTAGCCCAGAACCATAGCGCCTGAGTCGCCCATGAAGATGCGAGCAGGATGAAAGTTGAAGGGCAGAAAGCCGACACAGGCCCCCGCCAAGGCCAGCGGCAGCAGCGCTACCGTGTATTGACCGAGCGTCCAGGTGTGGATGGCTAAAATAATAGCCGCGATCAGCGTCACACCCGCCGCGAGACCATCCAGTCCATCGATCCAGTTCACGATGTTGATCATGCCGACGATCCAAAACAACGTGACCACGATTGCCAGCCAGGGACTGAGCTGGTGGAAGTTAATCTGGCCGCCGCTGATGGGGTTGTTGAAGGCGGTAAAAATGATGCCGCGGGCTTGATCGCCGGGCTGATGGAGGGTTTGTTCCCACAGGTATGGCCCAACCGCAACCAGCGCGCAGACGACATGCCAGATCAGGCGGGGCAGCGCCGGCAAATCATACAGATCATCCAGCAACGAGACGACCCAGAGCATGGCCGCGCCCAGCAACAAGAGCATCAGCCGCAGGTTTTCATAGGCGTCGCGCTGGATCGGGCTTTGGGCCCCGGTCAGCCAGAACGAAGCACCTAACGCTACTGCAAAGCCGGCGAAGATCGCCACTCCGCCCAGCCGCGACATCGGCCGGGTATGCAGCTTCCGCGGCTCAACGCGATCATACAAGCGCAGCCGCTGCGAGAGCGCGCGCATCACGGGCGTCAGCAGCGACGTCGTGCCCACAGCAATTCCCCAGACGATCAGCATCACGAGCGCAGCAGTCACCCCGCCTCCTCCCGGCATCCCCAGTCTCGCCTATTCCTGGGCGCGAAATTCAAGCTCAGCAACCGGTGCTCCAGCCGCGATATGCTCCCGCACAATGCGCTGTGCCGTGTCTGGATTGACATGCGCATACTTGGTAAGCTTGGGATACACATTGATGTTGGGCCCGTCTTCGCAGCGACCCTGACAGCCGCTCACAATCAGCTCACACTGGTCTGCCACGCCCATTGTATGTACGGCCGCATGGAGCGCTTGCCAGACTGGCCGAACCTTTTGGGCACATATCGGGCCGTGACAAACATACACTCGCCAACCTTGATCTGTCATGATGCTGCCGTATCAACAGAAACGGGACGAGCGTTGCTCGTCCCCTTAACGCCGCCCCACGTTCCAGCCATTGCCTGCTTAGTGCTGGGCTAATTTTCGCAGGCCCGAAACATCCAACAGGGTTACCCCACCGCGATCCACGTCGATCAGATGAGCTTCGCGAAATTGATTCAACACTTTGGTGGTGGTTTCACGGTACGCGTTGATCATATCGGCGAGCTCCTGATGCGTCCAACGGCCCGTGGAGGCTGTCTCTTCACCGCGGCTTGGCTGGGCCAGCTCCAGCAGCAAGGCGGCCAGCCGGGCCGGCACCGATTTAAAGGCCACGTTTTCTAAGCGCCGGCTCAAGGCTTGTGAATGCCGCCCAAGGTCGTCCATCAGCGCAAGCGACAAAGCCGGACGGGCAATCATCAGCGCTTCTAGCTCATCCCTGCGTACCGCTGCAACGGCGGTCGGACGCAGCGCTTGGGCAAAGGTATCAAAGGCGCCATCGGAGAGCAGGGCAGCATGACCAAAAATCTCACCGGCTTTCACAACCCGCACGGTAAGGGTACGCCCTTCAGGCGATAACAGGTTAAGGCCGACTCGCCCCTCTTTGATCAGATACAACTCGGCGGCAGGCTCATCCGGGGCATAAACGATGCCGCCTTTAACGAACCGCCGCATGATGCCACGTCGCTCAAGCTCGTCCCACGGGCGATGGATACCCTGTTGTGCTGCCATAGTCACGCCTTCCTCGCACCCCAATGGGCTGTTTTGCTATTATAGCACGCTTCGCGGCTCCGTCACCTGCGGCGATGACCTATCCAATATATTCATATATTATGTCAATAATACCACGATGGGGAGCTGGCATGGGAGCTGCGCTATAATTGGCATAGCAACATTGAAAGGCAGATGCGTGGAATTGCGCCAGCTCGAATATTTTCTGGTCGTTGCTCAGGAAGGTAATATGACCCGTGCGGCCGAACGATTATTTACGGCGCAACCTTCCCTTAGCCGGCAGATTCAAAAACTAGAAGATGAGCTGGGAGCGCCGCTTTTTGATCGCTCCAAACGTGGTATGCGCCTGACGGCAGTGGGCGAGACGTTTCTGACCTTTGTTGAGCGCGGGTTTGGCCAGTTCGAGGCGGGCCGGCAAGCCGTGCGCGATCTGCTCGGACCTGAGCACGGGCATGTACGCATGGCCTTTCTGCCGGCGGTTGGCGCGGATCTGCTGCCCGAAGCACTGGCAGCGTTTCGGGTTCGCTATCCCGATGTTCAGTTCACGCTGCGGCAAAGCACCACCCTTGAAACTCTGCGTTGGCTGATGGCTGGCGAGGTCGAGCTGTGCATTGCAACGGCATTGCCGTATGGTCGGGCTGAAAGCGGGCTCGCGAGCACGCCACTGCTGGTGGAAGAGTTGTATGCAGCGCTTCCGCCGGACCACCGCTGTGCGCAACAGGACGCGATCGACCTCCACGAGCTGGCCAACGATCCGTTTGTGTTGGTCGGCGGAGGTTCGGGTCTTCGGCGCGTGATCGAGGCGGCCTGTCAACAGGTCGGGTTTTTGCCGCATGTTGCGGTTGAAGGCGACGACCTGGCAACGGTGCGTGGCTTGGTCGCCGCCGGGCTTGGCGTTTCCTTGTTGCCGGGGCTGGCGCTCCATGAGTGGGGCAGATTACGCCCGATTATTCTGCCCATCCGATCAGCCCCAACCTGGACCGTGGAAGCCGTGTGGCACAGCGAGCGCTATCTCCCGGCTGCGACCCGCGCCTTTCGCGATTTTCTGCAGGAATATATTACCGCCCATCCGCCCGCGCGGTTACAGCCTGGTCGCCACAGCTCATAGTGCCAAGCACACGTAGCCAACCGCACAGTACATACAACCGCGCCCCAGGCGAATCGCCTGGGGCGCGGACCGATCAATTCATGAGCTGGGCCTGGTTAGCTGGCCAAGAATTCTTCGGCGGCAATAATTGTCTGGGCCACCTGCACCATTTTGACACGCTTCTCACGCGCACGTTGCCGCATACGGGAATACGCCTCGTTTTCGCTCAGGCCAACCCGCTCCATCAAGATCGCTTTGGCCTTGTCGATTGTTTCACGCTCATGCAACGACTCAGCCAATTTCTCGACTTCGCTGCGCAGTGCCTCTTTTTCTTTGTGACGGGCTAATGCCAGCCGCAGGGCGGCCGACAGCTCTTCGGCGGCGACGGGCTTGAGCAGGTAGGCGAGGGCACCGGCTTCGGCCGCGCGCAACACCAACGGCCGCTCGCTATACGCAGTCAGCATCAGGATCGGCAGGTCGAACTCTTGAGCGATTTCTTCCGCCGCACTGATACCGTCCCGGTTGGGCATTTTGATATCGAGAATCACGATATCAGGCCGGTCTTCACGGACCATCGCCACCGCTTCTTCGCCGTCGCTGGCAACCGCGATAACATCATGCCCCAGCTCATCGAGCTGATCCGTCAAGGTGACTGCCACCAGTGGATCGTCTTCAGCGATCAGAATACGTAACGGGGCCATACTGCCCATCCTCCAGCGCAACAAGTGCATAAAAAATGCAGGAATATGTCAGTATTATCGCATATCTTCGGTTAAAAAACACTCAAACACAAGCATAAATTACTGAGCAAGCTATGACATTACGCTGAGTAGCTACTTACATCACAGGTGAAGCCCGGCGCTGGTTCACTTGGAAACAAAACCCCTGGCAGATCATGCCTGAGTTTCAAGGAGCCGGCGGTACATGTTGAGGAGAGCCTGGCCGACCTGTTCCCAGCTATACTGTTCCGCTGCAGCCCGGTTACGCGCGCCCAGTTGTTGACGGTACGCCGGCTGATCAAGCAAGGCTGCCAGTGCTCCGGCAAGCGCGCGGTCGTCGGCCGGAGGCACGACGAGGTTGCCCGGATGCGCAGCCAGTAATCCCGCATAGCCGGCGTTGCCAGCCGCAACAATCGGCAAGCCAGCCGCTAACGCTTCCACCAGCACAATGCCAAAGCTTTCGGCATAGGTGGCCGGGGCACAGAAGATAGTGCCCGAGGCCAGCACGTGGGGCAACTCCGCGCTCGATACGTAGCCCAAAAAGCGAACATTGGTTAACTTTAATTCGGCCACCAGCTGCTCAAGCGCGCGACGCTCGGGTCCGTCGCCGGCAATGATCAGCCGAGCTGCGGGAGCCTGCCGCTGTAAGCGCGCAAAGGCGCGTACCAGATGATCCACACCTTTGCGCTGTTCAAGCCGACCGACATACAAGATATTCGCGCAGCCATCGGCCAGTTCTGGCAGTGGCGCAGCGTGGGGCACAAAGCGAGTTGTATCGACACCACAGGGGATGATGTCGTACGAGCCGCCGTACAAGGCGCGTCCGGTCGCCGCCGCCGTTTCCGAGATTGCGATGCGGGCCTCGAAGCGCCGGAGCGTGGCTGCTTGCAGCCGGGCAAAGGTTCCAAGCACGGCGCGGTACGGTCCCGGCTCGATCGCTACCAAAAAGGTCATAACATGGCATGCCCGCGACTGCCGCAGCAAGCGGCCGCTGAGCGTGGGCGAATACGGCGCCATCACATGCAGCAGGTCGCAGGTTTCGTGCTCAAGCAGCTGCCGCAGCTGCCCCCGTGTAGCAAAGGTGATCGGAATCGAGGTTGACGATCCGCTGCCGCGGAGGTTAAGGGCGCTGCCCAAGCGGATCAACCGGAGCTCGGCGTTGGACGAACCGCCGCTGGAAAAGATCACCACTTCGTGGTCATGTCGGAGGAGGAAGCGCCCAAGGCCGCGCACATATTCCTGTACACCACCTGGCCGCGCCATATGGTCGTCGATCAGCAAGCCAACTTTCATGTGGAGTGTTCAGCCTTTGTGTCGCGAAAAGACTGAGGGGTGGAGGTTGTACTCCACCCCTCAATCCTGCTTGGTTTAATCGCGGAGCGCGGCTGCATCTTCCTGCGACCGCTCGCTGTCGTCCAGCGGCAGATCATGCACCGGATCGGCCGTGTCGACTTCCATATCGTCAGCCGTCCGCTCGCGCAGACGGGCTGGCGGCAGCGTCAAAGGTGACGGCTCGATTGGCTGTTGCTGCTCAGAGTTGATGTTCGCATCGCTCATCGGAACCTCCTTTGGGCAGATACTTCACACCATCATACCAACGTGGCAGCAAGCGCCGCGCCAGCAGTGCCGCGCGCTCACAGTTCAAGGGCTGGTTGATCGACCTCCTGTCGATCATGCTCGGCAGCATTCGCAGCCACAGCCGACTCGCCCACCAGCTTCAGCAGCGCCGTTTCATCCAGGATCGGGATGCCTAACTGCTGGGCCTTGCTGGTCTTCGAGCCGCCGGGATCGGCCCCGACAACCAGATAATCGGTCTTTTTGGAAACGCTGCCGCCGACCTTGCCGCCGGCCTGCTGGATCAGCTCACTCACCTGCTCACGGGTCATGTTGGCGAGCGTGCCTGTCACGACCAATGTTTTATCCTTGAGCGGACCACTTGCCGTTGGACGCGCGATCTGCTGCTGTTCGGTTTGCACACCGACTTGTTTGAGCTTGGCGATCAGGGCACGATGTTCGGGTTCGGCAAAGAATGCCTCGATACTTTGGGCAACCTGCGGGCCGATACCCTCGATGGATTCAAGCTCCGCGGCAGATGCGGCGGCTAACGTTTCCAGCGAGCCGAAGTGTTGGGCGAGTGTTGTGGCGAGCGTGCTGCCCACGCCCGCAATACCCAGGGCGAAGATCAGCCGGCTGAGGGGACGTTGTTTTGAGGCCTGGATCGCCGCCAGCAAGTTTTGAACGCGCTTGGTGCCATAGCCTTCCATCCCGGCGAACGACTCCACCGTCAACGTGTACAGGTCGGCCACATCCTGGATAAAGCCGCGCTCGACGAACTGCCGCGCCTGCCGCTCACCCAGGCCGACAATGTCCATCGCGCCCTGGCTCACCCAATGTTCCACCGAGCGCACGATCTGCTCGGGACAGTGCCGATTCGGGCAGTAGGTATCGGCCTCGCCGGCATAGCGTACCACCGCTGTACCGCACGCCGGACACGTCGCTGGCATCCGCCACGGCTGTTCCGCACCTGTGCGCGCCGACACAATTGGCCCGATAACCTGCGGGATCACATCGCCGGCGCGCTTAACGGTTACCCGGTCGCCGATGCGGATGTCGCGACTGACAATGTAATCTTCGTTATGCAGTGTCGCGTTGGAAACCGTGACACCGCCGAGGTTAACGGGCTCAAGCAGCGCATTAGGATTGAGTTTGCCGGTGCGCCCGACGTTGACCACAATGTCACGCAGCGTGGTTGTCGCCTCGCGCGCCGGGAACTTGAAGGCAATGGCCCAGCGTGGATCGCGCGCGACCACGCCCAGCTCCTGCTGCTGGGCGAAGCTGTCAACCTTGATCACCACGCCGTCCGCCTCGTACGCCAACGTATCACGACGGCTCATCCATTCGAGGCAGTAGGCTACGACCTCGTCAAAATCTTCCAGCCGGCGCACATCGGGGTTGACCGGAAAGCCGAGGGCGCGCAGGTAGTTCAGCGCTTGCCACTGCGAGCGCAGCGTCACGCCTTCCACCGGACCCACCGCATAGGCAAAAAAGCGCAGGGGTCGGCTGGCCGTGATGCGCGGATCCAACTGCCGCAGCGATCCGGCGGCGGCATTGCGCGGATTGGCAAAGACTCGCGCCACGGAGCCGGCTGCTTGGGCTACCTGTTGGGCATTGAGGCGTTCAAAGTCGGCGATGCGCATATAGATTTCGCCCCGCACCTCGATCCGCCGCGGCACTTCCGCCCCTTGGTCCGGCCGCAGCACCAATGGCACGCTTTTCACCGTCCGCACATTCGCCGTCACATCCTCGCCAATCGTGCCATCTCCACGGGTAGCGGCCACAGCCAGCCGGCCCTGCTCATACGCGATCGACATCGCCAAACCATCGATCTTGGGCTCGACCACGTACGCGACCGGCGTGTCAGCACCCAGCAGCTTGACCACCCGATCCCGCCACGCCCGCAGGTCGGCCTCGTCAAATGCATTGCCGAGCGAAAGCATCGGTTCGCGGTGCCGGACCTTGGCAAAACGCTCGGATGGTGCGGCGCCAACGCGCTGGGTTGGGGAGTCGAGCGTGACAAGCTCGGGATGGGCAACCTCAAGCTCACGCAGCTCACGCATAAGGGCATCGTATTCGGCGTCGCTGACCGACGGGTCATCGAGCACATAGTACCGATAGTTATGGCTACGAATCGCATCCCGCAGGATTGTGATGCGATCCAGGATCTCTGGCGACGTCATGTAACTCCTTTACCCTACAGCGTGAGGTCAGCACAAAGCCTAGTACCGGAACAGGGTCAACGGATGACTTGCGGTGGATTGGCACGGGCGGTAGCGCGGCGTATTATACCAACACATCCTCCTTCTCCCTCCTTCCTCCAGCGGCCTGTCGATTGGCGAGTATCGACAGGCTGTTGGTTTTAACGGTCTCGGCCAATGTGCGACGACATTGTGGCAGCTAGCGTCACAAGGTTTCACCGCTGACGGAATAGACTCGGGCACCAGGTTGCCCCTACGTTGGAGCGCAATCGCTCGGATCGCCAAGTAACTTGTCCAGCCCATGCGCTAATGCCGGCAAGATAACCTCTAAATTCTCGCGAACGCCCTTGGGACTGCCGGGCAAATTAATGATCAGGCACCGCCGCCGGGTGCCGGCAACCATGCGCGACAACATGGCGAACGGCGTCACCCGCAGGCTAGCGGCGCGCATCGCTTCGGGAATGCCGGGAACTTCGCGCTCGATCACCGCCCGCGTGGCTTCGGGAGTCACATCGCGCGGGGCAAGGCCAGTGCCGCCGGTGGTAAGCACCAGATCCGCAACCTGCCGATCCGCCCATTCGCGCAGCACCGCTTCAATTGCGGGCTGCTCGTCGGGCACCACCCGATACGCCACAACCTCGCAGGGGAGCTCCGCCGCTAACAGCTCACGAATGACAACGCCGCTTTGGTCGTCGCGTACACCAGCCGCGCTGCGGTCACTAACCGTTAAGATCGCAACCCGAAACATCGCTATGCCTCCTCCGCCGCGGATGCTACACCCATGAGCGCCTGCGTTGCGGCTGGTGGGTTAAGTTCGAGCACAAAGCGTGGCTCCGCGCTCCCGGCCTGGGAGCCAATTTTGCCTTCCTGCTCGGCAATAAAAGCGTTCAATGTACGGAGGTCGAGCCCTTGGTGATACGCCCCATACGGTTCCAGCAGCTCACGCGCCGTTGCGAACAAGAAGCGCGGGCCGCTGTGGAGGCCGAGCTTGAGCTGATTAAGGCCAACAACCAACCGAATCAAGGCTTTATGAAAGTCGTCGCGCTGAGCAAACCACAGCTCTTCCAGGGGCTCCACGCAGGCGCGGTACTCACCGCGATTGAAGTGTTCCACAAACGCGAGATAGTGGTGGGAATAGGCCATTTTTTGTGCTACGCTCCGTCTTCCAAGCAGACCATTTCGTTACGAACTCTTACATTCAATGTCAGATAGTGTGTATGTGGCATCACGTGTTAGGCGTGCGGCTCGTCGACTACGATCCGTACGCCTGGGCCCGGACCATTCGCAATCGTAAACTGGACTTCGGGCAACGCTTGGAGGCGGTGTTCCAGCTCCGCGGCATCCGCCTGGGCACAAATAACATGCACGTTTGGTCCGGCATCAATGGTGAAGTAGCCAAACAAGCCTTCGTTCCGCCATTGGCGCAGGGCATGAATAACTGCCAGGGTGCCGGCATTCCAATAAAAGGTCGGCGGCTGCGCCGTCATGGCCACAACATGCATCGACACGGCGTCGGCCTCGCACACTGCGCCGAGCTGTCCCAGATCATGGTCGCGGATCGCGGTCAACGCCTGCTGAATACGGCCGGACACTTCCTGCAGCCGCACGGCAAAATACGGACTGGTTGCCGCCAAGCGATGATTATCGGCGGAAGTGACGCTTTTCACGCCCGGATCAACAACCGCCACCACGTCGGCCAAGGCCCAATGCTCAGGCGGCGCCACCGAAACTGCATACGATCCGCCATCGGTGTGGTCGTTGCGCCAATGCACAAAGCCGGTGGGAATCGAACGGCAGGCCGAGCCCGAGCCGGAGCGCCGGGTGAGCACTGATAGCTCCTGCTCGCTGAGCGTCAACCCCAGCGCGGCGACGGCAGCAGTTGTGAGCGCTGCAAACGCCGCGGCGGACGATGCAATCCCGGCATCGGATGGAAAATTATTGGTTGAATGCACCCGGGCGCGGATCTGCGTTGCCGCCAAAGCGCGGACGCGATCCAACTGAGCGATAACGCGCTCCAACGGCCGACCGCGGGCCGGTTGTTCCGCCTGGCCGTGCAGCTTTAGCACCACCTCATCGGCATCAAGCCGTCCGTCGAACTGCACGGTGGTGGTGGTAAGACAACGGTCAAGGTTCATCGAGATCGATTCGTTGTACGGCAACGTCAGCGCTGCGTCCTGCACGCCCCAATACTTAACAAAGGCGATATTCGCGGGCGCGATCGCGGTCGCTCGTCCAGCCGCCATAGGCCGGTCATCATCCTTTCTCCGGCACACATCACCGGATGCTGAAATTCATCGTACCACACCTGCCCAGGAGATACAGAGGCCGGAGGTTGAAACTGTTTTGTCACCGTTTTATCATCCAAGAGCACCGTTGTTGTGGGATACTACAGCCGCAACCAAGATCGAGACACTCAAACGACTCACCGGTTCGCTGGCAAGGACGGGCAAACATCCCCGTTGCGCCCTACCCCAAGGCTACGCACCTCGGTATGTCGCGTGTCCCAAAAGCTTAAATCGAGTGACGGCACAACATGAAATCATCGCAGACCATGGCAGGGAGGCAACGATTGAAAGGGCATCATCGACTCGTCGGGCTACTGCTCGCATTACTGGTCCTCGGTGGCGGGCTTCAGGCGATGCCCAGCAACGCCGACCCGATCAGCGCGCAGGTAGCACCCAACGAATATTTAGTGAAATTTGTGCCGGGCACACGCATTGGCCAGCGTGAAGCGGCGGTGCAGGAACTAGGCGGCCAGCTGGTAGACCGGATTGGCCAGCTCGATGTCGACCTGGTGCGCTTTCCACAAGCAGGCCAACCGGGCAGCGTACAAGCAGCGGGCGACGTGGTGGGCACATTTGAACAGCACCCGCTGGTGGAGTACATTCAGCCGAACTATGTGTACGCCGTAAGCGAAGCCGGGCCACGTAAAGCGTATCTGCCGTTGGTGATCACCCCTGGCGCGGTCCTGCCCAATGATCCGAGCCTGAATCTTCAGTATGCCTGGGGGCGGCTCGACGCAATCAAGGGCTGGTCGTATGACACTGGAAGCCAGGCGGTTGTGGCGATTGTGGACACGGGCATTCAGCTCAATCACCCGGATCTGCAAGGCAAAATCCTGCCCGGCTATGATTTTGTCGACGACGATAGGTCGGCCGATGATACATTCCAAGGCCATGGAACGCATGTGGCGGGCATTGTCGGCGCAGTGACCAACAATGGCATTGGGGTGGCAGGTACCTGTCCCAAGTGTAAGCTGATGCCGGTGCGTGTGTTGAACAGCAGCGGCGGCGGCAACAGCGGCGATGTGGTGAAAGGCATTGTGTTTGCCACCGACAACGGGGCGGATGTTATCAACCTGAGCCTGGGCGGACGAGAGGATGATCAAACGCTGGCAGCCGCGGTTAAGTACGCCTGGAACAAGGGCGTGTTTGTGGCCTGCGCGGCCGGCAACGACGGCGACTACGGCAACCCGATCAATTATCCGGCCTATTATGACGCCTGTGAGGCCGTAGGCGCAACCAACGCCGACGACTCGCACGCACGCTACTCCGAGTATGGGCGCTGGGTTGACATTGTCGCGCCCGGCACCGGCATCTACTCAACCTATAAGAACAGCAGCTATGCCGCGTTTAGTGGCACGTCGATGGCTACGCCCTTTGTGGCCGGCGTGGCCGGACTCCTAGCCGGCCAGGGCTTGACGAATCAACAAATCCGCGACCGCATTCGGCAAACGGCTGACCAAATCCCAGGCACCTATCCCTACTACTCAGGCACCACCTACTGGAGCAACGGTCGCCTTAACTTGGCCCGCGCCCTGCGCCCCTAGTGCATGGCAGGTTAGCCGTTAACTTCGGGTAGACTAGATAGCTCCAGCCTCCGTTTGGCTGGAGCTATTGATTTGGAGCAAGCCGCGATGTCGAGATTGTCTGAACAAGACCACATCCAAGCGCTGCTGGAGCAGCTACCCGAGCATGTACGCCGGCAAGCGTTAGCGACCTTGGAGCGCTACGCGGATCGTGATCCTCATACCGGCCCGTTTGGCTGGCAGCTGGGCCTGCACTACACCGAACGGGCACCCGGCCGTACCAGCTGCATGATCGACGTAGACGAGTCGTTCCACAATCCTGGCCGTGTCACCCACGGTGGCGTTGTGTTTACGCTGGCCGATTCAGCGATGGGCGCGGCGGTGCATACGCTGCTTGAGCCCGGCCAACGTTGTACCACAGCCGAGCTCAAAATCAACTATCTCGCGCCGGTGATCAGCGGCCAAACCACCGCAACCGCGACCGTGATCAGTAAGCGCCGCCGGCTAGCCGTGGTGACAGCCGAAGTCCGCGACGCGCAGGGTGAGCTGGTCGGGCTGGCGCAGGGCACGTTTGCGATCATTCGCGCCGACGCAGCGCGGCCGATCGAAGGCGATAGCTAGCTCTAAGCGGCTGTCCAGCGCTGTGCGGACAACTCGCTCAGTATTGCGCGACCAACCGCCGGAGCACTTGATAGAACTGTTCAAGACTATCGACGCTGACCCACTCTTCATGCGAGTGCAAGCCACTGCCTGCGGGTCCGAAACAAACAGCGGCTGTCCCAACCTCGCTATAAAAGCGCGCATCCGAGCCGAAATGCTCATCCCGAAAGGCGGGCTGCTGGCCAAGCACCGCGCTGGCGGCGTCCACAAGCTTAAGGACCTCGGGATGCTCGGGCGAGGTTGCCAGCGTGCTGCCGCAATGGCCGGCTTCGATTGTTGCGTCCGGAAAACTCGCCTGCACAAATTGTAAGATGGCATCCGGATCGTCGTCGGGCACGCGCCGAATATCCAGCTTGAGCGATGCATCGACCGGCACACGATTATGCGCATCGCCGCTGTGCAACGCCGCCGGGGTGATGGTCGTCCGCCAAACAGCTGAGTCGGGAACGGGATAGCGCTCCAACAGCCGGCTAACGCCTTGCGCGACCGGAATAATCGGGTTGGAGCCATCCCATGGGCGCGAGCCGTGGGCGGGATTGCCGGCCTGCTGCACCGTGACCCATAAAATGCCCTTGGCGCGATTCACGATCGTCAGGTCGGTAGGCTCGCCGGCTATGAAGAAGTCGGCCGTGTAGCCGTTGCGCAGCAGATGGCCAACGCCATTGTCGCCGCCAATCTCCTCGTCGGTGACGAACTGCCAGGCCGCATTGGGCCGCTGCCCCCCTTCAGCCACGGCTTTGAGCACCAGCAACATGGCTGCGGCAGCGCCCTTCATATCCTGGCTGCCTCGTCCGTAGATGCGACCATCCTGCTCAAAGGGCTGGAACTGCTCGGGCCGGCCCGGCACCACATCCACATGCGCGTTCAACACCAAGGCTTTGGCGGGTTGATCGTCAAAAGCGGCCACCAGGGAGGGAAACCCGCCCGATTCGTGACGGCTAACGCACACGCCCGGCAGCTGTTCGCAAAATTGAGCAATAAAATCAATCACAGCCGTCCGTCCCGCAGCATCTTCGGAAACAGACGGAATCGCAACCAGATCTTTCGTCAGTTGGACCAGTTCATCACGCAGCGCCATAAAAATCCCTTCGATGCAGATTTGCCAGCAGGATAGCGCGATTGTTCCCGTTCACGCAAGCCCAAGCTCCCCGACCCTGAACGGTTGGGCTAGGCCGAACAAAGCTTGCGCAGGCCAGTTTCAGCTCCACTGCGTAGCTTGCGGGAATTAAAACAGTTATGGCTGTGTAAATTGACTAAGCCCAGGGACTATGTTAAAATTAGGGCAATGGACACAGCAAAGCGCACGAGTGATGACCGCCTCCATTACCTGCAGCGCGGGCCGGCGGCCGATATTTTGCGGCTGCTGCAACGGCATGGCCCGATGAGCACAAAACAGCTGCGGGTAGCGCTCGGCGTGAGCAGCCTGAATGCTGTGCGCGAGCAGCTGACAAGCTTAACTGCGGCGGGTCTGGTGCAAACAAGTACCCTGCGCCAGGGCGCGGGCCGGCCGACACATTTATACGCGCTAAGCAGCAAAGCGCAGGCGCTTTTTCCCCAAGGATACGATGTGCTGCTTAAGCTGTTATTAGCCGAGCTGGCCGACCGCACCAGCCAAGAGCAGCTGCAAGCGATTTTAGCCGGCGTGAGCACACGGCTTGCTGCGCATTATGGAGGTCAAAGCGCTGGCCAAACACTGCAAGAGCGTTTGGCGCAGCTGGCTCGGATGTCGGACGAGCGGGGCACACCGATCACGATTGTTGAAAAAGGCAACGCGGTCGTGCTGCACGAGTATAGCTGCCCATACTTCAACGTTGCCCAAGACACACCAAACGTATGCGAGCTGGAACAGCAGATGTTGGCGCAGGTACTCGGCCGGCCGGTGCGGCTGGCCAAGCGCATTGTGGATGGACATGCGGGCTGCGAATTTGTGGTCGACGACGGTATGGTCAATCAATTATCACCAACCAGCAACGAGGCGTTGTAGGCAAGGTGTTTGTCAAGCACGCTGGCGCAAATACGATAGTTTTGGTATAGGAGCACACGAATCACATGGCGAACGGGAATGCGAGCAATCTGGAAATTCGCGACCTACGGGTCCAGATCGAAGGTGAAGAGCGCGAGATTTTGAAGGGCATCAACCTGACGGTTGAAGCCGGCAAGATCCACGCGATCATGGGACCGAACGGTTCGGGCAAGAGCACATTGGCCTACACGCTGGCCGGTCATCCCCGGTACGAGGTACTCGACGGCGAAGTGCTCTTCAAGGGCCAGAACATTTTGGAGCTGGAAGCGGACGAGCGGGCCCGCACTGGTTTGTTCCTGGCCTTCCAGTATCCGGTATCCGTGCCCGGCGTCAGCGTCGCCAACTTCCTGCGGGCGGCAATCAACGCCCATCGCGCGGAAGAGGGTAAGGACTCGCGCCAAACGGCGATTCCGGTAGCCGAGTTCCGCAAGCGGCTCACCGAGCAGATGAAGCAGCTCGACATGGCGCCCGAGTTTGCCCGGCGCTACCTCAACGAAGGCTTTTCGGGCGGCGAGAAAAAGCGGCTGGAAGTGCTGCAAATGGCGATGCTGCAGCCGAGTGTGGCGATTCTGGACGAGACCGACTCCGGCCTGGACGTAGACGCGCTGCGGATCGTGGGCGAAGGCGTGAATCGGGTCAAGGAACAAAACCCGACCATGGGCGTGCTGGTGATCACGCACTACCAGCGCTTGTTGAACTACATCAAGCCGGATTATGTGCACGCGCTGGTCAACGGCCGGATTGTGCGCAGCGGTGGGCCGGAGCTCGCGCTTGAGCTTGACGAGATCGGCTACAAGCGGCTTGTTGAAGAGGTGGCAGCCAATGCAGGCTAATCTTGCGTTCCAAACACTGCCAACACTTAACGAGCTAACGCCCGAGGTTCTGGAACAGGGGCGGATGGGCGAGCAGCGGCGGGCTGCGCTGGCGACCGCCCGCCAGCTTGAGCTGCCGGTTTGGCGCCGCACCGATCTCAAAGACTTCTCGATCCAAAACCTGCGGCCGGTCTTCGGCTCAGTGACCGTTGAAACCACCGCGGATGCCGCGGCTCAAGGTGTGTACGTCGCCGATTTCCAAACAGCGGCCAACGAAAAAGCCGATTTGCTCGCGCAGTACCTTGGCACGGCCGTGGCCAACGATCACAACACCTTTGTGGCCTACAACGCGGCGCTCGCACAGGATGGCCTGGTGGTTTATGTGCCGCGCAACGTCGAGCTGGCAGAGCCGATTCGCGTCACCTACACCCTGCCTGCTGGTGGACAGGCGATTTTCCCACGCACGCTGATCGTGACCGAGGCCAACAGCCGGGTTACGGTGGTGGAAGAGTTTCGGTCGGCCGACCTCCAAAGCTATGGCGCGGTTGTGCCGGTTGCCGAGCTTTTCGCAAATGACGGCAGCGAAATCCGGTTTATCAGCCTGCAAACCTTGGGCCAGAACGCGTATCAGCTCGGCGCGCAGCGTGCCATTGTTGGCCGCGATGCCCGGGTATGGTGGCTGGCGGGCGCGGTTGGCGCGAACGTGCAGCATATCGACATGGAAGTCGCGCTCCAGGGCAACGGCGCGGGGCTGGAATGGTATGGCTTTACCTTTGGCACGGGCTCGCAGCAGCTGTTGTGGGCGCCCACGGTCAAGCATATCGGACTCAGCACCGAGGGCCAGATCGACTTCCGCAGCGCAGTCGCCGATACCGCCTATGTCGTCTTTGACGGCATGATCGATATCGAGAAGGGCGCGCAAGGCACGAACTCGGACCTGCGCGACGCCGCGCTGCACCTGTCGGACAAGGCGCGCTCGGACTCGATCCCCGGCCTGGAAATCGACGCGAACGAGGTCAAGGCCGGCCACGGCTCGACCAGCGGCCAGATCGACGAGGAGCAGCTCTTTTATCTGATGGCGCGTGGGCTCAGCCGTGAGGTCGCGACGCAGATGATCGTGCTCGGCTTTTTCAGCGCGATTGTTGAGCGCATCCCGCTGGACGACGTGCAGGAGCGCGTGCTGGAGATGATCCAGGCCAAGATGTAGCACGGCAGCATACCGCAGCGCGCGCCTTGCTCCGGCATGAACTGCACTCAAGCAGGCGCGCGCTGCCAGGTTCCCACCATGACGCAAATGATCGCACCACAATTCGACTTGGAGCGTATCCGGGCAGACTTTCCGATCCTGCACCAGCAGGTGCATGGTCATCCGCTGGCGTATCTGGACAGCACCGCGTCGTCGCAAAAACCGGCGCTCGTCATCGACGCGATGAACGATTTTTACCGGCGCACCAACGCCAACGTGCATCGGGGCGTGTACCAGCTATCCGAGCAGGCGACGGAAGCGATGGAGCAGGCGCGGGCCAAAATCGCGCGCTTTATCGGCGCCCGCAGTGTGCGCGAGATTATCTTTACGCGCAACACAACCGAAAGCATTAATCTGGTTGCCCATGCGTGGGGCCGCGCCAATCTCCGGCCGGGTGACCGCATCTTGCTAACCGAGATGGAGCATCATTCCAATCTTGTGCCGTGGCAGATCGTCGCCCAAGCGACCGGGGCGGAGCTCCTTTTTATCCCGGTGGACGGCACAGGCCGCCTGGCGCTGGACGGCCTGGATCGTTTGCTGACGGAGCGCACCAAGCTTGTCGCCCTGACCCACATGTCGAATGTGTTGGGCACAATCAATCCGGTTAAAGTCATCGCGGCTGCGGCCAAGCAGGTAGGCGCGCTGGTGCTGGTCGATGGCGCGCAAAGCGTTCCGCACTTCCCGGTAGATGTTGGGGAGTTGGGCATCGATTTTCTGGCCTTCTCCGGCCACAAAATGTGTGGTCCAACGGGCGTTGGCGTATTGTGGGGCCGCAAGCCGCTTTTACAAGCCATGCCGCCGTTTCTGGGTGGCGGCTCGATGATCCGCAGCGTTGGGCTCCGGAGCAGCAGCTGGAATGATCTGCCGCACAAGTTCGAGGCGGGCACGCCCGCGATTGCGGAGGCGATCGGCTTAGGCTACGCCGTTGATTATCTAGCATCCGTGGGCATGGACGCGATCCATCAAGCCGAGCAGCAGCTGACGCAGTACGCGGTGGAACGGCTGCAAGGTATCGACGGGCTGACCCTGTATGGACCGGCCGTTGCGGAGCGAGGCGGCGTACTTTCGTTCAATCTCGCTGGCGTGCATGCGCACGACGTCGCGGCGGTGCTTGACCAGCAGGGCGTGGCGGTACGGGCCGGGCATCACTGCTGCCAGCCGCTGATGGAACTGTTGGACGCTCCCGCTACGGCCCGCGCGTCATTTTACCTGTACACCACGCCGGCCGAAATCGATCAGCTCGTGCGCGGCCTTGAAAAGTGTAAAGCGATTTTTGGGTAGGTTATAGGCTGTAGGTTACAGGCTTCAGGTCTTAGGAATGAGCCAAGAGGCAAGCACGGAAGCGCACAGATTTGGTATAATTATGATGTACATTGTGATAACGAGCGTCTATGTTGCAGGCCAAGTATTGGGGCCGAGTTGATCTTCCTGATACCTGTAGCCTGTAGCCTGTGACCTGACGACATGGACGATTTTTACCAGCAGAACATTCTGGATCATTCGCGGCATCCGCGGAACAGCGGTCGGCTGGATCACCCGTCGGTCAGCCGTGAAGAGATGAATCCGCTGTGTGGCGACAAGCTGCACATCGACTTGCAGATCGACGATGGAGTGGTCACAGCGGTCGGCTTTACCGGACGGGGCTGCGCGATCAGTCAGGCGGCCGCGTCGATGCTGACGGAGGAGATCAAAGGCAAGTCGGTGGCCGAGGTTCGCGCGCTGAGCAAAGACGACGTGCTTGGCCTGCTGGGTATTCCGATTGGTTATACGCGCTTGAAGTGTGCGCTGCTGGGACTGAAAGCGATCAAAGTCGGCGTTTACAATCTGGCCGACGAAGAGTTTGACGACGACGAGCTGTTTTAGCACAGCTAGCATGATACAACGGTAGCAGGCTGACGGGAATCAACTTGCCGGCCGAGCTACATCAAGGGATACAAGGAGTTGAGCGATGACTACCGCTCCCAAGCCTGAGCTAGAGTTCGATTATTCAAAGTACGGCTTTCGCGACGAAGAGAACTACACGTTCAAGTCGTCCAAGGGCCTGAGCGAAGATATCGTGCGCGAAATTTCGCGGATGAAGAATGAGCCCGAGTGGATGCTCAAGCGGCGGCTCAAAGCGCTCGACATTTTTAACAAGAAGCCGATGCCGCTGCAGGGCATGTGGGCCAACAGCGAGCTGGCCGAGCTCAACTTTAACGACATTTATTACTACGTCCGGCCCGGCGAGAAATCCGAGAAGTCGTGGGATGACGTGCCCGAGAATATTCGCAACACCTTCGAGAAGCTGGGCATTCCCGAGGCCGAGCGCAAGTTTTTGGCCGGCGTCGGCGCGCAGTACGAAAGCGAATCCGTGTACCATTCGCTGCGTGCAGAGTGGGAAAAGCTGGGCGTGATCTTTCTTGACATGGATAGCGCCCTGCGCGAATATCCCGACGTTGTCAAAGAATACTTCGGCACCATCATTCCTGCGGCCGACAACAAGTTCGCGGCGCTCAACACGGCGGTCTGGTCGGGTGGCTCGTTTGTGTACGTGCCCAAGGGCGTTAAGGTCGACATTCCGCTGCAGGCCTACTTCCGTATCAACGCCGAGAACATGGGCCAGTTCGAGCGGACGCTGATCGTGGTCGAAGAGGGCGCTGAAGTTCATTACATCGAGGGCTGCACCGCTCCGGTCTATACCACGAACTCGCTGCACTCGGCCGTGGTTGAGATTGCGGTCAAGAAGGACGGCAAGTGCCGCTACACCACAATCCAGAACTGGGCCAACAACATCTTCAACCTCGTCACCAAGCGTGCGGTAGCCTATGAGAACGCCCAGATGGAGTGGGTCGATGGCAACATCGGCTCGCGGCTGACGATGAAGTATCCGTCGGTGTATCTGATGGGCCGCGGCGCCAAGGGCGAGGTGCTGTCGGTGGCCTATGCGGGCGAGGGCCAGCACCAGGACGCAGGCGCGAAGATGGTTCACGCGGCGCCGGACACAACCAGCCGCATCACCAACAAGTCGGTGTCGGCGCACGGTGGCCGCACGACGTATCGTGGTCTGGCCAAGGTGCTGCCGGGCGCAACTAACGCCAAGATCAACGTGGTGTGCGACGCCCTGATCTTGGACGACAAGTCGGCCTCCGACACGATCCCGTTTATCGAGATCGAAGAAGACAAGGCGACACTGGCCCACGAGGCGACGGTCGGCAAGATCGGCGAGGACCAGCTGTTTTATCTGATGTCGCGCGGCTTGAACGAAGCCGAGGCGCTGTCGATGATCGTGCTGGGCTTTATGGAGCCGTTTACGCGTGAGCTGCCGATGGAGTATGCCGTGGAGCTTAACCGGCTGATCCAGATGGAGATGGAAGGCTCGGTCGGCTAAGCACGAGCGACCAGCGGCGGGACAGGAATCAGCTGATTCCTGTCCCGTTTTTTTGTGCCCGTACCTCCGAAGCGCAACAGCCGAGCCAGATTGACCTCTTGACGATATATCGTTACTGCAGTATCTTAGACATATCACGATATATCGTTAGAACAAGGAGGCAACCCATGTATCGGAAATTCCGTGTGCACCGACATCTTCGCGGGCCTGAATTTGGCGAGGACATGGGAGGCCCATTTGCACAGGGCGGCCCGCACCAGGTGTTCCGGTTCGTCCAGCGCCACTTCGGGGGACGGGAACATCCGGGGCCATTCAGGCATCGCCCGCCGTTCGGCTTTGGCCCCCGCGGATCGCGCCCATTTGGCGGGCCTTTTGGAGGACGAGGACCATTTGGCGGCGATCCCCATGACGACGACGGCGGACGACGGCGGGGTCGGCGGGGGGATTTGAAATTCGTGCTGCTGGAATTGCTGGCTGAACAGCCGCGCCACGGCTATGAGCTGATCAAGGCCCTGGAGCAGCGCAACGCCGGCTTTTATCGGCCAAGTCCTGGCTCAGTGTATCCCTTGCTGCAGCTGCTTGAAGACGAAGGCAGCGTGACGAGCGAGCAGGTTGAGGGGAAACGGGTCTACACGATCACCGACGCAGGTCGCCAACTGTTGGAGCAGCATCGGCAGCGTCGTCCGGGTAGGCCCGAAGGCGAAGGGGGGAACGGTCCTGATGCCGAGCTGGAAAGGCTGCAGCGCAGCGCTATGGCCTTGATGAGCAGCGTCAAGGAAGTGGCACGACATGGCACTCCAGAGCAACGACGTGCTGCTCTTGAACGGTTGGATGCAACTCGGCGCGAGCTGTACCGTATGTTGGCCCAAGAGGACGCCGGCGGTCTGGTGTAACACAGCGACTTCAGCAATGCGCGGATGCTTGGCGACGGATACGTGGAAGGACGGACGAAACCAGCGTCCGTCTTTTCGTTTAAAAGGACTTATGCGGTCGGACCACGCCCAGACGGTGTGCCCATTGGGCTAAGGGTCGGGATCTTGCCGCCGACGAAGCCGCCGATGCCTGGGCTGACCAGGTGCTGGGGCACTGTATCGGGCAGCTGGTCGAACGCACCGCAGTTATCGGGAGCGTGAGCGTGCGCACGAAGCAGGCAATCCGCTAGCTGGGCTGTGATTGTCTGCAATGCAAAAGGACCGAGCGACGTTTTGGCGCCGCTCGGTCTTTCGATAACGTCATGCGTATTGGTGTGTTCAGCTATTAGCTGCCGGTGTATTCCATGCCACTACGAAAAGATGGCCTGCACTTAGGCATTCGAAGTCGCAGTGGCGCTGGGCGATGCTTCCGGAGTGGTTGGCACTCGGGGCCCACCATGAATGGCCTCGGCCACGACCAGCGTGATTGAGCAGCTGCGCGCCCTGCTGCTGCAGCCGAACGTACGCTTCATTGGCCTGAGCCTGCGTCAACGTCCCGTTGGCTACGGCCTGGTCCAGCTGGGTTTTGGCCGCCGCCAGCGCAGCAGCAGTGACCTCCTGCTTGGTCTTGCCCTGAGCCTGCGCGATTTGCGCCAACGTCTGGCCACTCCGCAGCTGCGTCCTCAACTCATCCGTCGTAATCCCCAACGTTTGCGCGGCGGCGTCAAACATCGCCTGTCCGACGCCATTCAAACGCGGACCGCCGAATTTCCCGCCACGACCACCCCAGAGTGCGCCCAGATCACCGGCCTGGATACGCGCCTTGAGGGCGTCGGCCTGAGCTTGCGTGAGCGTACCCTGCTGCACCGCCTCGTCGGCAGTGCTGGTGCCTGCGCTTGTGATAGCACTGTCGAGCTGCGAGCGCTGGATGTTCAGCGCTGCCGCCAGCTTATCTAGAAACAGGCTGCGCAGCGTGTTACCGGTGCTGGATGCTCCACTGGGAGCAGCCGACGGACTGGCCGAAGGCGCCGGACTCGCCGCAGGCGGTGTGGTTTGCGCGCTCACACTTGTTCCCCGCAGTGTCGGGCCAAACACAACGCCGAGCAGCAGCCCAGCTACGAGAGCTACCATTGTTACAAGCGATTTCCGCTGCATTGTTTACACTCCTTCGTATGTTGATACCCACATCGAGCAGCCTGCGGCGTATCCGCGGTCGACCATCGGGCCCGCCATACGGCTTGCTTGACAGTGTCAAGCATACCGATCAGATATGTAGATCGTGTTCAGAAGTGCTGAGAGAAAGCTGTGAGTTGTCAAGGATCGTTCAGCAAGACACTTTCACGTGCGCAGCCAAAGCTGCCCGGCTTGGTCATACGGGTTCAGCCGGCGAATGTTCGGGTCCGTCTCACGCTGAATAACGCCAGCAGCGTTGGGAGCACCAGCAGACCGCCGAGCCGTTGGTCCCACGCAGGGTATAATGGGGCCGTCAGCAGCCCTTGCACAAGAGCGGGATGTCCGTATATAATAGTATCTTGAGCAACAAACAGGAGTTTAAAGATGGCGGAATTCTCAGCAGTTGCGAGCGTCGCCGATATTCCTCCTGGCACTGCGAAAGACTTCACCATCAACGGTGAATTTGTCGCGATTGTGAACTGTGACGGCGAGTTTTTTGCGATCAACAATATTTGCAGTCACGCTTATGCCGAGATGGCAGACGGCGAGGTTGATAGCGACGAATGCACGATCGAGTGTCCATTACATGGCTCGATCTTCAGCCTTGCAAGTGGGCGCCCGCGCACATTACCAGCCGTCACGCCCATCGCCACCTATCCCGTCCAGGTCGTCGACGATGTCGTCCACGTGGCGGTGTAAGGCTAGCAAACTAGCCTTCCGCTCGCAACGACGCGGAATATGTACGTGTAGCCTCAGTTTCGGCGTGCGAAGCTAAAAGGAGAAAGCGCATGACACAGGCTAATCAGACCTACGCCCGGCCCGAGGTGCTCGTCGAGACCGACTGGGTGGCCGAGCATCTCAACGATCCGAACATTCGGCTGGTCGAAAGCAACGAAGATGTTTTGTTGTACGACTTGGGCCATATTCCGGGCGCAGTTAAGATCGACTGGGTGAGCGACCTTAACGATCCGCTGGTGCGCGATTACCTGGACAAAGAGCGGTTCGAAGCGCTGATGAGCCAAAAGGGCATCAGCAACGATACCACCGTTGTGTTCTATGGTGACAAGAACAACTGGTGGGCAACGTATGCGTTCTGGGTTTTTCAACTCTTTGGCCATACCAATGCCAAGATCGTGAATGGCGGCCGCAAAAAGTGGATCGACGAGGGCCGTGAGCTGTCCACCGAAGTGCCGCAGTACCCGCCCACGCAGTACACGGCCAAGGAGCGCAGCGACAGCGAGATCCGCGCGTTTCGGGATGAAGTGTTGCAAGCGCTGAAACGTGATGATGTTGCGCTGGTGGATGTGCGCTCGAATGACGAGTACACCGGCAAAAAGCTGCACATGCCCGAGTATCCGCAGGAAGGCGCCCTTCGCGGAGGGCACATCCCGCGAGCGCAGAACATCCCATGGGCCACCGCGGTAAGGGAAGACAGCACCTTTAAGTCGCGGGAAGAGCTGGAACAAATTTATGGCACCAAGGGAATCACGCCCGACAAGGACGTGATCGCCTATTGCCGCATCGGGGAGCGCTCGTCGCACACCTGGTTCGTGCTTAAATATCTGCTCGGCTACGACAAGGTGCGTAACTACGACGGCTCATGGGTTGAGTGGGGCAACAGCGTTGGTCTGCCGATCGAGAAATAGATCGTTGCATGTGCGGACGAGGACAGAAGCCCGAGCTTCTGTCCTTTTTGTTGGGGTCACGGTCTGTTACAATCAATGGAGGATGCGGCAAATCGCATCGGTACCATAGCGCACAGAAGACCGCCGGCGAGCTTTGTTGAGCTAGCTCAGCACGGCGCCCGGAGGAGGAATATACGATGGCAACCGCAGGGGCATTGCCCGAACGCTTGCAAGAGATTGTGAACGATTTTGAGCTGGCGGAAGGCTCGGAAAAATTAGAGCTATTGTTGGAATACGCGCGACAGTTACCGCCATTACCAGACTGGCTGCAAGGCAAGCGCGACGCGATGGATCAGGTGCATGAGTGTATGACGCCGGTGTTTGTGTTTGCCGAGAACAGGGCTGGCAAGCTCGAATTCCACTTCGACGTGCCGCCTGAGTCGCCCACGGTGCGCGGCTATGCAGCGCTGCTGGAGGAAGGCGTGCGCGGCACAACCCCGGAAGAGATTTTGCGCATCCCCGGCGATTTTTACCAGGAGATGGGCTTGCAGGACGTGCTGTCGCCGCGGCGATTGCAGGGCGTGCATACCATCCTGGCCTACATCAAACGGTTGGCGGCAAAAGAGCTGGACAACGGCGTGGCCCAAGCCCAAGTTAATCTCGGCTAACGGCTGATAAAGGAGTGCTATGGCGATCATTGTTATTCTGCCCAACGCACTACGACCGCACGCGGCATATAACGAGCGCGTGTTTCTGGAAGCCGCCACGGCCGAAGAAGCCGTGACCAAGCTGTTGGCGCGCTATCCCGCCCTCGAAACGCGGCTGCCTAGCAACCTGGACAGCCCGCCGCATGGGGTGGCGCTGTATCGTAACGGCAAAGATTTGCGCACGCTGCAAGGCTTGGCCACGCCGCTGCAGAACGACGACCGGCTTTCCATCATCGTGCCCGAGGGCGACCTGTAGCAACGGCAGTAGGATGGTACAATGATGCAAACACGGAGGTTACCATGATGCTGAATGAAGATATGGTGCGAGCAGCACTACGAAACGTATACGATCCGGAAATCGGGCTTAATATTGTTGATCTGGGTCTGGTGTACAATATCGACGTGGTCGAAGAAGGCAAGCGTGTCAACATTGACATGACCCTGACGACGCCTGCGTGTCCGGCCGGCCCGATGATCATCGACAATGCGCAGAAAGAAGTGATGACGCTGCGCGATGTGCATCCGGAGCTGGCAGAGACCAAGATTAATTTGGTATGGACACCCTTTTGGAACCCGTCGCTGATGAGCGAGGACGCCAAAGCAGAGCTTGGCTACTTTTAGGGCGGGTGGAACAGTTGTCATTACCCTGGTTTCTTTGAATTCGACCATTGATATTTTTGCATGGACACGCTGCATCAGGAGAGTGGTTTCAGGGGCGGATATGATTATCCGCCCCTGATTTTTTTTGATCAGCTGATTAGGCTTGTGATCGTGAAAGCTAGACGTTGGACACGGAGCAGGAGTTAGGGAGCGTTCGCCAGCGTTGGTCCATTCGGCAGCAGGACCGCTTTTGGTATCTCCAGGTGCTCCATCGCTTCGAATCCGGCGTGCCACTCTTCCAGCGGGTACAGCGTGACGAGCGGACTAACATCGAGCTGGCCGGTCCCCATCAATGACAGTACACGTTCCCAGGTGGTGTAGGTATGGCTGAACGAGCCTTGCAGCGTGGCCGCTTTGGCCACCAGCCGGTCGAGACTGAAGCCAATCGGCTCGGGTCCCCAGCCGATCTTGGTGATCTGGCCGTTGGGGCGGACCAGATCCAGGCTTTGATTGAGCGTGGCCGCAATGCCCACCGCGTCTACTACCAGATCCGCTCCAAAGCCGTCACTCGCCGCCCGCACCCGCGCCACGGCGTCTTCCTCGTCCGCCACAATGATCTCGTCAGCTCCCATGCGCCGGGCTAGCTCCAAACGGTGAGCATCGCTGCGCAGCCCGATCATCGTGATCCGCGCCGGCCCGCACAGCCGCAGCATCGCGGCACACAACAAGCCGATCGGCCCGGGACCGATCACCACAGCATGATCGCCGGGGCGTGGACGGCTTTTTTCGATCACGGCGTTATACGCAACGCAGGCTGGCTCGGTCAAGGCGGCGTGTGCCATCGGCACATGGAGTGGCACGCGATGCAGGATGGCTGGACGCGTGCGCACAAAATTTGCCATACCGCCGTCGATGGCAAAGCCAAAGCCTTTGCGCCGAGGACACACGTTGTACTGGCCGCTGCGACAATAGATACATGTGCCGCATACCACCGCGGCCGTCTCCGATACGACGCGCTCGCCGACCTGCACATCCTCCACGCCCGGCCCAACCGCTGCCACGATGCCGCCGAATTCATGGCCGAGCACAACCCGGTTGGTCAGGTTATGCCCGCCCTGCCACACATGCACATCGGTGCCGCACACGCCCACGGCAGCTACCTGCAGAATAACTTCGCCCGGCCCGGCTTCGGGCTGCGCTATTTCGCGCAGCTGTGTGCCTTCGCGCGGAGCGGTGTACACCAAGGCCTGCATTGTGTCGGACATGTTTGCATCCTTTCTCATTCAACGCTGCTGTAATGTGGCCGCAGCACCCAACCGATCAGCTGTTTGGCGCCAGCTGGTTGCCCATGGCCCGCCCACCACTTGCTTCCTTATTACCCCAATGCTGCGCGAGCTTCTGCTGTAAAAAGGCCACACTCTGGCGCAGGGGCTCGAGCCCAGCCTCGCCATCCTCGATGCTGATCCAGCCGGCGAAACCGCCAGCGGCAAGCATCGCAAACACACGGTCATAGTCGATTAACCCCTGGCCGATAACACCATGGCGTAGGTTGGGGCTATAGCCAAGCGTTCCATCCGCCTCGCGCAGCTCGTCCAGCGTACCGCTTAGGAGGTAGCGATCCGAGGCGTGCATGCTTACTACCCGCGGCAATACGGCTGCCAGCAAATCGTACGGATCGTCGCCCGCGAGCAGGGCATTTGACGGGTCGTAGTTGACGCCAAGGTGCGGATCGGGCAGCGCGTCCAGGATCGCCAAAAATCGCTCGCGGCGCTGCGCCCACTCCGGATAGCGCCAACGACCATCCTTGTAATGATTTTCCAGCACGAGCGTCACTCCGCGCTCCGCAGCGTAGGGCAATAGCTCGCCAATAGCGTCCACAACCCAGCGCAACGGCTCAACGCGATCCAGGTTGGGGCGAGCCTGTCCGGAAAGGACGCGACAGGTAGCGCCGCCGAAGCGTGCAACCAGATCGATCATCTGCCGGGCGCGTTGCACTTCGGCGGCGCGATCAAGCGGATCGGGCTGCGTGAAATCGGGCGAGTGGCAGAACATGGGCATCTCGAGCCGGTGCTGCTTGAGTGCCGCGGCAACCTGCTCCAGATAGTCGTTTTCGTACGAAGCGAAAAAGTCGGGGTAAAGCTCGACGCCCGCCACGTCAAGCGTTGCCGCCAGCTCGATCCACTCCCATAGGCTCATCCGCCCGGCGCACAGATCGTCGAAGTAGCCTTTGGGAAACACGGCTAGGCGCGGTACGGCGATGGGCATACACGCCTCCTGAAGGAGCTTGTTTCACGAAATAGTCGGGCCACTAGTATGTGCGGAAAGCAGCGACCGGTGTACCGCACTTCAGCAACCATAGCACACGCAATCAAATGCGTACAAGCGGCAGCGCCGTCACAGGAAACAACACGACCTGGCTTGACGTTACCAGCATAATGGAACAATCCCAAAAGGGAATGCCGACTGCCATATGGCGAACATGTCGCTGGGCGTACAAGAGAGCTGCCGCGCGCTGCTGCCCTGAGCTCACCGAGGAGGCACCATGAAAATTGTTGACTACCGCGTGACGCCGATTGCCTTCGGCGATCCGCCGCTGCGCGCTGCGTTTGGGCTGCACGCGCCGTACGCGCTACGAACGATTGTGGAGGTGGTCAGCGATGATGGCCTGACGGGCGTAAGCGAAACCCACGGCGGCAGCGCGGTCGTCGCCGATCTGCTGGCCGTCCGCGATCTTGTGGTGGGCCGTGACCCGTTTCAGCTCGCGGCGCTGGAGCATACCTTGTATGGCAGCGTGCCCCAGACTGGCAATGTCGCAACGCCCTGGGAAGGCAAGTTGCATTCGTTCCCGCGCACCTTTGGCGCGATCGAGGTGGCCTGTCTCGATCTGATCGGCAAGGCGCTAGGCCGCCCGGTGTGCGATCTGTTGGGTGGCCGTGTGCGGGACCGGGTGCCGTTCAGCGCGTATCTGTTTTACAAGCATGCTGGCGCGGGCGGCGAATGGGGCTTTGAGTGCGATCCCGCAGCCCATGGCTGGGCTGCGGCACGCCAAGCAGAGGCCCTGTCGGCCGAGGCGCTGGTGGAGCAAGCGCAGGCGATGGTAACAGCCTTTGGGTTCAAGTCGCTTAAGCTGAAAGGTGGCGTGCTGCCGCCGGAAGAAGAAGTACGCACGGTGCGGCTGCTGCGAGCCGCGTTTGGACCCGACGTGCCGCTGCGCATCGATCCGAACGCGGCGTGGTCATTGGAGACGAGCGTGCGCTGGGCGAACGAACTTGAAGGGTTGTTGGAATACTACGAAGATCCGGTGGCGGGCAAGGAAAACATGGCGGCCCTGGCGCAGCGCATCTCTATTCCACTCGCAACCAATATGTGCTGTGTCAGCTTCGCGGATCTGCCGGCCACGATCCGGCTGGGCAGCGTTCAGATTATTCTGGGGGATCATCACTTTTGGGGCGGCCTGCGCGCTTCGGTTGAGCTGGCGCGCATTTGCCGGACCTGGGGCTTGGGGCTGTCGATGCACAGCAACTCGCACCTCGGCATTTCACTGTCCGCGATGACACATCTGGCCGCGGCAATTCCCAACCTGACCTACGCCTGCGACACGCACTACCCGTGGCAGTCCGAGGAGATTATTGTGGGCGGCAAGCTCGAGTTCGTGGATGGGGCGTTGCCCGTGCCGACCGGGCCAGGCCTGGGCGTCGAGCTGGATCGCACAGCCCTGCAACATCTCCATGAGCAGCATCTGCGCAGTGGCCTGGACTACCGCGACGACGAGCGTGAGATGCAAAAGATCGAGCCGGGCTGGCGGTACCGCGTCCCGCAGTGGTGATGGATGGCGTAACGTCGGCACTCGTTCCAGCCGCTGCGTAGCGGCTCGTAGCAAAAGGTAATGTATGCCCTCAAACGTAACCAAAGCGCGGCTGAAGGCGGGTGAAACCGTCTTCGGCTGTTTTGTGCGCTATCCCGACGCGACGTTGATCGAAGTGTTGGGCTACCAGGGCTGGGATTTTCTGGTGTTTGACGGCGAGCACGGCGTGATCGAGCCGCGCGACTGCGAGCATATGGTGCGGGCGGCTGAGCTGCGCGACGTGACGCCGATTGTGCGTGTGCCGACGAACCAACCGTCAGTGATTCTGCGCTTGATGGATACGGGCGCACATGGGCTGCATGTGCCCTGGGTCAACTCCGGCGCCGAGGCCGAAGCCGCAGTTCGGGCGGTGAAGTACCAGCCGCGGGGGATGCGTGGCCTGGCCGCTATTCGCGCCGCCGACTTTGGGCAGCGCGCGCCGTTTTCCCAATACACGGCGGAGGCCAATGCCGAAACGCTGGTGGTGGTGCATATCGAAACGCGTGAGGCGGTTGACCGCTTAGGGGAGATTGTCGCGGTAGATGGCGTGGACGTGATCTTTATTGGCCCGACCGATCTGTCGCACTCGCTCGGAGTGCCCGGCCAGGTGCAGCATCCGCTGGTGCAAGCGGCGATGGCGGAGATTGTCGCAACGGTTGAGGGCAGCGGCCTGGCGCTGGGCATCATGGTTGGCAGCGCGCAGGCGGCGCAGGAGTGGCAGCGGCGCGGCGCGCGCTATATCACGATTGGCTTTGAGGCGTTGCTGGCTCCGGCCATGCGCGGCTATTTAGCAGCGGCGCGCGAGACTTAACCTATGTACACGACGACCCGCTGCCCTGGTTAGGCTGATAGCCCAGCAGGGGCAGCGGGTCGTCTCGTCGTGGTTCGCGCGTCAGCCTTTTACGCTGCCCGCGGTCAGCCCTTCCACCATGTACTTCTGGGCATAGGTGTACATAATCACAACCGGGATCGCCATCAACAGCGACGCGCCCATCAGCTGGCCCCACGGGTAGATGTCGCCAAAAACCAGCTGCTGCAGCCCGACGGGAAGGGTAAACAGATTTTCGCTGGTGATAAACACGAACGCAAACATAAACTCGTTCCACGCGTTGGTGAACGAGAAGAGCGTCACCGAAAGCAGGGCGGGCGCGGCGAGTGGCAGCGTAATCCGCACAAATGCGCCGAGACGAGTCGCGCCGTCGATCATGGCCGCTTCTTCCAGGTCTTCGGGTATCGAGCGGTAATAGCCGAGCATGACCCAGGTAGCGAACGGCATCAAGAAGGTCGGGTAGGTAGCGATCAGCGCCGCATGCGAGTTGATGATGTTCAGGTTGGTCAGAATACGATACAGCGGAATAAACAGCAGCGAGCTGGGCAGCAGATACGTAATCAGCAGCACCGTGGTCAGGACATTTGCGCCGCGGAATTTGAGCCGAGCCAGGGCATAGCCCGACAGCGCAGCAAACAAGACGGCAACGATGGTGGTCGATACGGCAACGAAAACGGTGTTACGAAACCAGGTCAGGTAGGCAGTCTCAAACAGCAGCGTCCTGAATTGGTCCAGCGTCCACGGAGCAGGCCAGTAGATCGACGTAAACTGCTGAATTTGCAGCTCGCTCTTGAAGGCGGTGATAAAGACCCAGTACAGCGGAAAAAGCACAAACAGCAGCAATGGCAGCAGCAGCATAAAGCGCAAGATC
>JADDQF010000041.1 GCA_016781505.1 bacterium
AGAAGAACACATCCTTTGAAAGCACTATACACCCATTGTCAATCAAAACTTAATAAAAAAGCAACATTTTCCGCAACCAGGCTTGGCCCACGCAACTCCGCAGCTAAACCGCGGCCAAACCCAACCATTCGTATTGGAACATAGCTTATGCGCGCCTCTTATCATTGTCGTCCGTCCATACGCCAGATTAGGCGACTATTGGAACGATGGCATCTATCGCGCGCTGGCCTCTTTATACGTATCGTCCAGCTGTGGCGTGGTTGGCCTCGGGTCGCTCGGGGGACCATCCCAAAGATGCGTCTTTGGTCGTAGTCTGCGCAGGAACCTTTTGCACTGCCCCCGCCGTCTCCAGCATGGCACAATCGCCGACATAGTTGGAGACAGCGATGAAACAGTTCACATTCCTTGCCAGCATCATGCTGATGCTTTGTCTTGGTTTAGCCGCCTGTGGCACTGCCGACACCCCGGGCACGTCGTCGCAAACATCGCCCCGCCCTGCCCCGGCCACCGATGTTGCGCCGACGCCGTCCGCCAACACCAGCATCGTTCCATCAACCGCGGCGCAACCGACGAACGCTTCAGCCGCTCCCACCCTGCTGAGCGTGAAGCTGTCTGGCGGCTTTTGCCAATACGGCCAATGCTGGGCGGTGCGCGAGATCGCGGAAGACGGGTCGTATGTTGCGGCTGACGGCACCGGAGCCCAAACCAGCGGCACCCTTGACCCGGCCCTGCTGGCCGAGCTCAAAGCTCAGATCGCGCAAGCCGACTTTGCCCAGATCAAGGCGCAGCCGTTCACCGGCACATGTCCAATCGCCTATGATGGGCAGGAAGCGACCTACACCTTCCACACGGCTGGGAGTGAGGAGACGTTTTCCAACTGCGAGGTCGGCATCGACTCCGCCTCGCCGCTCTTTGTAGCCGTGGAGCAGGCGCTCGCCAGCATGTTCCCGCAGTAGCGCCGCGGCTGTAACGATAGCCCCGCCCAGCGTCAGAAACCAACCAGCGACCGGCGTGTGCATCACGCCGGTCGCTTGCGGTAGGCCATACCCCAAACTACAGCGAATTGGGAGAGTCGTCCTCGATGCTCCGCTGCGCCGCTCGCCCGGCCACGCCCAGGTCGTCGCCCTCGCCAATTGGCCGCACGTGGTCCAACTCCTCGCCGGCCCGCTGACCCAGCTCGGCAAATTCCGCGGGATCGATCGCGCTCTGGACCTCATGATGACCGGCGCGCTCGTTCTCGTGAAAGAGCGGCATTGGTTCGGGAACATCTTGCTCCAGCACCGGCCCAGGACCTTGCGCCGTGTCAATCGATTGCGACAAGCGCTCGGCGTCTTCGGCGTCCATGTGTTTACGCCCCATATCGCGGTCAGTCATATCCATCCTTCCCTGGTTAATCAACGTACCGCGCCGTTGTTGCAACCTATATACCACGCGTTTCGGCACCCCCTGCGTGCCCCGTACGCTGCCGCTTTGCTGGGCCTAGACCCGCCCGACTGCTCTGTTTTTTGTTAAAATACCGACTCTTGCCCCCCATGTACTTGATCCACCAAAGAAATGCCCATGCTTCAAACGATGCGCTATACGATCATTCTGTTGCTGGTTACATGTGTGTTTGGCTCAGCCACACGAGCACAGCGCCTGCCCCAAAAAGCTGCACAGTTGCTCGACGCTGCGCTCGTGGGTAAACCTGTCAGCCATGGCAACTACCTGTTTTGGCTGCGTGAACTCGACGACCAGCGCGCTATCTACGGCTACGACCTCAGTCGGGCAGCCGAATTTCTGGTTGCCGTCGTGCCGCCGACGACGCGTACGCTCGCCACAGATGGCGCTGTGGTGGCGTGGATCGAGCAGCTTGGGGGCCAGCCAGACCGTATCCAAAGCTACGACCTTCGGACACGGCAGCGGACGATCCAGTTTGAAGCGGCACCCACAGGCCAACTTGACGGGCTGGCACTCGACGCCGGCGTGCTGTTTTACCACGACACAACGCCAGGCCATCAGGGTATTTTTGCCCGCACCTTGGCCTCAGGCGCGGAACGGCAGATCAGCCAGCGCGGCTACGCGCCGGTTGCCGGGGACGGCACGTTGCTGTGGATGGAAGAGCAGCGCCATGACCAGTTTCTGCCCGCACAATGGACGCTCCATATGCTCCGCCTCCATACGCAGCAGCCCGCCAAGCTTCTGGCGCGCTCGGCAGGCCCGTTCAGCGCCTACAACGTGTCGGGCGACAACATCGTGTGGGCCGCGGGAACACCGGCGACGGATCGGCGCGTGTATCTGCATCGGATCGGCGCGGGCACCACGGCCCCGATTGGGGACAACGCCGCGCTGTTCCCCGTTATCCACGGGCCGGAGATCGTGTGGACCGAGCAACCTCCTCCAGCGCTGACGGTCGCGTCTCGGTGGCCAATTCAGCGCTATCAAACGGAAACCGGTCGACAGTCGCCCCTGGTGGTAGATCACCCTACACCACTTGCGACCTGGGGCCTCATGCAGAACCAATGGCTGGTGGTGACCGCTGAGAATGCTCCGGCCGATGGCACACACACGCTCTTCATAACCGATCTGCGACAACACGCCACTAAGCTGCCACAAACCGCGCCCACCCCGGCCGCGGTCGGAAGCTTGGGCCAGTGCGCCGAGCCCCGGTCGTGTGGCCAAGTTGCCGTCCGGGGAACCGAGCTGGTCGACGCGCGGGGACGCTGGCCCGTGCATGGCGTTCAATTCTTTTTGCCGCAGCGCGGCATCAACACCTGGACCTTCCATGACAGCAGCTATGCCGCCACCACAGCGGATATTGACCGCTGGTTGGATATTGCGCGGGATGAGCTGCATGTGCAAACGCTGCGTATTTTTGTTGAGCTGCCGGCGAACGGCGCAGCTCCCACCTCGCATGCCACGCTCCTTGACTTTGCCCGGCGGGCGAATGAGCGCGGCATGCGGCTCGGCCTGGTGCTTCAAAACAGCAGCGACTTCCGGATGACGGACGAGCGCCGCGCCTGGCTGACGGGCCTGATCTCCTACTTTGGCGAACGGGACGCGAAGTCGCTGATCGCCTATGTCAGCGCGGCCAACGAAATCAACAACTGGTGCAGCCGCCGCGATTGTTTCGACAATAACCCGACCTACGTTGGGGCGGCGATCGAGTGGGTAGCGCAGTTCACCGATATCTTCAAGCGCAGCAACAGCGGCATCCTGACCACGGTAGGCATGGCGACCGAAGTGGCGGACGGCGATGGACGGCCGGCCTGGCACAATTTCCACCAGCCCGACGCTGCGGGCCGCACCTTAGCCAGCCTGGTTGATTTTCTCTCACCCCATAATTACGGCGGCGCTGGCTATGCAATTATCCACGATCTGCGCTACGCATTGGGCTACGGAGGGCCGGTCGTGCTGGAAGAGTATGGCTATCCCACCGACCCGAGCGGGAGCGACAAGCGCTACACCGAAGGGCCGCGCGTGTGTCGCGACGATCCGTGGAACGCGCGTTGTGTTAATACCGCGCCGTACTTTGTCGAGCTCAGTACCCGCGCGCTGCGTGAAACCAGCTATGCCGGCGGCGTAGCCTGGATGTTGGCCGATAACACCGCCAAGCAGTGCGGCAGCGACCCGCCGGATCTGTGGACCGGCCTGGTTGCCTCCGGCTACGGCTACTGCGGCGGCACCTACACCACCGTTACCGGCCGGCCTAAAGCGACGGCCTATCGCGTCAAGCTCCACCATCTGCACACGCCGGCCCCCATCATCAACTTGTGGCTGCCGCTCATGCAACAGTAGCGTTGCAGCAAAGTGGCACCCGCCACCAGCCACATGAGTGCCGATTGCCAGCCTGACACGGCAGCTGCGCCATTTGCTCCAAAAGGCCAAGCTGTGTATGATCCGGCAAGAGGAGCCGGACCAAGACGCGTGACAGCACGTAAAGGATGGAACAAGCCTCATGACAGAGCATCTGTGGTGGCAGACCGGGATCGTGTACCAGATCTATCCGCGCAGCTTTATGGACAGCAACGGCGATGGCACGGGCGACCTCCAGGGCATCATCAGCCGGCTCGACTACCTCCATTGGCTGGGCGTGAACGCGATCTGGCTGTCGCCGATCTTTCCGTCGCCCATGGCCGACTTCGGCTACGATGTGGCCGATTATGTCGACATCGCGCCGATCTTTGGCACGCTCGCCGACTTCGACCAGCTGCTCCACGCTGCGCATGAGCGCGGCCTAAAAATAATGCTCGACCTCGTGCCTAACCACAGCTCGGATGAGCATCCATGGTTTGTGGAATCACGGTCAAGCCGGAACAATGCAAAGCGCGACTGGTACATCTGGCGCGATCCGGGGCCCGCTGGGGGACCGCCCAACAACTGGCAAAGCTTCTTCGGCGGCGATGCCTGGACCTTTGATCCGGCGACCGGGCAGTATTATTTGCATCTGTTCGACACCAAGCAGCCCGACCTGAACTGGCGCAACCCAGCCGTGCGCGACGCGATCTATGCTGCCATGCGCTTTTGGCTGGACCGGGGCGTGGATGGCTTTCGGGTCGATGTAATCTGGCTGCTGATCAAGGACGAGCAGTATCGCGATAACCCGATGAATCCGGCGTGGAAACCGGGTGACCCGCCGCACTCCCGCCAGGAACAGGTGTACATGGCCGATCTGCCGGAAGTTCACGACATCGTGCGCGAAATGCGCAGCCTGCTCGACCAGTACCACGAGCGGGTGCTGATCGGCGAGATCTACCTGCCCGTGCCGCGCCTGATGTTGTACTACGGCACGAATCGCGACGAGGCCCACCTGCCATTCAACTTCCAGCTGATTTTGCTGCCCTGGGATGCACAGGTTGTGCGCGAAGCGGTCGATACATATGAGGCGGCGCTGCCCACGGGAGCGTGGCCCAACTGGGTGCTGGGCAACCATGATCAGCCGCGTATCGCCAGCCGGGTTGGGCTGGACCAGGCGCGTGTTGCGCAGATGATGTTGTTGACGCTGCGCGGCACCCCGACCTGCTACTATGGCGACGAAATCGGCATGCAGAATGTACCGATCCCGCTGGAGCTGATTCATGATCCTCAAGGCAAGGATGATCCGGCCCATAGCCGTGACCCTGAGCGCACGCCGATGCAGTGGGATGCCAGCGCCAACGCCGGTTTTACGTCGGGGCAGCCCTGGCTGCCGGTTGCCGACAACTACACCACGGTCAATGTCGTGGCCCAACGGGAAGACGCCACATCGATGCTGGCCCTCTTCCGCCATTTGATCGAGCTGCGGCACACAATGCCCGCGCTCAGCATTGGCGCGCATCAGTCGGTCGATAGCCGCAACGACCACGTCTTTGCGTATGTCCGTGAGCACGCCCCACAACGGGTCCTGATCGTACTGAATTTCAGCGCGGACAAGCAAGATCTTGATTTATCGAGCACCAGCGTTACCGGTCGGCTCCTGTGCACGACGTATATGGACAGCGACGATACGCTCAACCTGGGCTATCTCACGCTGCGACCCAACGAGGGCATGATCATCGCGATCTAATGGAACCTGCTTTGGCTTATGCTGTAGCTGCACACGCGACGGTGGACATGAGCACATGGTCATGCCCAATCTCCGTGTATAATAAAGGGCTATGACTCCGCGCATCTCCACAATCGCACTTTGGCGCTCGTTCCGCCGCATTTTAGCTCTGCTTGTGCTGCTGGGCTGCATCGGATTGGGCACCGGAGCAGCGGTCGTGGTGCAGGCTAGCCGCAGCGATCAACCCGTGGCCGACGCGGCAGTGGTGATGATTGACGACGCGGGCGCGACGGCGCGGCTGGATCGGGCACGCCAGCTGTACAGCGAAGGGAAAATTTCGCGCATTCTGCTCGCCGGCCCGGCGATAGACGCCAGCCGCGACGCACTTCAGCAGCGTGGGGTCAAGCAAGAGGCGATTATTGGGCTGCGCGAGCCCGACCAGATCGCGCAGATCATCGCGGCTCAAGCTACGCTTACGCAAGAAAATCTGCGGAGCGCTCTGCTGATCGCCGAGCCGGTTGAAACGCTCCGCCTCCTTAAGATCGCGCGCGATCACGATGTCCGCCTCCTGACGCTGCCGGTTGGTGCGAGCTCCGAGATCAGCATCAGCGGCATTCTTGGCGAGGTTGCACAATACTTTCGCTATGTGCTGCTGAACAAGTAGCCATCAGCCTTCAGCTGACAGGCGGCTGAAGGCTGATGGCTGATAGCTGATAGCTAACTTCTATGAACCTTGAAGCGATTGTTGAAGCCGCCATCACCGATATGGACGAGACCAACAAGGCCCGCGAAGCGGCGTTGAGCACCTCCCGCAGCCTGGTTCGGCAATGTGCCAACGCGATTCGGGCTACTCACCGGCAGGAGTGGGAGGTTGCGCAAGCATTGCTTGGCGAGGCGGATCAGACCGCGAACGAGCTCCGCAGCCGGTTGCAGCAACACGCAGCCATCCTGCACGCTGGCTACACCCAGGATGCCCTCAAAGAATATGCCGAAGCTCGTCTGACCTATGCGATGGTTCGCGGAGAGACATTGCCCACCGCAACCGCCATTGATGTTTTGCCAGCTGCCTACCTGAACGGCTTGGCTGAAGCCGCCAGCGAGCTCCGCCGGTACATTCTGGATGGCCTGCGCAAAGGCGATGTCGCGACGGGTGAGCGGCTGCTCGGCGCCATGGACGACGTGTATAGTCTGCTGGTCACGGTCGACTATCCCGACGCGGTCACGGGTGGGCTGCGCCGCACCACGGACGCGCTGCGGGCGGTGCTTGAGCGAACCCGCGGCGATCTTACGGCGGCGCTGCGGCAAGAGCAGCTGATGGCGGCGCTGGCGCAGGTGGAACAGCGGCTGCCCAACGACAACCGAGCTGATCGCGCTTAGCCTGATCGAGCTATCCCAACATCAGAGATTCCCAATGACCGCGTTTGTTCGCCCTGGGTTGTCCCGCAGGAGCTTGCGCCGGCAAGCTTGCCCTGTCCTGAAGGGAATCCAGGGATAGACGAGAGCTTCAGCCCGACAGGAGCTGCAAGGCCCTTGCGCCTTGGCCGCTTTACGTTAGAATTTTGCGAGCATGAAGGCAATCTATAAAGCAAAAGCGCCCATGCGCATCGGCTTTTTCGGCGGTGGCACCGACGTCAGCCCATACCCCGAAGAGCACGGCGGCAAGGTGCTTAACTGTACAATCGATAAATATGTGCGCTGCATGCTGCGGCCAACCGGCAAGCCCGGCGTGACGATCAGGTCACTGGATTTGGCGACGATAACCCAAAGCGTGACTGGCCGCGCCTGGACCGGCAACCTCCCGCTGCCTGAGGCGGTTATGAATGCGCATCCCGAGATCGACGGCATTGAGATCGTGATGTTTAGCGACGTGCCACCGGGCTCCGGGCTCGGCTCATCTTCCGCGCTGGTCGTGGCGATGCTCAAAGTGCTGGATGCGGCGTTTAACCTGGGCTTTACGCCCCACGACCTGGCCAAGCACGCGTATCGGATCGAGCGCGAGGACATGGGCATCTCCGGGGGCTGGCAGGATCAATACGCGGCGGCGTTTGGCGGCATGAACGTGTACCACTTCGGCGCCCATGACGCGATCGTCGAGCCGGTGGTCGCCGACGATGCGGCGCTGTTGGAGCTCGAATCAACACTGGTGATCGGGTTTATCGGCGACCGCCAGATGTTAACCCGCAACGTCGTCAACGACCAGGTGCAGCGCCTGCGTGAAGGCGATACCCTGCGCTACCACCACGAGACCAAAGCCTTTGTCGACGAGGCGGTCAAGCTGCTGCGGAGTCAGCGCATTCCGGACTTCGGCAAACTGCTCCACGAGGCCTGGGAGGTTAAAAAAGCCTTTTCGCCGCATATTGCCTCGCCGGATGTAGACCGGGTGTACGCGATCGCACGCGAGCATGGCGCATGGGGCGGCAAGCTTTCCGGGGCGGGCGGCGGCGGCTTTATGTGTTTTTGCTGCCCATTCGACCGTCGCCTGGAGCTTGAGCAGGTGTTAACCAAGGCTGGCGTGCGGGTCCGGCCCTTCTCGTTTACGCGGGCCGGCGTTCATGCCTGGCGCGCCCAGCCGTGAAGCGGACGGAGAACGAGGCATCAGGCGACAGGTAACAGCCGTCAGCTTTCAGCCGTCAGCTTTCAGCCGTCAGCCGTCAGCTGTCAGCTGTCAGGATCTTGGTTTTATGGCCTCGACAGGTTGTAGCCTAGCTCCCGCAGCGCGCGCTCGGCCTCGCTGCGCTCCAACCAGGGCAGCTTACGGCCACCCTCATAGATGATGCTGGACTCGTGGCCTTTGCCCAGCAGCAGCACAATGTCCCCAGGCTGCGCACGCCGGAACACTTCACGAATAGCTTGGGCACGATCCGCGATTTTGAGATAATCACGCCCTTCGCGCTTGCCGGCCTGCCGCACACCCGCCGCGATCTGCTCCAGGATCAGCTCACGGTCTTCGTCGCGTGGGTCTTCGTCGGCGATGATCACCAGGTCACAGTAGCGGCCCGCGATCTCGCCCTGCAGCGCCCGTTTTTCGTGGTCGCGCTCCCCGGCCGAGCCGAAGACGCTGATCAGCCGGCCTTGGGTCAGCGGCCGCATCATGCCCATCACCTGCTCGAACGAGTCGGGGTTGTGTGCATAATCGACCACGACCGTAAAGGGCTGGCCCAGCTCGACCCGCTCCATGCGCCCGTTCACACCGCCAACTGCACGTAGCGCAGCACCACAGGCCGCGCCATCAATGCCCTCGGCCAATCCCACACAAAGTGCCGCCAACGAGTTAAGCACGTTGAACTCGCCCGGAATGCCTAGCTCGATCTCGGTATCCCCCCAGGGCGTGGTCGCGGTGTAGCGCACGCCGTCGCGCGTCAGCTCGACATCGTAGGGCCGGACCATCGCGGCGGGATGGTGCAGCGCATAGGTCAGCACATCGGCAGAACCGGCAGCGGCAATGAAGAACTCGGCGCTGGGGTCGTCGAGGTTGATCACGGCGGTTTTGCGCCCGCCTGTTAAGCTGGTCTGCAACAGCTCAAAGAGCCGGGCCTTATCGCGGCGATACTGCTCGAACGTGCCGTGATAGTCGAGGTGCTCATGGGTGACGTTGGTCAGCACGGCCAGGTCGAAATCACAGTCGCCGACGCGATTCCACTGCGGCGACAGCCCATGCGACGAGGCTTCGACCACCGCGTAGTCGCAGCCCGCGTCGACCATCTCGCGCAGCATCGCCTGCACTTCCAGCGCCTCGGGCGTGGTTTGACGAGTCAGATTGCTCCACCAGCGCGGCCCGATCTTGAAATCGACGGTGGTCATGAGCCCACTGGAGTGCACGCGCTGATCCAGCACATGCGCTATCAACGTGGAGGTCGTCGTCTTACCCTTGGAGCCGGTAACCCCCACCACGCGCAGCTGGCGGCCGGGATAGCTGTAAAAGGCCGCGGCCAGCGGCGACAGCGCAGCGCGCGAGTTGGGCACGCGCACCAGGGTAGCGCCGCCAGTATCAAGCTGGCTAAGCGCCGTCGCATCCTCATACACGATGGCCACGGCACCCTGCGCGAGAGCTGCGCCAATGAACCGGTGGCCATCCGCATGCGTGCCTTTGATCGCCACAAACAGCCCACCGGACACCACCTTGCGCGAGTCATAGGCCACGCCCGTAATTGGCCGTTCACGCGGCCCGACGACCTCGGCAGTGGGCAGACCCGCAAGCAGCTGGCTTAAGTTCATCGACAACCTCGTTATCGCCACAGCTGCGCGCTGCGCAGCCGCATTAAAGTGCTCAACACGTGCTTACTCGTCGAACAGCCAGGTTGGCTCGGTGTACAGCCGGGCCCGACCCACCGCAATCCGCTCTGCCACCCATGCGGCAAACCAGGCCTGCTGCGCCTCGAAGGAGCTGGTACGCAGCTGAGCCAGCGGCACATTTAGCCGCAGCACACGGCCGGGGATCACATGGCGAGTAATACCGGCCGGCACGATGCCGCCGGCGTGCGTGAGCTTCAACAGATCGAGCTTGGTGTAGCGCGGATAAAAGGCCGCGATGGTGCCCTCTGGCAAGGAGGCCGCCGTCAGCCGCGCATCGTGGGGCAGCCGATGCACGGTGGCCCGCCCGCTATAGCAGCGGAACACCAGCTCCAGCAACCGCGCTTCTTCCACCAGTGAGCCGCCACCTTCCAGCGCCCAGGCTTCGCCCTCCGGCGTCAGCAGCGAGCCCAGCACGCCCGGCTCGTGGACCTGATGCTCGGCTTCGCGCGCATCGATCCGCCGCAGGTGAACGCCTTCGATCATCCGCAACGCGCGCTGGAGCGAGTGCAGGTTGACATTGTGCAGCACATGCGCCCAGGTATGCAGCTCGATCCGGGCATCGGCGTAGTTCACGATTTGGACGGGAGCGGCCTGGAGGCCGAGCTGGCGGAGCGCGGTTGTACGCGTGGCGCCGTCCAGCACCATGAAGCGTTCGCTGCCGGCATAGCGCGCCACGACCGGCGGATTGCGAAGGTACGCTTCACCCGCAAGCGTTGCCACTAGGCGGGCTACCCGCTGGGGATCGATCGACTCATGGAGCACACAATGCTCCAGCGGCGCCAGCTGCAGTGTTGGTAATGGCTCAGCCTGCATTATTCGCTCCCGCCACGTCGACGCTGCCACAGCCAGTAGAGCGGCGCGAGATACACCTGATCGTACGCGGGCAGGTAGCGCACAACGCTGCCACCCCACCCTTTCTTGAAACGATATACGCCGTACAGTGGATGCGCTTGGGCCTCGGCTTCAAGCTCCGCGCGCTCGGCAGCTTCGGCTCGCGCTATTTTCCCGAACGCGTCGGGTATGCCCCAAAAGTCATACCGGCAGCAGCCACGCTCGCGTGCCCAGCGCAGCGCGTGCCATTGAAGCAAATGATTGGCGCCTTGTTTCAGCCCGGCCTCGGTCGAACCGCTGTACATGTATTGTGCCTCGGCGCCCCAGCCAAAGACCAGAAATGCCGCAACTGCGGTTCCCTGCCAGTCGGCAATCAGCAGCTGCGCGGCGTCGCCAAAGAGCTGCTGTGCTGTGGCGTAGTAATCACGTCCATGGATCGCGAACTCCTGACGCGCAGCAGTTTCCTGCATGATCGCGTAGAAGGTATCGAGGTCGGCAGCGCTAATGCCAACCCGTACCGTTACCCCATTGCGCTCCGCCCGCCGCACATCCGACCGGTGGCCCTTCGAAAAGGCGGCAAACAGTGCGTCCGGCTCCGGCGCGAGGTCGAGGTGAATCGAAGCGCGAGGCTGGAGCGGCTCGGCTGGCCGAAAGCTACGTACCTGGAGCCAGGAGTGGAGCACGTTCGCGGTTGCAGCGCCTTCCAACACATTCGGCTCCAAACGCAAAAAGGCCGCCCGCCGCCTTCGTGCGAAACGCTGTAAGGCGCGGAGCAGCGCGTTATCCAGCGTTTCGTCGCCCGAAAAGACGGGACCGCGCGGGACATAGGCCACCGACAGCCCATACAGCGGCCGGATCAGGAGCTGCGCCGCGGCCGACCGGTGGCCATCGGTAACGGCAAGGCGTACCGGTTGCCAGCCGAACTGGCCCTTGAGCTCACCCCAGGCCCAGCTTTGCAAGAGATGACCACCCTGTTTCAAAATCAAGGCGTCCCACTCGGTGGCCTGCGTGTGCTCGATCAGGGCAATGTTCGCGTGATTCATGCGCCGCTATTGTACTCGATGACGCGGCAGGGGCTGCGGCGAAGCTGGGGCTAGAAGTAATTTTGCATCAGCAGCGGCACCGCGTTTCTTTAGGTTTGCGCATGGCCTTCAACCATAGGCAAGCGCCACACGCGCTCGCCATAGCCGCCCTCCATGCCAGCGACCGCGGCGGCATACTCGATCATCATCTGTTCCATTAGCACAGTCCCGAAGAGCTCGTGCAGCTGCGACTGGTACACCGCGATCGCGCGGAGCTTACGCTCCAATACTGTGCCAATGTCGACGACGTGCGGTACCAAAGGGACGGCCAGCTGTTGGAGCCGCTCAGACACGGCAGCGGGTTCTTTAGCGGCGTAGGGCGCGTCTTCGTACCACACCACCGCCGCGCCACGGTGCGCCAGCTTCAGCCCCGCCGCACACATAACCTGGTGATCGACATGGTTGCCAACCCCCAGCGGCACGTAGAAGCGCGCCTCCGGTTGCTGCGCCCAGAGCTGCGTCAAGATCGCGTCCGCCGCTGCAATGAGGGGATCGTCGGCAGCGACCGTGCCTCGCCAGCCATCGCCTACGCCGTAGTCCGCCACACGGTAGGGTGCATCCAGCTGATCGAGATGCAGCCCATCGCAATTGAGCAGCGCCAGGGCTTGCGCATCTTCTTCGCGCCGCCGCCCGATGGGATCAGCGCCGAGCGCCCACTCCCGGTGCAGATACTGGGCAAAGGGTGACAGCTCGGCTGCGTGTGGAGGACGACCCGCGCACAACGTGACCGCCAGCACCCGCACACCGCTCTGGGTCAGCAGGGCGATCTGCCCGCCGCAGGACAGCACCGCGTCGTCCAAGTGCGGCGCGACCACAACATGCGCGTAGCCGCGCGCCGCATGGAGCGCCGGCAGCATATGGGCTGGCAGCGCGGGCAAAGCAGGAACGTCGTTGAACACCGGCCTGCCTGGCTAGATCAACCCGAAGGAGCCGTCTTCGATTTGGAGCTCGACCAGCGCCTCGTCGGCTGCCTGCTGCACGGTTTCATCGTCACTCTGGGCGAGGCGCTTGAGGACACGGCGCGCTGCCTCGCCGCCGATCTGGCCCAGCGCCCAGATCGCCGCAGCCGCCACCTCGCTGTCGTCGCCTTCAGCCAGCGGCAGCAAACGTGGCAGCAGTGACGCGGCCGCGGCGCCGAGCTCACCTGTCGCGCGCGCCGCCTCGTAGCGCAGGGCTGGCTCGTTGCTTTGCAGCTCAGCCTCAAAGACCGGCAGCCAGCGCGCGTCCAGATTGTGGCCCATTGCGACCAGCGCGCTCGCCTTCAGCGGCTGCCGGCCGGAGGTGTAGGCTTGGCCGATCAGCTTGGTCACATCGTCGCCCACGTAGTAGCCCAAGCCTTCCAACGAGCGCCGCCGGACTTCGTCGGCCAGGTCCAGATTGGAGGCAGACTCAAGCAGCGCTTGCCGCACATCCTTGCCCACCCGGGCGGGCAGCTCATCCAGGCTGGAGCGATACGCGAAGCGACCAAGCGCCAGGGCGACTGCTGCCCGCACATCGTCGTCGGGATCGTCAGCCAGCATGGGCAGAAGCCGCCGCAGGGTTGTCAGGCGCTCATCTTCCCACAGCCCATCCACGGCTGCGGTGCGGACCTCCGCCTCGCTGTCTTGGAGAATGGCGCTAAACACATCCCGGAAATCAAACTCCACGTTATCCTCGGCCAGCGATGCCAGGGCTGTGGCGATCTCGCGCCGGCGCGCTGGGTCGATCTTTTGCCAGGCCGCCCAGAACTCGGCCTGCGCGTCTGCGCCGATATCGTTAAGCTGGCGCAGCTCCTTGTGTTCGAGCTTCCGGCTTGCATCTCCAAGATGCGCTAATGTTTTCGCTAACTGTGGCATATGTTTCACTCGTTAAAATCCAACGCCCAAGGCTTTTGCCTCGGACGTTGGCACCAAATCGTGGTTACTCGTCGTCGTCCAGGTCCTCGTCGTCCACCGTATCGTCGGGCTCCTCCGCTTTCGGTGCCGGCTTGTAGTAGTACGCGCCGACGGTCGCCTCATCGGCGTAGAACGCGGGGTCTTGCCCGAGCAGGTATTCAAGATAGGCGCGCGACATTGGCCGCAGCACGGTGATCGCCAGGTGGAGCTCGTTGAACTGGATCCAGTACATCGGCTCTTCCTTGGTACCCAGCTGCTCGCCCATCGTTTCAAAGACATGCTCCAGCACAACATCCGTCTTTTTGCGGTCATTCATTGGCAGCGGCTTGAGGTTGCGCAGCTTGCCATAGCGCCGCTGCGACGGCAGCAGATCCTCGTCAACGGCCGCGTAGTAGGTCACCGGCATAAACACAAACCGGTTGCGCTTTTCCTCGAAGTGCAGCAGCTTCTCCTCGACGCCACCAATCTCCTCGTAGGCGATCGTGAAGCCGTTGGCCTCCTCGGTTGCGGACAGCGTAATCAACGTGCCCGGCACGAGATACTCGCGGAAGAAATCTTCCAGGCCCCAGATCCACCCACCACGATTAACGGTGGGGAAGCGCACCTCGGCCAGATAGGTCGAGTAGTGCTGCGGCGCTTCAATCCGCAGAGCCGCGCTGCGCTGCTCCGGCAGAAGCGGCTGCGGCATGATCGACGCAAACGCGGCATTCATGGCCAGCACGCCATATTCCCACTCGAACGGCGTAAGATAATGGCTGACCGTGCCGTCGGTGGATGGCTCGGTCTCGTCAAAGCCTTCAACCTGGAAGCTATAAAACTGGCCCAGGTCGCTGGCCTTGACGCGCTTGCTGCCGATCGCGGGCAGTCCCTTGGCCGACCACAGACTGAGCCCTTCCATACCGACAAACTCGAAGTCCCGCTCGCGGCTGAGGCGGTAGTTTAGACCGAAGCGAAAAACCTCAAACGAGTTGGTGCCGGGTCGTTCGCGGTACACATCGCTCAAGATCGAAACATCCGGCATCGGCTCGGCCTGCTCAATAATGTAATCGCGGATGCGGCGCAGGTCGTTCTTGCCGAAGTTGGGCAGCGCATCCGCTGAGTAGTACTGCGCGCCAAAGCTGACCACGCGCCGCAGCGGATCTTCGCTAAAGGCAGCCGCGACTTCGGCTTGCAGCGCAGCGCCAAACTCGGCCATCAGGTCGTCCACCGGACGCTTGAGATCGACCGCTGTGCCATCGCTCAACAGCACCGTGGTGAGCGAAACAGCTGGCCGCGGAGCGACCGGCCGTTGGACCGGCACGGGCTGGGGGACAGTGGGCTGTGGTGTCGCTTCCACCGCAGGCTCAGGCTCCACAACAGCTGGAGTAGCCATCGCAGGCGCCTCCGCTGCCGGCACCGGTGCTTCCTCAGCGGGCGCTTCCACCGGCGTTTCAGCGGTGGGCACCACCAGATCGACTTCGAGCGGCGCTTGACCGGCTAGCGCGCGCCAATAGTTCGAAATTTGCACCGGCTCAACCGTGGTGAGCGGCGGCCGGATCGTGGTAACAATGTTGTTGATATCTTCAACCGGCAGCGGCTTGACGGGCTCGTACAAGCGCTGCGCAAAAGTATGGCGACGATCCGGCTGACGGCCGCTGGAAGCGCCGCGGCGTGATGTCGAAACAATCACAGTGCCATCGCGCTCTTCGCGCTTAAAAACGTCGGAGTTTGCACTGATCGCAGCCTCGATGCGGGGCGCAAGTTGCTCAGCCAAGGTGTTGTCTTGGGCAGCCAGATACGCGGCCAGATTATCCAGCGATTGCCGAATCAGCGCATCGCGAGCCGCCAACGAGCCCTGGCCGGTCATGATTTCAAACACCCGCCGCGCCAGCGTCTGCTCTTCGGTGCTGCCCGCAAACTCCAGTTGCTGAGTACCTCCTGGGTGCACCGCCATTTATGCTTCCTCCTCGACGCGCACAAGCTCTTTCAAAATCACGATGTACTGTGCAGTTAAAGCTTCTAAACTTTGGGGCCGGCCGTTTTGCCGCAGCCACTGAATCAACTGCTCAAGACCTGTTTCACCGATACGGACGTTGCGAGCATCCATTCTGCACTCACGCTCCTTCGCCGGTGCATAGCCGCGTTGGCGCAGTATGGGAAGCTGCGAAGACGATGCTCAGCAGATTACGATACCGCACATCAACGCGCCACACGAACAATCAAAACTTCCAAAGCGCAAAGAACAACAGCGCACACGGGCGAGCTGCTCTTCTTTGCGCTCTTCGACACAATGTATTATAGGTCGTGCAGCCGAGAAAGGCAAACCCAGCCAACATCAATTCCCCGAGGGCTCCACACCGTTGCAGCGCATTAAGTGCGCCATCCTCCGGTTCAGCACCTACTGTTCAGGAACTTTAAGCACAGTGCCAACGTCTGTATAAGCAACAAACCCATACCGGAGGTCCGAACTATGCGCTTTTCAACATTAACCAGTGCGCTTGCGCTGGTCGCTCTCACAATTGCAGTTGGGACGCTGGTCGCGCTGTGGGCACGGCCGCAGCCGATCTCCGCCGCCGCCAATGTCACGCCCATGCGGCAGATCACGGTGGTTGGCCGGGGCGAGGCCAAGGCAACGCCCGACACTGCCGCGATCCAGATCGGTGTTCAGACCGAGGCGCCAACGGCGCGGCAAGCGCTCACCGACAACAACGCCAAAATGAAGGCATTGGTTGCCAAGCTCAAGGAGCTGGGCGTTGCCGACCAAGACATTCAAACCAGCAACATCAGCATCTACCCACGCTACGACAACAATGGCCGGGAAGTGCTGGGCTATCAAGTCGGCAACT
>JADDQF010000020.1:0-2041 GCA_016781505.1 bacterium
ATTGCGGGTAGCTAGGAGCCGATAACCGCTGTCAGCAGGCGTGGTGCTGCTGGCAGCGGCATACGCGATATGTCGCTATTTCGTTTCACGCGGATCAAGCGCATCGCGCAGGCCGTCGCCGATAAAGGTAAAGGCCAACATGACCAAGGCAATGCACAGCACGGGCGGGATAAGCAGCCAGGGACCCGAGCTCAAGTTATTATAGCCTTCTTGAACCATCACACCCCAGCTTGTTGGGAACGGATTGCTCGGATCGACCGAAAGGCGCATGCCAACGCCCAAAAAGGTCAAACCTGCCTCGCCCAGGATAAATCCTGGAATCAGAAAGGAGACAGAGACAAGGATTGGCGCCATGGTATTGGGCAGAATGTGACGGAATAAAATTTTCCAAGTGGGAGTGCCAACGGTTCGCGCCGCTTCCACGAATTCTTTCTGTTTCAACGAAAGCACTTGACCTCGTACCAGCCGCGCCATACCAGTCCAACTCAGCAGGGCTAATGCGATGAAAATCAGGAATAGTCCGTTAAAGGCGCGGCCGAAGGCTGTATCGCGCAATGCAACAGTAATGGTAATAATAAACAAGAGATCGGGGAAGGACGCCACAATCTCCGTAGTGCGCATAATTCCATTATCGAGCCACCCTCCCGAGAAGCCCGAGATCAGGCCGAGGAAGACGCCGATGATGACGACGAAAATAGTCGGAACTAGTCCAACAATCATCGAAACACGGGCACCGTAGAGCAGCTTCGAAAGTTGGTCACGTCCAAGTGTATCCGTGCCGAATGTATGCTGCGGAACCGGCGGCAAACCGGGTGAGTCTGATACCCAAACCGGCGCCCGCAGGCCATTCTTGGGCACCTGTACAACCGGATTATGCGGCGCCAGCAGCGGCGCAAAGATAGCCACAAGGATAAAGAAGGCGATGACGAACATTCCCACCACTGCGGCTTTGTTGCGGGTGAGACGGCGCCACGCATCCGCCCACAGGCTCCGTTGTTTCCGCGTACCCTCATCAAATGCACCACTTCTTAGTGCGGGTGTTGAGGTTGCCATGTATTACTCCATCGGTTAGGAAAGACTAATTCGCGGGTCGACCACGCCGTACAGAATATCAACGATGAGATTCATAAACGTCAGGAAGAAGGTAAACAGGAGTGCCGATCCCATGATCATCGAGTAATCGCGCTTTCCGATGGCTTCAACGAATAAAGTACCAATACCCGGCACCTGGAAGATGAGCTCGGTGAAAAACGTCCCAGTAATCAATCCGGCAAGCAGCGGCCCCATGACCGTTACAACCGGCAGCAGCGCGTTGCGAACAACGTGACGCCAGATAACTGCCTGCCCCCCTAGACCCTTCGCTTGCGCCGTTCGCACATAATCTTGGCGCTTAACCTCCAACACACTGGTTCGGGTTAAGCGGGCAATAAATCCCATCGACACCCCGCCGAGTGTAATGGTCGGCAATATCCAGGGCTTGAAGCCCTGGCTCCAATCAGGAATAATCGTAAACCAGCCAAGTGTTACCGCAAACACGATAACCAGCATGAGACCAGTAATGAGGGTTCCAAGGGCTACAAAGGATGTAGCTGTTAACAACGAGAAGTAGTCGAGCCACGTATTCTGCTTGAGCGCTGCCAGCACACCCAGCGGTATGCCAAAGAATAAGGCAAACACAAACGCTTGTAATCCAAGTCGTGCGGAATAATAGAAGCGACTAGGCCGGCTCTTGGTTGCTTTGAAAATCTCCTGTTGCACCGTTCGCGAGCCACGAGAAGCGAAGGTCGGGCCAAAATTTCCACCAATCGCGCCCCACCTAATTTCACGCTCTTTTGTTTTAAGGTTCGATTCAACGTCAAAGAACATATACCGGGTAAACTGACGCCACAACGGCAGGTCCAAACCAAAACGCTCGCGTAAAATTTTTTCCGTTCTTGGAGGCAACTGTCGACGGTTCGGATCGCGGTCAAAAGGACCTCCCGGCGTCATTCGGGCAATCGAAAATGTGATTAAGCCGACGAAAAATAACACTGGAAAGAAC
>JADDQF010000020.1:2154-16446 GCA_016781505.1 bacterium
GAAAATGTGATTAAGCCGACGAAAAATAACACTGGAAAGAACCACAGAACGCGACGAATAATATAAGCGGACATAGACAGATCCTATAATCTTCTCGGAAAACACTAACCTAACCACTGTTCACAAACTTCAATCAGAACACAGGAGCGGCGAGGGAGCTCTCGTTCCCTCGCCACACCAACGACTATCCTTACGGGGCAACTTCCAGATTCTGGAGGTTGAAGAAGCCTGGGATGTAGTCAAGTGGCGTCACAGTTTCCTCGGTAACACCCTTGACGTACGGCTTGACCAGCATCCGGCCAGGGTTGTTCCAGAAGAACACAACTGGCGCGTCTTCAATCAGAATGTTCTGGGCCTGTGAGTACAGTTGGTCGCGCTCTGGGCCTGGTGGTGTTCGGTCAGCCTGGTCGACCAACCGGTCGAATTCAGGATTCGAATAGCCAATTCGGCCCGCGCCGATACCACCAGTCTTGAACACGGTCGACAACCAGTTCTGCGGATCAGGGTAGTCCGCGCACCAGCCGAGGATATACATCTGCGGCGTGGTTGCGAGGTCCTTGGTCAATGCAGTGTAGGCCGTCGGGTCGACCGGATCGAGCACCACATCGATACCCAGGTTCTCCCGGAACTGGCTGGCCAGCCACTCGTAGCGGACTTGGTTACGGGCGCTTGACGAGAAGGTCAGCTTGATCTCGGGCAAGCCCTGGCCGTTCGCAAAGCCAGCATCAGCAAGTGCTTGCCGCGCAGCCTCTGGGTTATAGGACCACTGGTCGGTCTCCTCATACCCAGGGAAGCCCGGCGGGATAAAGGTCTGCGTTGGCGAACCCTGACCCTGCAGCACGTCGCGGACCCAGGCCTCGCGGTCGATCGCCTGCGCAAACGCCTGGCGTACCTGCTTGTTGTCAAACGGCGCCTTGGTGTTATTGAAGCCAAGGTAGAAGGTGCAGGAGCCGGGGACTTCGATGACCTGCTGGCTCAACTGCGGGTCGGCCTGCACAGTCGCGAGATCCTCGGCAGCCACGCCGCCGATGTCGAGCTCACCGCTCTGATAAGCCTGGAACGCGACCTGGCTCTCGTTGATCATGTTGTACTCAACCCGCTCGAGCTTGATCGGACCGAGACGCCAGTTCGGGTTAGCCTCCCAGACGGCGCGCGCGTCATGTTCCCATTCGACCAACTGGAAGGGGCCGTTGCCGATGTAGGTCTCGGGATCGTACCACCAGTCCTCGCCAGCCGCCACGTCTTCCTCGCGCACAGGAGCACCAATCCAGAGCGCCATCATCGATGGGAAGTACGGTGCCGGGTTCTCGAGTTGGATCTCCAGGGTCTGATCGTCCACAGCGCGGACGCCCAGGTTGTTGCGCAAGGTCTCAAGGTCAAGCTCAAGCGTCTCGGTGATGGTCTGGCCACCGCAGGCAGCCGCCGAGTACTCGCTATAGCCCTTGATAGTGCCGCAGAGCAGCGTCTGGTACTCACCCGCGGTCTCGGGATCGGCCAGGCGTTGGAACGCATACACGAAGTTCTGCGCTGTCAGGGGGTCACCATTGGAGTACTGCGCGTCGGCCGGCAGCTTGAAGGTATACGTCAAGCCGTCTTCCGAGACTTCCATGCTCTCGGCCGCGCCAGGAATCGGCTTCATGTCCTGGTCGAAGGTCATCAGCGGCTGATAGTTCATCATGATGAACTGAATCTCACCGACAAACGAGGCCTTCTGTGGATCGATCGTGTCAGGCTCGCTACCGACGTTCAGGCGAAGAACGCCAGGTTCAGCCGTCCCTGTGTCGGTGGTGCCGGTGCCGCCAGCGGCCGATGCTGCGGCCGAAGCTTCCTCGGAGGCTGCCATGGAGGGTTCAGCTGCTTCCGAAGCCGCTGCTGAAGTTTCTGCTGCAACTGAAGGTGCGGCGGCTGCGGTCGAAGCCGCTGTGCTGGCAGTAGTGGCAGGTGCCGCTGTGCCACCACAGGCGGCGAGGATTGGCAGCAAAAGTGCTGAGAACAGCACCCAAGCGAGAGTTTTTTTCATGCGTAGCAGATTCATAAGATCCCGGTCTGCTCCTCAGGTAACGACAAATGACGACAATGGTGGACCCGTCACAGCATGTGACGTCGACAACTGTATGAAACGCCACCCTCCTTTGCTTAACTGCTACAAAAACGCTGCGACCCGTAAAGGCATCAGGCGAGTCGTACCGTGAGGGACGACCACGACCGCAACATGAGCCCCAAACGACGGACCTCAGCTTGGTGAAGCTCCATGCTTGACTGCGCCAGCTGGAGCTGTAAATCTCCAACAATGCGCTCGGCCAAACCGTTCCACCGCTCAGCGACCACCGCCTCTGAGTCGGGCTCCGCCAAGGCTTGGCGCAACAGCGCGCCTATTTCGTCTTCGTCGCAGCGAGTGGGGTCATTTGATGTAACTGCCCGGCTGCTGGCTGGTTGCGATACTTCCATAAACCAACTCTTTAATGCGGGCCGTTTTCATGGGGCCCGATGGTAGCATGTGCTGCGCTTGCTGTCAACCAATCCTGCATCTCAATTCAGATTTGCAAGCTCTTCGACTGCGACGCGGCTAGATTACATAACACTTGGCGGTACGTGCTGCAAGGCTGCCAACATTGCCAGCGCTTTCCCCGTATTAGCCTCGGGATCGGTCGGCGCCCACAATCCCTGCTGGTGTTGATCAACGCTGGCCGCCAGCCAGCGTTGTACACGGGATGCATGATCGGACCAAGCAGGCGCTGTTTGCAACCGATCCGTTCCTCGCTGTGCATCACGCAGCCAGCGGCGATACGCACGGCCGGTGAGCTGATACTCCAGCAGCTGCCGTTGGTAGCCAACCGGTGGCGTGAGCGCCACCGACCGCTCCCCCGCCACGTCAGCCCCTATCGGCAGCGCCAGCGGCAACCAGCAACGCTGTATCTCGCTGGGCCACGCTTCCGCAACAGCAAGCACAAACAGATTGCGCGGCAACACATGCGGTGGCCAGCCATGGGCGCGCAGCACCGCTGCCACTTCGGCCTCCAACCAACGCAGCATGGTTGTCGGCGCACCCGGCGTATCGACCAGCACGAACCACGCTTTGGTTTGCTCCGCCTGCTCCAACGCCGTTGCGACAAAGTCGCCTAGCCGCACCGCAGCAAACCGCTGCGTCATGGCATCCGCTCCGATCGGCCCATGCATCTGGATGGTTTGCCCACTATCAGCGCCAACCATAGTTGTGGTCAGCGCTTCAAGGCAGCACATCGCCCGATCCCGAGCCGGCCCACATATGATGCTGGTCCAGTGCAGCTTCAGGCACACATACAGGGCCGTCACCAGATCTGGAGCGTCACAGCCAGCCGCCGTAGCCGCCGTTTGCAGCCGCTCCAAAAGCTGGTGTTCACGTCGGGGCTGTTCCCCAGCGTTGATCCGCGCCAACAACAACGATGTTGCCAGCGCACGCTCCCCGCCAGTCATGCCTGCTCCTGGGATACCGCAAACCGTTGCCCGCGCAAGCGCTGGCACATCCGGCACATCGTCATCGATGTTGCAAGCGTATCCATCACTCTGTATCACCGTCGCTCCAACAATTCGGTTCAAAAATAGTCAAGGTTCGGTAAATGAGCCGTGTTTCGTACAGGCGTGGCCCATGGTAGGAGCCGCCCGCGTTGGCATTCGTTGGGAGACGCGGTACAATTGTTATGTAACAGAATCATGCCATGTTGGAGGTCCGCGCACCCTATGCCTACCTACGTCTACGGCTGCGATGCTTGTGGGCATCGCTTTGAACAATTTCAAAAGTTTTCGGACGAACCGATTCGGATTTGTCCTCGCTGCGAAAGCACGGTGCGGCGGATTTTTCAGCCAGCCGGTATTGTGTTTAAGGGCTCGGGCTGGCACGTCACCGATTACAAACGAGCCGGCAACGGCAGTGCAGAATCGACCAATGGGGGCGAAGGGGCAGCCACTCCGGCCGACACAACCAAAGCCGATACCAAGGCGAGTGATAAGCCGGCCGAGTCGGCAGCGAGCACCTCAAGTGACACAGCTAAACCAGCGAAAGCGACATCGTAGTTTTGTGAAGCCGAATCACGACCAAGCTCAACAGCCCCTGGCCTCCCTTTGGCAGAGCCGGATTTCCGTTGTGTTGCAGCGGACAACCTGCGCGTGTTGGTCGGGGTGTCGTGTGTGCGACACCCCGTTTCTGCGTTAGCTCGCAGTTCCGCGTCAGCGTTGCCGGTTCTGCCCCTGTGGGAGGCGTTTTTATGTCCCAAGCAACTCGTTGGTCAGTGGTGAGTGCAGATGTTCGCGCAATTTTGCATAATGACCCAGCCGCCAAGAATATTTTTGAGGTGCTGTTATATCCAGGGCTGCACGCGATCATCTTCCATCGCGTCGCGCACTGGCTGTGGCAGGCCAAGCTCCCATTCGTGCCGCGGCTTATCTCGCAGCTCGGCCGCTTTTTTACCGGCATCGAAATTCATCCGGGGGCGCAGATTGGCCGAGGTTTGTTTATTGACCACGGCATGGGCGTGGTGATCGGCGAAACAGCCGAGATCGGCGACCATGTCACCCTGTACCAGGGCGTGACCCTGGGCGGAACCGGCAAACAAGGCGGCAAGCGCCATCCAACTCTGGGTAACCACACCGTGGTCGGTGTGGGCGCTTCGGTGCTTGGCGCAATCACGGTTGGCGATGGCGCGCGCGTCGGGGGTGGTGCCGTGGTGGTCAAAGATGTGCCGCCGTATGCCACGGCGATCGGTGTTCCTGCGCGAATCGTGGCCACACGTGACCCTGCTACCGGAACCACCCGACGGACGGAAGAGCTGCCAGACCCCGAAGGCATGATGCTCAAATCGCTCCACGACAAGGTGCTCGAGCTGGAAGCCCGGATCGTGGAGCTGGAAGACGAGCTAGCCGGGCATCATGCGCAGCATCAGGAACATCATGCGCTGCCCGAGTCGTTGTTTGCGGCCCTGGGCAACAACCATGGGTATGATGGCGGGCCGGGCTGGGGCATCTAGTTGCTTGAGCGCGCACAATGTGTGCAGCGCTCAAGGTTAGGTGGCAAACAACAGTGGGCTTAGCAGCAGGCACAGCAAGGAAGTTTGAGATGGCGATTCAAATGTTTAACACGCTGAGCGGCACCGTCGAGCCGTTCCAAACATTGGAGCCCCAGCGCGTCAAGATGTACGTCTGCGGTCCCACGGTCTACAACACGGCGCATATTGGCCATGCGATGTCGGCGCTGGTCTTCGATATTATCCGGCGCTACCTGCAATATCGCGGCTACCAGGTGCAGCACGTCCAAAACTTCACCGATGTCGACGACAAAATTATTCAGCGGGCAAACGCCGAAGGTCGCGATCCCATCGTCCTGGCCGAAGGATACATCGCCGATTGGCACCGGCATGTCGGCGACCTCAACCTGCTGCCGGCCACGGCGTATCCGCGCGCCACGACCACGATGAACGAGATCGTATCGCTGATCACAACCTTGATCGAGCGCGGCCATGCCTACGAGGCCGACGGCGATGTGTACTTCCGCGTTCGCACCGATGCCGACTACGGCAAGCTATCGCACCGCCAGGTAGACGCCATGCGTACGGGGGCACGGATAGCACCCGACGAGCGCAAAGACGATCCGCTTGATTTTGCGCTGTGGAAGGCCGCCAAGCCGGGCGAGCCGGCCTGGCCTAGCCCATGGGGCGCTGGTCGGCCCGGCTGGCACATCGAGTGCTCGGCCATGATCATCAAAGAGCTGGGGCCGCAGATCGACATTCACGGCGGCGGTAATGACCTGATCTTTCCTCACCACGAGAACGAGATCGCCCAGAGCGAAAGCGCCACCGACCAGCCCTTTGCACGCTATTGGGTGCACAACGGCATGTTGCAGATGCGCTCGTCGGCCGGCGAGATCGAAAAAATGTCAAAGTCGCTCGGCAATTTTGTCACGATTGACGATTTTCTGGCCGACCACCCCGCCGACGTGCTGCGCCTGATGGTGCTGGGCTCGCCCTACCGCGCGCCGTTGGTCTACGATGCCGGTACCCTCGCCGAAAACGAACGCAAGCTTGAGCGGCTAATGAGCGCTCTGCGGCCCGCAACCGGAACCACCAGCAGTGGAGCGGCGGTTGAAACGTTGGCGGCGACGATCGCGCAGGCGCAGCGCAACTTCGAAGCGGCCATGGACAACGACTTCAACGGCGCGGGCGCGACCGCCGCACTCTTTGAAATGGTCCGGGCGCTCAACACGGCGCGGGATGCTGGCGTCGGCGGCGAGCCGTTTGGGGCAGCGCAGGCAACGTTTCGGCAGATCACCGAGGTGTTGGGCCTCCAGCTCGAAGCACAAACGTCGGACGGCGAAGGAGCCGGGCCGTTCATCGAGCTGCTGATCAAGACCCGCGCCGACCTGCGCAAAGCCAAGCAGTTCGCGCTGGCCGATCACCTGCGGAATGAGCTGGCGGCGCTTGGCGTTATTTTGGAAGACGGACCGCAGGGTACCACCTGGCGGTGGAAGTAGCCACGCAAGTCAAGCATCGCGCAAGCGGTCTGCTGCAAACCTTCAGCAGCATGTTCGGAGGAGTATGAGCTGGTTGGAGCTAAGCGTCGAGATCGACCAGGAAGCCGTCGAGTCCGTATCGGAGCTGTTCGCGCAGGTTGGCTATAACAGCGGAGTGGCGATTGAGCAACCCTTCGTCGGCTCGCCCGACGGGCCGGAGTACACCATTGACGCGGCGCGCCCGGTGGTGGTCCGCACCTACCTGCCGCTTGACGAGCACGCCGAAGAAGCTCGCGCCCGGATCGCGCAAGGGCTGTGGGCACTGGGCATGATGCGGCCGGTGGGCGAGCTGCAGGTCAAGCAGCTGGAAGAGGAGGACTGGGCCAACGCGTGGAAAGCGCACTACCCGATTCGGCGTATCGGCGAGCGCTTCGTGATTGTGCCTTCCTGGCTGCAGTACACGTCCCAAGCAGGTGACGTTGTGCTCAATCTCGACCCGGGCATGGCGTTTGGCACCGGTCTGCATCCGACCACACAGCTGTGTTTGCTGCTGTTGGAGCGTTACGCCGTGCCCGGCCAGCGCACGCTCGACCTTGGCTGCGGCTCGGGGATTTTGGCGATTGGCGCCGCTAAACTGGGGGCGCAGCCGGTGCTGGCCATCGACAACGATCCGATTGCCGTGCAGGCTACCCGGGAAAACGTCGAGCGCAACGCCGTAGGCGAGGTGGTGACCACGGTGGAAGGCAGCCTTGGCCCCGGCGCCGAGCTTGGCCACTGGCTGGGCAGCGATTGGGCAACCAAGCAGCGACGAGCACATCCCACCGCCGGCCCGGTCGCCTTCGATCCGGACGCCGAGTTTGATCTGATCGTGGCCAACATCCTGGCCAATGTGCATGTGCTGCTCGCGCCGCACCTGCAGCGCGCGCTCAAGTCCGGCGGCACCCTGGTTACTTCAGGCATCATCGCGGACCGTGAGGCCGATGTTGCCGCAGCGTTTGCCGCGGCAGGCCTTGCGCAGATCGAGCGCTTGCAAGAAGGTGATTGGGTGGCCTTGACCCATCGACGGCCATAACCACGTTTGTTCGCAATCGGTGATTCGTTGCATTTTCCCCTTTGCTCAGCTATGCTTTTTCCCAAGAGGCAACCATGGCCAAGCGTCGTCAACGTCCAGCCGAATCACGTCGTCGCACACAAGCCGACAGCAACACGTACCGCTTTTTTGTCGCACCCGAAGCGGTACAAGGCCGCGTTGCCCAGATCGACGACCCGGCCCTTGTCCACCAGCTGACCAGCGTCCTCCGCCTCCAGGTGGGCGATCAGATTACACTGCTCGATAACAGTGGCTGGGAGTATGCCACTACGCTAGATGTGGTTGAGCGGGACGCGGTTGTGGGCATGATCACCGGCAAGCTGCTGGCAACCACCGAGCCACAGCTCAAGCTGGCGCTGTATGTTGCCTTGTTACGCGGTGAGCGCTTTGAGTGGGTGCTGCAAAAAGGCACCGAGCTGGGCGTAACGTCGTTCGTGCCGGTTGTCTGCCAGCGCAGTGTGATCGACGATCTGTCCGATATCGGAGCCGGAAAGGTGGAGCGTTGGGAGCGGATTGTGCGGGAGGCGGCCGAACAATCACGCCGCGCCAAGCTGCCCAAGCTTCGGCCGGCCATGCTGTTTGAGGCCGCCTGCGAGCACGCCGTGCGTCGTTCACAAACGTTTGTGTTGTGGGAGGGCCGAGATGCCCGCAGCCTACGCATGCTGCTGCGCGAACGGATGGCGAGTGTTCCCGAGCAGGCAGCCTTTTCACTTTCCCTGCTGAGCGGTCCCGAAGGCGGCTTCACCCCCGACGAGCTAGCCACGGCCACCATGCATCGCATCGCCCTGGCATCGTTAGGGCCGCGCATCATGCGCGCCGAGACGGCGCCGATTGCCGCGGCGGCGGCCGTATTATTTGAGCATGGCGATCTGGACTAACGATGGACGTGCTGCAACGCGATTGCCAATCCACTGCCAGGCCTCAGCCCGTGCCTTTAGCCCTAAGGAGTCTGCATGATCAAGACATCACGTGCCCTCGCGCTCGGCACGCTCGTTGCGGGCCTGGTGGCCATCCTGGCGTTTGTTGGCGGCGTGGCCGTGGCGCTGCGGTGGGGCGGCACGCTGCCGCTGGTCGCAACGCTTGCGCCAACTGTGCCGGCAAACACTACACCCGCGAAGGCCGCCAATGACTTCAAGGTCTTTTGGGAGGTTTGGGAGCTGATCGACACCCAGTTTTACCATAAAGAGCCGCTCAACTACCGGAAAATGACCTACGGCGCGATCGAGGGCATGCTCAAATCGTTGGGCGATGACTACACCGGCTTTGACGAGCCGGTCAACGCCGCCGCGCGCCAGGAGCGCCTGTCCGGGCAGTTCGAAGGCATCGGGGCCTACGTCGAGTTCAAAGACGGCAAGCTGCTCATCGTAGCGCCGATCGAGGAGTCACCTGCGGAAAAGGCCGGACTGCTAGCGGGCGATCAGGTGCTCAAAGTGGATGGCCAGGACATGGCGCCCCAGCTTGATGGCCTTGATCCGGCCGAAGCAGCGGCCAAAGCTGCATCGATCATCCGTGGACCAAAGGGCACGCCGGTCGTTCTGACCGTGTTTCGGGCCGACACCAACGAGACCCGGGATTTCACGATCAACCGCGACGCGATACCGCTGATCAGCGTGCGAACCAAAATGCTTGCAGGCAAGATCGCGTATGTACAGGTCAGCGAGTTCAAAGAGACCACCACCGCCGAGCTTGACAAAGCGCTCACAACCGTGTTGGAACAACAGCCGGCTGGGTTGATTCTCGATCTGCGCAACAATCCGGGCGGCTACCTCAACACAGCCCGCGAAATGCTTGGCCGCTTCGTCGCCGACGGCGTTGCGCTGCAAGAAGAGTTCAGCGACGGCTCACGGAGCAACCTTGATACCCTCAACAATGGCGGGCCGCGGGTATTGGATCTGCCAATGGTTGTGTTGACCAACGGCGGGTCGGCGAGCGCCTCGGAAATTGTGGTCGGTGGCCTGCGGGATCACAAACGAGCAACGTTGTTAGGCGAAAAGACCTTTGGCAAAGGCTCGGTGCAGGCGCTCAAACAGCTCAGCGACAAATCATCAGCCCGAATCACCATCGCCCGCTGGCTCACGCCCAATGGTGATCAGATCCACCAAAAAGGCATCGAGCCGCATGTGTACGTTCCGCTGCAGCAAGAAGAGCAGTACCGCGTCGACTTGCCCCAGCGCCGTCCGTCCGACCTGGCCAGCGTTAACGACTCGCAGCTCTGGTGGGCCATCAAGACCCTCACCACAAACGAGCGGCCAGCCTTTCCCACGCCTACGCCTACGGTCGCGGCCGACGACACTTCGGCCGCACCACCGGAAGCAACCCCCGCCGAGCCAACCGCAACGGCTACGCCCTAACCGCCACGCCCTGCTCCATACCGTTGGACCTGTTGAAGGAGACCACCTGCGAAAGCCCGCGCAAGGTAGCTGAGCCTGCGCGGGCTCCGCTTAATCTCGTCATGCTTGGTTCGGCCCTGAAGATCTTTTGACCGACCTCGGATCCAGGCCCTTGATGTGCAGCTTCGGGCCGAACAGGCCAGCCATTGTCTTCCCACGCGGAGCCCATGTTGAGGCATGATTTTTGATATTGTAGCTGTCACACAACATGTTACTTATGTGAAGCAAATAGACAATGTACGGCATATGCTTGGGAGGCTCGTAGTGAAGTATCTTGTGCTCGCACTGGTGGTATTTCTTGTCCTGGTACTTTCGACCTTTGGGATTCAAAATCCCTCGCCCGTTAACGTGCGCTTTTTGCAATTTCAGAGTGGCTTCGTCCCGCTGTATGTGATCATGCTTGTCTCCACGGTTATCGGGATGGCCCTTGCGCTCCTTGTGGGATTGCCTGGTCGCATTCAACGACAGCTGGAAACACGACGGTTGCGACAACAGCTTAGCGACGCCGAAAAGCAAATTGCTGAGTTGAAAGAGCGAGTGCCAGCGCCGGTGATGCAGCCGTTGCCAGAAGAATTGAGCGCACGTGCGGTTTAGCGAGCAGGCCACTGGACGCGTCGGCCAAGGTAGCCTGTAGTGCGCCTAGCCCGCCCGCTCAGGGCCCAAGCGCGTAAACTGCCGCGACGATCACAATCCCCGGGCGAGCGCCAGCGCATGAACAGTTTGCGCACCAGCCGCGTGCAGCGCTTGGGCAACTGCCGCAACCGTCGCGCCCGTGGTGAGCACGTCGTCGAGCACCAGGATGCGTGGGGGTGGACGGCGCTCGCTCTGCCATGCAAAGGCGGCATGGACATTCGCCCGCCGCTCCACGCGATTCAGATCAGCCTGCTGCGCTGTATGCCGTACCCGGACCACCTGCCGATCCAGCAGTGGCACGTCGATCTGCTGCGCCAGGCGCCGGCCAAGCAGTGCGGCCTGATTGTACCCACGCATTTGTAAGCGATCCGGATGGAGTGGCACGGGCACGATCGCGTCGACCACCAGCGGGTTAGCCGCTAAATAGCGTGCAAGTAGATCGCCGAGCGGCACCGCTATACGCACGCGGCGATGATATTTGAGCAGATGGATCGCTTCACGGACAGGACCTTCAAAAATGTACGCGCCCGCGGTTGAGGCCAGAAATGGGCTCGCTAGGCGGCGGTGCTGGTCCTGGTTCGCGGTGTCGGGCACCGGTCGACAGGCGGCGCAACAGCTAGCACACAACAAAGCTCCGCGGCTACGACAGGCAGCGCAGCGGGGCGGAAAAACAAAGTCTAGTATCTCGTCGAGCAGGCTATGCATGGGAAGCAGCATAGCGCACTGTTCACAAGATGCTAGACGCGGGAGTGCTACAGCGCGGCCGCCGTTGCGGTGCGGCCCTACGCGTACTGTTGTGTACCTTCACCGTTGCCGTGCTGCTGACGCTGCGACATATCGATCACCGCCCACAGCACGAGTGCCACCAGCAGCCATTGCAACGGCTGCCGCAAATTCACAATCAGCCCGACCACGGCGCGCGCTTGCGGCACATACACGTACAGCTGCGTCAGCAACCAGGCGGGTAGCTGCGTGATCTCAGCCAGCCACGGCTCAAGCCCGAACTGCGTCAGCACCAAGCTGTACACCTGGCCCGCATACAGCAACGACAACAACAACAGCGCGGATGTCAGGGCATAGACCGTTGCTACGACCCACCCGCGCGGACCAATTGGCTCGACAGGTGTGGGAGCGACCGGCGCGGGAGCAGCTACCGGCGGCACGAGCGCTTGCAACCGCGCCGTAAGGTCGGCGGGGGCTGGCAGCACAAGCGCGTCGCGCAGCACAGCATCCGCTCGCGACGCAACACGGGCCGGCTCCGCTTGTTCCGCGGGCACCAGCGCGAGCAGCCGGTCCGACAGCGTTGCCGGCGCGGCAACCACTAATGCGTCCCGCGCCGCAGCATCCAGCGGACCAAGCTGCCGTGGCGGCGCTGCGGCCAGCATGGCAAGCTGCGCGCTGAGCGGGGCAGGCACTGCAGCAACAAGCTCGCCGCGCACCGCCCGATCAAGCCAGGCCATGCGCTCGGCATAGGCCGCGCAGCGCGAACAATCGGCAAGATGTGCGCGTACCATGCTGCTGGTTGGCTCGGCATGCAAGTCGTCGCGCACTGTCTGGCAATCCATGAGCTTCTCTCTTCAAACTAGCGGGCCGACCCGAACGCAAAGCGCTGCCGCACACTGGCTGGCCGTGCAGGAACAACTGGCGGCGTGGCCGTCGGGCGCTCACGAGCCGGGCTATCTTCATTATACTCATCGAGCAAGGTTGCCAGGCGCTCTTTCCCACGACGAATATAACTTTTTACGGTATTGAGCGGCACGTCCAGAATTTCGGCGATATCCGTGTATTTGAGATCGTCGAAATAGTACAGCGTTAAGGATAGCCGGTAATGTTCTTCCAGCTGTTCCAATGCCCGCCGCACTGCGACCCGCAGCTCGTTATCTCCAAGGGCCCGCAGCGGATCGGCGGCCCGGTCTTCGTCGGCAATCATGTCGACCGGATTCATAGACTGCTCGCCAGCGTCTTCGACCACCGGCGCAAGCTGCACTTGACGCCCCCGCCGCCGCAATTCATCCCGGCACAGGTTCACAACCAGGCGGTACAGCCACGTTGTAAACCGACTTTCGCCACTGTATTGCGGCAGCACCCGCATCAACCGAATAAACGCTTCCTGGGTCAAATCGGCGGCGTCGTCCGGCTGATGGAGCACACTCATGGCGATGCTATACACATAGTGCTGCTGCCCCATGATCAGTTCAGTTAATGCCTGCGGGTCGCCAGCCTGGGCCCGTTGCAAACAGTCGGCTGTTGGCTCGGCCACGTTGTCTCTCCCGTTTCAATGCGCCTCGTGCGCTATGCGTGGTATGACGCTGGGCGGCCGCAAATGGTTGCAAGCGCAGCATAACACTGTCCAGAGCGTAATACAGCCCCCAAATGACGGATTCCGAGACTGACTTGCGACCCGGCATCATATTTGACGCATTCTTGACAAATATGCTAGCCTCCCTACCAGATATGCGCGAATGAAAGGCTTTGTATGGCGGAGCTTTTGCGTGGCCGTCCGGCTCTTACCGTCGAATGGATGACCTCCGTCGGCCTTGATCTGCTGTCTACAGCCAACCTCGTCATCGTTGTACACCACCACGAAGGATTAGGCTCGTGGCTCCTCGAAGCGTACTCGATGCTCCCCACTCGTTTACGGCGTGACCTCGAGCTGGTGCTGCGAGCCACAAATCATCCGCCAGCCATCGTTGAAGCGCTGGCTAATGAGCTTCTGGATGGCGATCGACCGGGGCATACCAGCGCGCCGGCCTTTTTTGCCGACCTCGCGGCCCTGGACGAGCCGACCTGTGCGCGGCTGATCGAGGCTGTGCTGATCAAAAGCATGACGCGGCACAACATTACCTCGGCCCTGACGCATGCCGAGCTGCTCGCCGATACCGAAGCGCTCGAAGCGCTCATCAGCGAGATGCGCTCACCCGTGGAGCCGAGCGAGGTAGCCCAGCTGCTGCGCGCGCCCGGCGAATGGCGCGATCTGGTCGTCAGCAGCTTGCAGCGTTTTTGGGATCGAGTGTACCGTGAGCAGTGGACACAAACATACGCCCAGCTCGAGCGCAGCGTCGAGCAGCATCGCCGCCAAAGTTATCCTTCAGACCTGGCCGGACTGTTTACCGCCGTTACCGGACGCCAGATTCCCGACGGCGTGCGGCCCCGCCTCGCCGACATCGAGCATGCGCGCTTTGTGCCCTCGCTGTACCTTGGGCCATACGTGTCATTTTTGTTCAATGACTCCACCGTCACAATCTTCTACAACGGCCAAGGGACGCCGCGCACTGATACGGCCGGGCCGCCCATCGACGACCTGTATCATCCCCTCACGGCGCTCGCCGACAAAACCCGGCTGGCGATCATGGCGATGCTCAGTAGCCGCGAGCTGTATGCCCAAGAAATTGTGGATCGGCTGGGCATTTCCCAGTCTGCGGTGTCGCGCCATTTACAGCTGATGGTGGACATGAAGGTGCTCAACGTGCGGCGCGGCGAGCGGGGCGCCAAATTCTACTCCATCAACAGCACCGCGCTCCACAACGTCGCCAAGCGCTTGAGCGAGTTTCGCTGACGAGGCTGCTGGCAACAGGCGATATCTGAGGCCGAGCAGTTTGCCCCATCGGCATTCAGCTCATTCGACCCGTACATATCAACTTATATGCTGCTTCAGCGGCCTGGTATGATTTTTCCGAGCCTGTTGCCTGTTGCCTGTTGCC
>JADDQF010000135.1:0-11279 GCA_016781505.1 bacterium
CTCGAAGGCGAGATCGAGGCGCGTGGTGCGCGCGTGGAGTATGTGACAGGCAAATACGACCGCACGACGGCAGGCGGGCGCTTCGTGCGGCGCGTCATTGGTGCAGCCGACGAACTGGACTATGACAACATCGTGGAAAAGCTGCGCGAGCATAAGTATGAGGCTGCGCGACGAGGCTCGATTGTCGCCACACGCGCGCCCTACGGCTATCAATACGTCAAGCTGCGGGACGAGAACGGCAAGCCCATCACACAGCTTGCGATCAACGACGAGGAGGCGCAGGCGGTCCGTATGATCTTCAAGTGGTGCGCCTACGGTGACATCGACGGCAAGCCGCTGACGCTTGCAGCCATATCGAAACGCCTCTCGGACCTGGGGGTACCAACACGCACCGACTCGCGCAACCGTAAGACAGCAGACGGCTATTGGGCACCGTCCACCGTGCGCTTTCTGATCAAGTCCGAGGTGTACCTGGGACGTTGGCACTACCGCAAGAGCAAGAGCGTTTCGGTGCCAGGGCAGGATGCGAGCTTAGCAGTACCCGCGCCGCGTGACAATTGGATCTGCGTGCCAGTACCCGCGATCATTGATGAGGCGACCTATCAGGCGGCACAGGAGCGGCTAACAGCGAACAAAGAGCAGGCATTGGCGCAGTGGAAGCGCAAGCATACATACCTCTTTTCGGGCATGATCACGTGTGCTGCCTGCAACTCGGCGTACTGCGGCAATCCAGGTGCAGACAAGCGATGGTTTCGCTACTACTGCATGGGCAAGCGCAAGCGACCGACCGTGAAATGCACCTCACCGCTCGTGATGGAACGTGTGCTAGATGAAGCTATTTGGCCGTGGATTGAGGAGGTCGTCACCAATCCCGATCAAGTGCTAGCGACGATCCAACAGCGGCAGCAGGCCATCAACGAGCAAAACGCGAATGTCCAATCCATGATGGCCATGACCACCAAGCTCATTGCGGAGAAGCGCGCCGAACGGGAGCGGGTGATGGCGCTCTACAAGAAAGGTAAGCTGGATGATGAGCGATGGGAGCAAGAGGACGCACAATGCGCGCAGGAGCTTGCGGACTACGAAAAGCAGCGGGCCGAATTAGAGGCGCGGTTGGTTCAGTCCGAGTACACGCCCGACTACATAGCCGACGTGCAGGAGGTATGCGCTCGCATTGCGAAAGGACTGGCAAACTTCACGCGGGAGGAGCGACGCGAAGCCTACGAGTTATTGAGGCTCCGCGTCCGAATTGCCGTTGAGGATAGTGAAAAAGTTGCCTACGTTGAGTGCGAACTAGACACGGAGCGCCTGAGCCTCAATAACCACAGGTCTACTATAAACACCAAATCTCGATCTCATGAGGCTTGCCCGAAATCCGGCCAGTTGTCGTAAGATAGCAAAACCGCTCCTCCGCGTACGCATCCAGATCTACGTCCACCAGCGTGCTCCTGTCTGTATGCCCCGACTCCCGAACTCAGCCTAGCGGTCGTCCGCAACCGCCTCCTGTGTTGCCCACCGGATCTGGGGCACAACCGCTTGCCCATAGGCCGCCAAAAATGCTTCCTGGTTTCGCCCCACGTTATGCACATACACCTCGGTAAAGCCCAGGTCGACAAAGTGCTGAATATGCGCGCGATGAGCCTCCAGATCGGGCGAGATCAGCACGCGATTTTTGAAGTTGTCGAGGTGGACAAACTTGGCCATCGCCTCGAAATCTTCGGGATTACGGATGTCGCCCTTGGGAAAGGGCATACCGCCGTTGGGCCATTCCTGCAGCGCGTTTTGCTCGGCTTCGGCCTGCGTCTCCGCCCACGAAACATGCAATTGGATAATGCGCGGCATGGTGCTCGGATCCTTGCCGGCTTCACGCGCGCCCTTTTCGAAGCGCTCCATCAACATTTTAATCTTGGTATCGGCCGCGCCCACCGTGATCAAACCGTCGCACAGCCGGCCGGTTCGTTCGCTCATGATCGGACCCGAGGTCGCGACATAGATCGGCGGCGGTGTTTGCGGCATGGTGTACAGCCTGGCGCTTTCGAGGCTGATATGCTTGCCGCTGTATTTAACGACCTTGCCGCTGAACAGCTTCTGGATCACCTCGATCCCTTCCATCAGCCGATCCAGCCGCGCGGGCGCTTCCGGCCAATACGTGCCCACAATATGCTCGTTCAAGGCTTCGCCCGCGCCCAGACCCAGCCAGAAGCGGCCGGGATACATCGCCTCAAGCGTGGCCGCCGCCTGCGCAATGATCGCCGGGTGGTAGCGATAGCCCGGCGGGGTAACGCCCGTCCCGAAGCGCTGCTGAGTGCGCTCGCCGAGCGCGCCCATCCACGACCAGACAAAGGCGCTCTGGCCCTGCTGAGGCGTCCACGGATGAAAATGATCCGAGGCCATCACCGACGTAAACCCGTTGGCCTCCGCCACCTCACAAAAGCGGAGCAGCTCGGTCGGCGTGAACTGCTCAAACATCGCCGCGTATCCAAATGTCATAAGCAATCAGCTTTCAGCCGTCAGCCGTCAGTTGTCAGCTACCAGATGCCCTTCATGCTCGTGCCTGATAGCTGATTGCTGACCGCTGATAGCTATCTAAACATATCGCGCTCGGGCCGCATCACCAGCTGTTGCCCGCTGCCGTTTCCGGACTGCCAGGCATAGCCACGTATCAGTGCTACCGGCCGTTGATCGACCTTGCCCATGACCAGCTCCGCGGCAGCGGCCAGCTCATCCGCGACGGCCATCACGCTCGCGCTCAGCACATAGCCATACGGATCGTGTTGCCCGCGGTAGTCCGCCAGCGGCAGCAGCCCTGCCACCCCGATCGCAACATTGACGACGCCATCGCGCCAGGCCCGGCCAAAGGAGTCCGTGATGATCACCGGCACCACAAAGCCTACGGCTTGCTCCAGGGCTCGGGCCAGCTTCCGGGCCGATGCATCAGGATCGAGCGGCAACAAACAAACCATATCGCCGCCAACATTTGATGCATCCACACCCGCATTCGCACACACAAAGCCGTGTCGTGTTTCAGCAATGATGATCCCGCGGTCCATCCGCACAACGCGCGTGGCCTCGCGCAGCACCACCTCGGTCTGGCGCGGATCTTTTCCGTATCGTTCAGCCCATTGAGCCGCAAAAGGCGAAGGCTCAATCGTTCGCAGGTCAACCAGTCGCCCTTCCGCTTTGCTCACGACCTTGTGCGTCACTGCCAGGATATCGCCGGGCATGAGCTGCGCATCTGCTGCAACGAGGCCACGTTGAATAGCCGTCAGCAGATCGTCGCCGGCCGCCACCTCGCCAATATCCCCGATGCCCAGGATGCGGAGATCCGTCATCACAGCTAACCCTGATAACCGGTGGTTTGAGCTGTCACCAACGTCCGCAGCTTCAGCAGGGCATCAGCTGCCAGGGCATCCCACCTATGGACGCTGCGTATCAGCTTTAGGTCCGTTGTCATTCGCTCCTCCTACGTATCGCTGCCCCCGGCGGGCATGCGCACAAGCTTCAAATCCTCGGCCGTGTCCAGATCGAATGCGCTTCCCGGCGCGTGATACTGCTGCACCCGTAAGCCAAGCCGTTCCGCTGCTAGCAGATGCTGTCGCAGACTATCCGGTCCGAACGAGAACGGCAACCCGGCGTCCGGCGGCAGCCATAGTGCGTTCGTCCCTTGTTGGTGCCGGTCCGGCGCCACCACCACGGTTCCGGGCGTACCGGCAGCTACGATGCCGACAATATCCAATGGCTGCAGCTGCGGTAGGTCGGGCAGCACAACCAGCAGGTCGGCCCGTGGCGCTTGCGCCCGAACAACGCTGCGCGCATACTCCAGTCCGGCGTTCAAACTCCCAGCGGGCTGCTCGATTGGCCACACAGCCATTGGCTGAACCCAGGCAAGCAGCTCTGCATCGGGGCTGACCACAATCACACGCTCGATACGCTTGGACGCCTGGAGCGCGCGCACAACTCGCAGTAGCATCCCTTGTACCAGCGCCGTACGCTCCCCCGGGGAAAGCACCCCTGCAAGTCGGCGCTTGCCATCATGGAGCGCCCGCAGCGGCAAGATTGCGATCGTCATGACCGATTCAAACCATTGCGATGTGCTGCCGCCCCAGAATCCGCATAGCCTTGGCCACGGCGGCCTGTCTGGAGCTGCATCGTGTGCCAGCCTTTAGGGGTGCAGCAGATGTCCAAGCCGGACGAAATCATCAGCGCTTGCTCGATCCGATATCCGCCGCAAAATCCAAAACCTCCCGCGCCAGCCGCTGGCGGTCGGGCTCGTCGCGCATCACAGCGTCGGTCACCAGCACACGCATGCCTAAGGCGCCAATCCGCTCGGCCTGCTCGCGGTCAGCATGATCGATCACAAAGCCGTCGACCAGGCCGCCGTACAGCTGCGCCACACCAAACGCCGACACGTCGTGACCCAGACCGGCCAACATTTGGTCGGCTGGACCGCGCAGCGCTTTGCCGCCAACGATGGGGCTGATGGCAACGCGCGGGGCGCTGGAGGCAGCTAACGCCGAGCGATACCCGTTGACCGCCAGGATCGGGCCGATGCTCACCACCGGATTTGACGGACAAACCACAATCACGGTCGCACGGGCAATCGCCTGCGCGGCATCGGCCGTGATTGTTGCCGCTTCAATGCCGTCCAAAACGATCCCCGAAACCGGATCAGCGTGGCGCCGCCGCACAAAATAGTCTTGAAAGGCCAGCCGGCCAGCCGGCGTATCAACCAGCGTCGCGACCCCCTCGTCGCACATCGGCAGCAGGGCCGCGCGCATCCCCAGCGCACGGCTGAGCCGCCGCGTCACTTCTGTCAGCGAATCGCCTGCGCGCAGCTGCGCCGTGCGGGCGATATGCGTTGCAAAGTCGTTGTCGCCCAGCTGAAACCAGAGCTCGTAGCCATACCGACCAAGCATTTCCAGCGTGGCACGCGTGTCGTTCACCACGCCCCAGCCTGTGGCCGGATTCGCAATCCCGGCCAGCGTGTACATCACGGTATCGGCATCCGGGCTGATGCGCAGCCCAAAAAGCTCGAAATCGTCGCCGGTGTTAACGATGACGGCTAGGGAATCAGGCGGCGACACATGGTACAGCCCTTGGGCCAGCTTAGCGCCCCCCACACCCCCGGCTAATGCCACGATCATCGGTCAAATCCGTTCGCGATCACATGCTCGATCGTAAGCCGGATCGTGACTCGGTGTTGCTTTTGAAATTGTGCAATCTGCGCGTCAGCTTGAGCGCCATGGTACCGCCGCGCTAAGCGCGCAATATCCGCCTGCGCCGTCGTCTGATCGTCCTCCAAAGCAACAGTTCCCGAGATCGTCAGGTAGCGGTAGCCATCCTCGATACAGATCGACGCCCGCGGATCACGCTGCAGATGGCTGTCTTTGACGCGACCCCGAGCCGTATTCATCAACACATAGTCGTCGACGAGCTCGTACCACATAACCGTTTGTTGCGGCGGCCCGTCTTGATCATTTGTCGCCAAAACAGCAAAGCGCCGTTCGGACAAAAAGTCCCGCATTTGCTCGGTCAGCTCCATCGTCGATCCTCACTGCTCACTATAATCCAGTACTGGCAGCCCCACCAGGAGGCATCTTCCCAACCGTTCTTATGGTAGCACAACGCAAGTACCAGAGCACGCACGCCAAATGCCATAGTGCGATGGATGGCTTGACGGGCGGGTTTTCATGTGCAATATGGTACGATACAGGCAGCGAGACTTGATGCGCAGCTGTGAGGAACCCCGGTAGGCCGTTGTTGCACCACCCATTGCCGACGTTAAGCCTTCGCCCGAACCCCGCCGAACGAGCCGGATTCTACCTTCGCTGTTCCCCGCAGCGGAATGCGAGCATAACGCAATGGTTTTACCTGCGCACGTCCGTCGAATGCGCCGTTCCGCCCTTCGTATCGCGGCGATCTACGCCTGCATAGCATTTGCATGGATAGCTTTTTCTGATCAAATCATTGCCATCTTCATCCGTGATGTTGCAACCGCTACACATATCCAGACCTTTAAGGGCACCGGCTTTGTCGCGCTAACCTCGTTCGTGTTGTGGCGGCTGATTGATCGCGACATGCAGCGGATGGAAGCCAATTTGGGGCGCTACCGCATGTTGTTTGAAGCCTCGCCCGATGCAGTCTTTGTGGTCGATGCGCAGGGGCGGTATCTGGACGCCAACAACGCCGCGCTCACGCTTTCCGGCTATAGCCAGGCCGAGCTGCAGTCTTCCGCCTTTGCGGACTTGATCATGGGCGCGGAGCGCGAGGTGCTGCACGCGCTCGCGCAACAGCCGTCCGCCGAACCAACTTCCCGCTGCGCACACGAGCATACGCTGCAAACCAAAGCCGGCGCGAGCATCCCAATCGAGCTGACGGTCAGCTCTCTGCTGGTCGACCAAATGCGCACCTTTGTATGTATTGCCCGGGACATGACCGCAGGTCACCAGGCGATGACGGCCTTGCGGCAAAGCGAGGCACGTTTTCGCACATTATTCGAGGCTGCGCCGGTCGCTATCGCCACTGCCCGCAATGGCATGACCCTGGCGGCAAATCAAGCCTACCTTGCGCTATTTGGCTGCCATTCGCGCGATCAGCTGGTCGGAGCTGCCCTCACCAACCAGCTCGCCCCACAGGTTCGGGCCGAAATTATTGACCGCAATCGACGACGGGAAGCGGGAGCAACCGAGCCGGCGGCATATGAAACGGTAGGGCTGCGGCAAGATGGCACAACCTTTCCATTATTCCTCGATGTCGCGCATGTAGCTCAGGCCGAGCCGCCGTTTACGCTTGTTTTTGCCCATGACCTGAGCCAGCAAAAATACGCGGAGACGCAGCTGCGGCGGCAAACAGAACGGGCAACCGCACTCGCCGAAGTTTCACGCGCCCTTGCCGAGGCCGGCATGGACCACCAGCGCATTCTGTCCAGCATCGTGCGCTGCACAGCCGATCTGGTAGGCGATGCATGCGCGATACGGCTGGTGTCGGAGGACCGGCAGGTATTGGAGCTGGCAGCCAGCTATCATCCGCAACCCAGCATCGATCAGTTGCAGCTGGAGATGGCGGTTGCTGCCCCACATTATGTCAGCGAAGGCTTGACCGGACAGGTGGCACGGACGGGCGTACCCGTCTTGATTCCACACTACGATCCACACCAGTATCAGGCAATCCTGCGGCCTGAGCGCTGGTCGTTTGTGCAACGCATTCAAGCCCACAGCGCGTTGATCGTGCCGCTGCGGGTGCGGGGACGAGTGATTGGCACCTTGACGCTGCTCCGCGATCAAACGCCCGCGCCCTACACTCCCGAGGATCAGCAATTTGTCCAAGAGTTAGCCGACCGTGCCGCGCTTGCGGTGGAGAATACGCAACTTTTCGCTGCGAATCAACAAGAGCTCAGCGAGCGTAGACGGGCAGAAGCCGCGCTGCGTGCAAGCGAAGAACGGTTACGAACCGTCATCAACACCGCACCGATTGCGCTTTTCGCGCTGAACCCGGAAGGTGTTTTTACCGTCAGCGAAGGCAAAGGCCTGGAAGCGACCGGCTTCGCTCCAGGCGAGTTGGTGGGGCAATCGATCTTTGAAGTGTACCAGGCGGTACCGGCTATGCTCGGCGGTGTGCGGCGAGCACTCGCCGGCGAGACACATATGTCGCTTGATTACGTCCAGGACCACAGGTTTGAAACGCGTTGGACGCCTGTGTGCGATGAGCAGCGCGGGATAACCGGCGTGATCGGCGTGGCGCTGGATGTGACCGAGCGGATGCAAGCCGAGGCAGCCCGGCAGCAGCTTGTTTCTCTGGTAGAGCACAGCTCTGATATTGTCGGTATCGCTGCGCTCGACGGTAAGATTCAATTCCTCAACAGGGCTGGTCAACAGCTCCTGGGTGTGGCAGCGGATGCCGTTAAATCGACCACGATCAACAACTATTTCGCGCCCGACGACTATGCCGTGTTTCGGGATCAGATCATGCCCACGCTGTTGACCGAGGGCCGTTGGTTTGGCGAATTTCAGATCAAACACCTCACCACCGATGGCCTGATCCCCATCGAGTTAAATGCGTTCGTGCTCCACGATCAACACACGGGCGAGCCAATTGCCTTTGCGAATGTGAGCCGTGACATTTCGGCACGCAAGCAAGCCGAGGCCGAACTGCGGGAAGCACGTGCCCGCGAACAAGCGATCATTCATGGTGTCGGCGATCCGATGTTTTTGAAAGATCGCGAAGGCCGTTATCTGCTGGTTAACCATGCCGCAGCGCAAACAGCGGGCCAGACGCCGGAAGAGATCATTGGCCAGGTTGACCGCGACTGGATGGCACCCCTTGTTGCAGCCCGGATGCGCGAGATCGATCTGCAGGTGATGGAGCTGGGCCAGCCCGTGGAAACCGAGGAGACCGGCGGTATTGCCGGCACCGAACGCACGATGTTGGTGGTCAAAACGCCCTATCGGGATACGACGGGCAAAGTCCAGGGCGTGATCGGCATTGCACGTGACATCACCGAACGCAAACGCCAAGAACAGATCAAAGACGATTTTCTGGCGCTCGCCTCGCATGAGCTAAAAACACCACTCGCCGCGCTTGTAGGCTACATCCACTTGCTGCAGCGCTGGTTAGCCAAACATGAGGGAAACGAGCGTGTAGATACGGCGTTGACGGCGATGCGGGGTGAAGGCAACCGACTAGACAGGCTGATCAACGATCTGCTTGACGTTAGCCGGATTCAAACCGGACGCTTGCAGCTGCATATGCGGCCCACCAACATCGGCAGCTACCTGTCGCAGATTGTTGCCACGCTGCAACTCGCCCTCCCGGATCATCCGATCATCGTTCAAATTCCGCAGTCCACGGCGCAGTGCAACGTCGACCCGCAGCGCCTGGAGCAAGTGATGAGTAACTTGCTCACCAACGCGGCCAAGTATTCGTATGAGGCGGCGCCCGTGTATGTACAGCTGGTGGTCGAGCAGCGCTATGTCGAGATTGCCGTCCGCGATACCGGGCTGGGCATTCCTGCCACTGACATACCGTTCATTTTTGACCGGTTTTATCAGGTCCAGCGACCTACCCGTGAGTCGCGTCCCGGCCTGGGCCTAGGCTTATTTATCACCCAACAAATTGTTCACCAGCATGGTGGCACCATCGAGGCCGAGTCATGGCAGCTCGGCGGCACCCGCTTCGTCGTCCGCCTGCCATGTATCGCCAGCACCCCTCCGGAGATCACGTTTGATGCGCCCAGCACTATTTGTCCAACGGCCTGATGCTGCTAGCCGGCCGCGTTGGACGTCGGCCTTTGTCCAAAATGATCACGTTGCTGGCTCACGCTATGTGGTTGGGAACAGTCCTGCACCCGCTTCGGGAGCAAACGCTTCGCCGCACCAAGCAGCAGGGCCGATCCTGATCGTGGAAGATGACATCGCAGTCCAAACCATGCTGTCGATGGCATTGGAGGACGCGGATTACCCGGTCACCGTTGCGCGCAATGGACTGGAAGCGCTCAAGCAGCTTGACGTGGTTCGGCCCCGGCTGATTTTGCTGGATATGCGCATGCCGGTGATGGATGGGCCTACGTTTCTGCGAGAATTGTACAATTGGCCCAACCATCCGATTCCACCGGTGATTATCATGACCGCGTACCGGGAGATCGATCCAGCGGCGCTCGTGTTTGGCCTGCCAGCCATCAGCAAGCCGATGAACATCGAGCTCCTGCTGCGACTGATCGAGCAGCAGACCACGACAGAATAGCGCGTCAGGTCGTGCGGGTTGAGCGACCCGTAGGCACGGGGCTGACGGCCGGCCGCTGCACGCGATCAAGCACCGCCAATCCCGCAGCCGCGCTCAGCCCGATACCCCAAAATACCAGCCAGGGCAAGGCGTGGAGCTGCCAGTGCAGCGCCACATCATACAACCAGCCGCCCAGGTAGTTGCCCAGGCCGCCGCCAAAGGCCAAAGCTAAGGCGCTGAAACCAAAGTACGAGCCCAGCGCCTGCGGATCGGCAAGCTGCGCCGTTACCGTCTGTTGAGTAGGCTGCACCAGCATCGCGCCCACCGAAAACACAACCACGCAGCTCAACAGCATGGCTAAACTATCGGCAACAGCCACCAAGCCTAGGCCGGTCGCCATGATCGCCACGCCCCCGCTCAGGATCGGCATTGGCCGCAGCCTGCGTTCGGCAAGGCGCAGCAACGGATATTGCAACACCACGGTCAGGCCGGCATTTAAGCCATACACCCAGGCTACGCTGTTAACACTTAAGGCGCCAAATGGCGTATTGAGCATTGGCTCGCCCCAGCGCTGAGCAGCCAGTGTTAAGGAAATCGAGAGCTGCACCCACATAAACCAGAAGCCGCTCAGCAGCATGGTAAACAGAACGAAGCGCCGATTGCGCAAGGCCAGCCCCAAGCCAGCTCTAAGCGACTGACTACCTTGCGCCACCTGAATGCGTGGCAAGCCAAGCATGGTGACGACGGCGGCAATGGCAAACAGGGCGGCCGATACAAAGCAAACCCAGCGAAAATCGGCACGGAGCAGCAATGCGCCGACCAGCGGGCCAACCGTCATGCCCAGTCCACCTGCTATCCCATTCAGGCTGAAAAAGTGGGTGCGTTCGGCAGGCTCGGCAAGCGCGGCGATGGCTGCGTTCTTGGGCGCGTCAAACAGGGCGCCGCCCACAGCCGCCAGGACGCATAGCGCAAGCAACACGTTGAACGTGGTCGCCCAGGCTAGCGCGCCGAACGCAACTGTGCGAATCACCATGCCCCAGCAGATCAAGCCTTTCGCGCCCCAGCGGTCGGCCAGCGCTCCACCCAGCAGCGTCAAGCCCTGCTGGGTAAGCTGTCGGGCGGCCAGTACGATCCCGATTGCGGCGGCGGCAAAGCCAAGATCTTGCACATAATGCACCGAGATCAACGGCACCAGCATGAAAAAGCCGCCAAACATCAAAAACGAGTCAATCAGCAGCACGGCCAAACCACGGCGCCGCTCCGCGAGCGTAAGCATGTTGGATCTTTATCCTTCCCGTTAGCTGTAGTGTACCGCAGCTAGTGGGAGTTGGATGGAACAACGACGAGGTTTGACCTGGGCTATTTGCTGCCCGCAGCATCACTCGGCCTGCCTGACGCATCAGATCAGCAGATCCATGCTTGGAGAATATTGGGACACGAGGTTGAGCCAGGGATGACTCACTCAATCATTCAAAGGCGGGCGTGGTTTTGAACCATTGCCCTAATACATCATCGCCGCTATCGCCAGGGCCAGCCAACCACCCAGCAAGGCCAAACCACCG
>JADDQF010000135.1:11395-16281 GCA_016781505.1 bacterium
GCCAGGGCCAGCCAACCACCCAGCAAGGCCAAACCACCGAGCGGCGTGATCGCCCCTAGCCAGCGGATGCCGGTTAAGCTCAGCAGGTACAGACTTCCGGAAAAGAGCAGTGTTCCAAGCACAAACAGCCAGCCACTCAGCGTGGTGAGCGTGCCAGCCCATTGCGTGCTGGCCCACGCTACGATGATGAGCGCAAATGCATGGTACATCTGGTAGCGCACGCCGACCTCAAAAACGTTCAACATATCGGCGCTCAGCCGCCGCCTCAACGCATGCGCGCCGAATGCACCTGCGCCAACACCGAGCAACGCCGACAAAACACCGGCCACAAAGAACACACGATCCATGGAATACAAGCCCCTCCGCGCGGCTGCAACAGTTTTATCCGGTTATTTTACCGTCAGCTGCATTAACCAGGTTGGGCACAAGGTAGCTTTAAGGAAGGGAGCACATGTGGCTTCAGCGCGCAGCGCGGAATGCCGCTGGGGACAGGACATGTTCAATTTGTTGTTATGGAAAGTTTTATAGATAAGCAGCGGCACCACCTGTCGGTGGTGCCAGGGCTCGCAGACCTTGCCTGGACCTATCACCGATACGCAGCACATCGATCTTGCTTGAGGACCTGTGCAATCGTCGCTACCACCTCTTCTAACACAAATGGTTTTGGCAAAAATGCGGCACAGTTGCAGCCCTGGCAGCATTGATCCTCGCGGGAGGCACTCATCAACACAACGGGGATCGCCTGATAATGCGGATTGGTATTGATCGCGTGGCAGAGCTCCCGTCCATCCAGTACCGGCATCATCACATCCGACAGCACCATATCGGGCCGCACCACCGGAAGCCGACGCAAGCCTTCCCGACCGTTGGCCGCCAGGTCGACCTGATAGCCTGCTTCTTCCAGCACATCCTGCAACAGCGCGGCAATCGCCGGCTCGTCTTCAACCAGCAGAATTTTCTTTAGGTCCATATCCGTCTCCACTTCGCGGACCCCGACGACAGCACAGGTGCTTCGTGCCTGTACCGTTCACCACAGCAAGTGGTGTGCACCCAATTTAATCTATCGCTGCACCTGGAGTGTGGGCATACAACTTGCTCGTTGGAGGATGGCAGCAAAACAAAGCACTCTGGCGATACGTTACACTACCAGCGCACGCCCGGGTACGCCGCTTTTTTTTTGCCATAAACAGGGAGCCGGCCGCGCTCCCTGTCCAAGTGAGGTACAACCGAGAAATTTTATGATTGATACACCTGCGTTAGAGCTGTGGGATGCGCTTCAGCAAGAGGCAGCGCGGCGACGCCAGATTCCGACCGCAACCTATCGTGTGCAGTTCAACCGCGAATTTACCTTCAAGGACGCTACCGCCCAGATACCTTACTGGCAGGCGCTCGGCATCAGCCATGTGTATGCATCGCCGTTTTTCCGGGCCCGGCCCGAAAGCATGCACGGCTACGATATTTGCGATCATAACGCCCTCAATCCGTCGATCGGCACCGAGGATGAGTTTAACGCGTTCGTCGCGGCGCTGCACGAGCATGGCTTAGGCCAGATTTTGGATACCGTGCCGAACCATATGGGCATCGGCGAGTGCAGCAACCACTACTGGATGGACGTGTTGGAAAATGGCCCCTCGTCGCCGTATGCCAGCTTCTTCGATATCGACTGGCAGCCGCTGAAAACGGAGATGGCCAATCAAGTGCTGCTGCCGATTCTGGGAGACCAGTATGGCCGAGTGCTGGAAAAGCAGGAGCTGCGGCTGAGCTTTGAAGGCGGCGCCTTTTATCTCCACTATTACGAAACGCAGCTGCCGGTCGCGCCGCGATCATACACGCCTGTGCTGGAGCTGGTCTTGGAGCGCATCGGCGAAACAGCAGCGCCCGACGACGAGCATGTGCTTGAGCTCCAAAGCATCATGACGGCAATCACGCATCTGCCGCCGCGTACCGAAACCGATCCGGCGCGCATTGCAGAGCGGCATCGGGAAAAAGAGATTATCAAGCGGCGGCTCAACGCCCTGGTGGAAGACAGCCCGACGGTTCGTGCGGCCCTGGATGCTGTGGTCACACTGTACAACGGCGAGGCCGGCAACGCCCGCTCGTTTGATCGCCTGGATGAGCTGGTCCGCGCGCAAGCCTACCGGCTCGCCTACTGGCGCGTCGCGGCCGAAGAGATCAACTACCGGCGCTTCTTCGACATCAACGACCTAGCCGCCATTCGGATGGAGCGGATTCCGGTTTTTGAGGCGACCCATCAGCTGATCTTTCGGTTGCTCGCGGCCGGCAGCATCAATGGGCTGCGGATCGACCACCCGGATGGCTTGTGGGATCCCGCCGGCTACTTCCGCAATCTGCAGCGCTACTATCTGCTGACGCTGGCTCGCCGCCAGTTTGAGGAGCAGGATAGCGCCGACGAAGAGACCTGGGAAACCACCAAACAAGAATTGCTGCAGCGCTATGATGAAGCATGGCGCGAAGACCCGCAGAGTGTCATGGCGCGACCGTTGTACGTTGTTGCCGAAAAAATCCTGGGACACGGCGAGATACTGCCGCGCACCTGGCCGGTCGACGGTACCAGCGGCTATGATTTTCTCAACCTGGTCAACGGCTTGTTTGTTGACGGCGCCAATGCCAAAACCTTTGAGGGCATTTACAGCACCTTTATCAAGCAGCGCACGAACTTCAACGAGCTGGTGTTGGCCAAGAAGCGGCAAATCATGCTGATTTCGCTGGCCAGCGAGATCAACGTTTTGGCTCGCCAGCTTAGTCGTCTGGCCGAGCGCAACCGCAATGTGCGTGACTTCACGATCAATAGCCTAACCTTTGCGCTGCGCGAGGTGATTGCATCCTTCCCGGTGTATCGCACCTACATTGCGGATGGCAACATCACACCCAGCGATGTGCAGTATATCGAGGCCGCGGTAGCCAGCACCAAGCGCCGCACACCGGTCACTGATCCGTCGATCTTTGACTTTATCCGCGATGTGCTGTTGCTGCGCTATCCCGGCACCGCCGACGAGGAAGATCGGCGGCTGCAACAGGATTGGGTACAGAAGTTCCAGCAAGTGACCGGCCCGGTCATGGCCAAAGGGCTGGAAGACACGGCGTTTTATATTTATAACCGCTTAATCTCGCTGAACGAAGTCGGTGGCGAACCCCAGCACTTCGGCACCAGCGTCGCCGAATTCCACAAGGCCAATCTGGAGCGACGCAGATCATGGCCGCACGCGATGTTAACGTTGTCGACGCATGACACCAAGCGTTCTGCCGATGTGCGGGCGCGCATCAACGCGCTGAGCGAGCTCCCGAAGGAATGGAAATCGGCGCTGACCCGCTGGAGCCGACTCAACAGTCGTCATCGTTCCAAGGTCGAGGGACGCAGCGCGCCTGACCGCAACGAAGAATATCTCTTTTATCAGACGCTGCTGGGCATGTGGCCGCGCAAAGCGCTGGATGCAGCCGAACACGCCGCGCTGGTTGAGCGGATTCAGGAGTACATGCGCAAGGCGCTCAAAGAAGCTAAAGTCAACACAAGCTGGGTTAATCCCAACGAAGCCTGGGATGCCGCCGTTAGCAATTTTGTCAGCCGCGCCCTGGCCGACACGCCGCAAAACGCCTTTCTGGCAGACTTCAAGCAGTTGGCCGCGCGACTGGCACAGCTCGGCGTGTATAACGCGCTGGCGCAAAGTGTGATTGAGCTGACTGTTCCGGGGGTGCCGGATATTTATCAAGGCAACGAAGCGTGGGATTTTAGCTTGGTTGATCCCGACAATCGGCGGCCAGTGCCCTACACGCGCAACCGTGAGATGCTGAACGAGCTTGATGCGCAGCTCAATAACGCCGAGTCCGATCCGGCCGCCTATGTGCGCAGTCTGGTCACGCAGCAAGATGATGGCGGCATCAAACTATTGCTGGTTGCGCAAACGCTGCGCTTTCGGCGTGAGCAACCCGAGCTTTTCGCCGAGGGTGAGTATGTGCCGCTGGAGACCACAGGGAACTTGGCCAATCATGTGGTAGGCTTTGCGCGACGGTTGAACGACGCGGAAGTGCTCGTGGTAGCACCACGGCTGCTGGCGCGGATCGTGACCGACGACAACGCGCCGATCGGCGATGTTTGGAGCGGTACGAGCTTGCTTGTACCCGCAGCTGAAACAGGCACCACCTACCTGAATCTTTTTACGCATGAACGCGTTCAAGTAGATAACAGCGTCAGGGGTACCGGACTTCCGCTTGCTGCGGTATTTGGTAACTGTCCAATCGCTGTATTGGTTAAGTCAACTCAATAAGATTACAGTTGCAGGTCTTTATTGTGGCAGCACGTGTTCCAACGACCTGCAACTCCGCGACTGGTATGTATATGAAAGAAATATGGCCGGGTAAACCGTATCCGTTAGGGGCGACGTGGGATGGGCTGGGCGTTAACTTTGCCCTGTTTTCCGAGCACGCCACCGCCGTCGACCTGTGCTTGTTTGACCCGGACGACCCGACCCAGGAGCTGCGGCGCATCCGCATGCCCGAGCAGACCGACTTTGTGTGGCATGTGTATCTCCCGTATATCATGCCCGGCCAGCTGTATGGCTACCGGGTGCATGGCCCATACGCCCCCGAGCACGGCCACCGCTTCAATCCCCAGAAGCTGTTGGTTGACCCGTATGCCAAGGCCTTGAGCGGTACCATCCAGTGGAGCGACGCCATGCAGGCCTATCCTGTTGGCCATCCCCAACTTGATCTGGTGGCAGATGATATGGACAGTGCAGCGGGCATGCCGAAGTCGGTGGTGATCGACAATGCGTTTGATTGGGGCGACGACAAGCATCCCAACATTCCGCTGCACCGCTCGGTCATCTACGAGCTCCACGTCAAAGGCTTTACCAAGCAGATGTCCGAGC
>JADDQF010000010.1 GCA_016781505.1 bacterium
TATGCTTCTAACGTATGGCCCTGCTATGCCTAGAAGGCGGAGGCAGGCAAAGCTCAAACAGCTGATGATGAATTAACCGATGGAGTCGTTGATAAGGTTAAGTAGCTCTTCGAGGCTAAAGGGCTTTGCCAGAACACCGTCGGCAGCAACAGTCTCCGCCAAGGCTGCTGCATTTTTGGTAGCCGTGAACACCACAATCCGTGCTTGAGGGTCGGGGAGCTGTCGGTAGGCTGCCACAAACTCGCGACCATCCACGACTGGCATGCGCATATCCAACAGGATCAAGTGTGGCTGAAACCGATCCACGATCTCCAGCGCTGCGGCGCCATCGCTTGCGGTCACCACGAGGTAACCTTCGTCCTGCAGTGCCATTTCAACAAAATCGCGGATGGCATGGTCATCTTCAACGACAAGAATGCGTCGTTCGGTGCTCATACTCCTGCTTTCACGGCACGTCAGCCGGCTGATGCATGGCTACCGGCAGCCACATTAGCATCCGCGTGCCGCCTTCCGCCGGAAACTCGGCTGCAAAGCCGGCAGCCATGAAGTTGGACAATGTGCTGGCTGATATACAGGCCGAGGCCCATAACCCCCAAAAATCCCCCTTCATGCGCTTGATAAAAACGATCAACAATATTCCGTCGACGGTCCAAGGCAATGCCCATGCCACGATCCACAACACTAATCCCGATCATGTCATCCGCGTCCCTGATCCCCTCGATCCACACCGCGCCGCCTTCCGGACTGTATTTGATGGCGTTCGTCACCAGGTTCGTCAACACCTGTTCCAGTCGCAGCGCATCCACATTTGCGACGTCCACGTCCTCCACCTTGGAGATCAATGTATGCCGTGCTATGTGCGATCACTCAGTCCTGCCGATATATGGCATACTGTCCAACTATCTTTTGAACGGCATATTAAGGCAGGTATGGTTTGGCTACGCTACCACATACGCAACGCCTAGCACAACAGCTTGAATTTATCGTTGTTGTGGATCGCCTAAAGCAGGTGCTGCGGCAAACCTCGCTCATCGATGGCTCACGTCGAGAGAATAGTGCCGAGCACTCGTGGCATCTTGCGACCATGGCGCTCGTCCTTGCGGAGTACGTTCCGGCTGAGGTCGACCTGCTGCGGGTGCTGAAGATGCTGCTGGTCCACGATATTATCGAAATTGAAGCAGGTGACACCTTCGCCTTCGACGTCGCTGCCAATCTTGATAAAGCAGCACGGGAACAATTAGCGGCTGACCTGTTGTTTGGAATGCTGCCCCCGGATTTACAGTCCGACCTGCAAAGTTTGTGGATCGAGTTCGAGCGCAATACTACAGTTGAAGCCCAATTTGCAAATGCACTGGATCGTTTGCAACCACTGCTGCATAACTACCATAATCAGGGCGGTACCTGGCGACGCCATGGCATTACCCGCCAACAAGTGCTTCAGCGCATGCGGCCGATCCAGACAGGAGCGCCACAACTCTGGCCCTTTGTTTTGAGCGTCATTGACGAATCTTGTGCTGCCGGCTATATTCGACCGGACCCTGAGGCGGATTTCTGAACGAGATGTCCTCGCCGTGTTGTCCAACCACCACCACGCTTGGCTAGCCCGCCGCAGCTACCGATATACGCTTGCCAGCTGCTCGCTTTACTAGCAGCTGGCGAACAATTCGCCTTTCGCACCTCGCCATACCAGCTCCTGAAAACTAACCAGCTGCGTTACCCCGTTACTTTGCAGCGACAAAGCTTCCAGCATCCAGCGCTGACCACAAACCCGTGTGCGTGCGGCCGTGCCGCTTTTGAATGCAACTTTCTTCATCGTCTTGTTACGACTTTCGCATAACCCATAACTAAGCTTTTGCCTCACAACACCCGCGTGACTGACTTTTATAGTTACCCTAGCTACAACCGAGCAGTTCAACGGCGGGCCACAATGCGTTCTTCATTACTTTGGCGCACCTTTGGCTGCCACTAACCCGCAAACTATGCATTGGCAACAGGAGCAAACAATGATCGACCAAATGAGTCCGGCTCGTCTAGCCGGGATGGCTATACCTGAATCGGCGCTAAATCGGCTACGAACGGAATTACCGGAGCGTGTCTTTACTCCTGGCGACGCCGGCTACGACGAAGCACGGGCTGGCTTCGGATTATCCGATTTGCCTTCGCCCGACGTAGTTGTCACAGCAACAACCGCCCAGGATATTATCGCTGCCGTTAACTTTGCACGGTCGCAGCAGCTGCCTGTCGGCGTCAAGGCGACCGGGCATAACTTCGGCTTCCCGTATCAAGGCGGCCTGATGATCAACACCGAGCGGATGCAGGGCGTGACCATTGACCCGGAGCAGCGAACAGCCCGAGTTGAGGCTGGGGTACGCTGGGGTGCAGTAGTTTCGGCCGCACAGCACTATGGCCTGGCCCCACTTAAGGGCTCGGCCCCGCATGTTGGCGTCGTTGGCTATTCCCTTTTTGGCGGCTTTGGCTGGCTCCTGCGTAAGTATGGCGCAGCCGTCGATAGCGTCGTCGCGGCGGAGGTTGTCACTGCCGACGGTCAGCTGCGGCACGCAAGCACAACCAGTCATCCTGAGCTTTTTTGGGCGCTGCGCGGTGCAAGCGGCAACTTTGGCGTGGTGACGGCGCTCCAATTCAAGCTCTACCCGGTTAGCGAAATCTACGGCGGCGCACTCTTTTTTCCGCTTGAACAAGGCCACGCGGTATTGACCGCATACAGCGCTTGGGTCAAAACCGTGCCCGACGAGCTAACCTCCGCAATTGTGTTAGCCAGGATGCCCCCACTTCCTTCACTGCCAGAGGCTCTGCATGGCAGAGCAGTTATTACCATTCGCGCTGCGTACGTGGGCCACGAAGCGGATGGCGCCAGGCTCCTCCGACCTCTACGTGCCCTGAAAGGCTTGATCAGCGACACCTTCAAGCTGATGCCCTACACCGATGCTCGCACAATCAGCAACGATTCCGTTAATCCCACCCCTGTGCGCCGCTCAACGATGATGTTGAAAGAGTTATCGCGAGCCTTGATTGATACGTTGGTCAAGGTTGCGAGAATCGATGCCACTACAGCCGTGAAAGTGGTCGAGATCCGACACCTTGGAGGCGCGATGACGCGGGTGTCGGCCGCGACCTCGTCCTTCAGCCAGCGCTATGCGCCTTTCTTGCTGCATACGGTCGACCTTCAATTGAACGCGGAGCAGGCTGCGAACGCGGCCCACAACACACGCACGATTGGCGCTGCGCTGCAACCATATGCTACCGGTGGGGTCCTTCCAAGTTGGTTGGGCGACGGCGATCACGGCGTGGAGCGGATGCGCGCCGGCTATTCGGACGACCACTACCGACGGCTCCAGGTGTTGAAAGCACACTACGACCCCACTAATATGTTTCGACTAAACCATAACATTCCGCCGGCTCGGGCTTAGGCAATACACAAACGAACGACAACTGCGCGGCAAGTGGTGCATCCAATGTACCACTTGCCTGCGTGTACGGACAGTGCTACGATGCCGAGCATCCCACGAAGCATAACGATTGACAAAGGAACCGGCCAACGATGATTGCAGGTGAAATGGTTGTCCTCCGGCCCTTCATCGGTACCGATGTGGCGTTCTTTGAGCAGCGGACGAATGATTTCGCGTACCACGGTGAGTTCAACAGCTTTGGTTTACAGCCTCACGGCAAATTACAATCTGGCTTTGCCCACAGTGGACTCTTAGATCCACGTCAGGGCATGCTGGTGGTCGTGCTGCGCGGGACGGAAACGATTGTGGGCAATGTAAGCTACCATCAGGTGGGGTACGGGCCCAACGAAGGCAGTCAGTCCTACAATATCGGCATAGCGCTCGATCCCGAACAGCGCGGCAAAGGCTACGGCGTTGAAGCGCAGCGTTTACTCGCGGCCTATTTGTTTGCGACCTATCCCGTCATGCGCATTGAAGCGTCGACCGACATAAACAACCTAGCGGAACAACGGGCGCTGGAGAAAGCAGGTTTCACCCGCGAAGGGATCGCGCGTAAAGCGCAGTGGCGGGCGGGGCAGTATCACGATTTGGTTACGTACAGCAAGCTCCGCGGCGAGTAACGGCAACGCTTGTGGAGCGAAAGCATGGGAAGCACCTATGTTGCCAGCAGAGCTGGTAAGCCAGTGAGCCAGCAAACACCAGCAGATCAAGTGAATCCAGGAAGGAGCAGAACGTGGCCCAGGTAAAGGTGTATGGCCTCAAAGAGCAGCTGAATCCAATCAAGCGCCAGCTTGGAGACGTGATCCATGAGTGTGTGGTAACTGCCTTAGCCCTGCCGCCCGACAAACGGTTTCAGCGCTTCTTTCCCCTGGATGCTGCCGACTTTGTTTTTCCGTCCGACCGGAGCGAGCGCTATACCATCGTCGAGATCAGCATCTTTGCGGGTCGCTCCACTGCTACCAAGAAGCGGCTGATTCGACTGCTGTTTGAGCGCATAACAGCGGACTTGGAGCTGACGGCACAGGACCTTGAAATTACGATTTTCGAAAGCCCAAAGGAGAACTGGGGTATTCGCGGCCGTCCCGGCGACGAGCTTATCCTGGCCTATACGGTTGAGGTCTAGTACCGGAGACAGACAGGCAATCTATCCAAACCGCAAACTGCCGACGAACGAGCAATAAGCCTCCTTCAAACGCGTTCAAGCCAAGATTGAAGGGGGCATGGACAACTGTGTATCAGCTATACCCCCACCCACCCTGCATTGAGCTTGAGCTAAGCACCCCGGGCCAGCTCGCGCACACTCTCGATGGTCTCAGTTACAACATTGGTATCTGGTTTGCTCCGCAGATAGCCAATCGCTCGGCGCACCTCAGGCATTGCAAAGATCACCGATGCGAACGAGCAGAGCGTGGCAATCTGGCAGTAGGCACAAAATGCCTGGTTGTCGCGCCATTCTTCCCGCGCTAGCTCCACAGCCACGGCCGAATCGACCACGGCTTTTACGCCCATCGCAATCGGCAGGAGGGGATTTTGCCGGGCGCGATCTTTTCCACCGGCGGCTGCCAACCAGGCGGTAAAGCCATAGCTCACCAGCATCATAAACCCATCTGGCGACCGCAGCCGGCTGTAGGCATATTCCGAAGCATCGACTCGGCTCGAATCGAAGTACCGCAGCGGCGGATCGGGCAAGCGGCGAACAATACCGGTCTGATACAGCGAAACAATTTGGGCCATCGCGGTACCGAGCACATTCAGCCCGATGATCCAGCGGCGGCGCGCAAGATCGGGGGAATGCCCTTTGCGCAGCTCATGGCTCAGTTTTCGCGGATTCATGAAACGTACTCCTCCTTACAACTCCAATCGCGCCGATCAGCTTGCAAAGGCTGTTCCACTGCTTGCCCAATCAGCTGAATCGACTAACCGCGTGCCTCAGAATCAGTCAACCCACGAACTCAAAAGGCGCAATGGCGAGCGGGAACCGCAGACCACGCTCAGCCTGCATGGCACATCCCATGCTGTAAGACGGGACGATCGTACCCCACAAGGGATCATGTTGAAGGAGAGGTATCCATGGCTCAGGATCAAACAACACCGCAAGACCCGCAGGAGCAAGGCGCGAAGCCACCATTTCCCGAGCAGCAGCAACAACCACCTGGCCTCGAATCTGAGATGCAGCCAAAACCCGATTATGGCGAAGAGTCGTATCGTGGGAGTGGCCGGTTGGAAGGAAAGGCTGCCATTATCACCGGCGGCGATAGCGGTATTGGCCGCGCCGTCGCATTAGCCTTTGCTCGTGAGGGCGCCGATGTACTCATCTCCTACCTGCCCGAAGAAGAAACCGACGCCCAGGAAACGGTTCGGGTGGTCGAGGCAGCCGGACGTCGGGCAGTTGCCGTGCCTGGCGACATCGGCAGCGAATCTCACTGCCAGCAGATTGTGCAGCGCGCAGTGCAGGAGCTTGGGCATATCGACATCCTGGTCAACAATGCCGCCTTCCAGCGAACCCACCAAAGCATTGCCGAAATTTCAGCGGAAGAGCTTGAGCGCACCTACCGCACCAATATTTTCGCTATGTTTTATCTGTGCAAAGCCGCCATTCCGCATATGCAGCCGGGCAGCACGATCATCAACACGGCCTCGATCCAGGCCTACCAGCCCTCGTCCTCGCTGCTGGCCTATGCAAGCACGAAGGGCGCGATTGTGACCTTTAGCAAAGGACTATCCCAGGAAGTGATCAAGCAGGGTATCCGCGTAAATGTGGTTGCGCCAGGTCCGGTGTGGACACCACTTATTACGTCAACCATGCCGGTCGAGCAATCATCCTCATTTGGCCAAGACTCGCCCGTTGGACGCCCTGCCCAGCCTGCTGAGCTGGCGCCAGCATTTGTCTTTCTGGCATCCCAGGAATCGAGCTATATCGTCGGTGAGGTCATCGGCGTAACCGGCGGCAATCCATTGCCCTAAGGCTGCTTCGTCGCTCCGAAAGGAATGAGCAGCCACGGCAGTGGCCCGTTTAGCGTTAACGAGCAAGCCCCCAGTGAATACCTGGGGGCTTTGCTTTCACTATCACTGGAGAGGTCAACCGCGATGTAGCTGGGGTCGGCGGCCGGAACCGGTCATCGGACGGGGCGGCGAGCAATCAAATCATACTGATCACCCGTACCGAGAACATGGAGACGCACATCGTCGATACTGATGACACCGTCCGCATCCGTCTCACATAGACTGGAATACGAGATATCGGACCCATCAACCACATACACCGCACCCGAGCCTATTACGTCAAAGCAGATGCCGCGCTCGACCACAATTGCGGTGTCTTCATCGATACCAATGCCGAGATTACGTGGATTTTGTGCCACCGCGCCGAGCAACCGGCCAATCCGACCCCGCTCGGCGAAGTGTGAGTCAATCACGGCATCGGGCATTAAGCCAAGACCTGGCGCCATCCCCAGCGACGGCAGCTTGGATGATGCATCACTGGGACCCGAGATCAACATCGTTCCGGGCATAGCTGCCGCGCCCGCGGACGTGCCCACAAGCGTACCACCGGTGTGATACGTTTCAAGCAACGCTTGAAACAGTGGACTATCACCTAGCTGACTGGTGATCCGTAGCTGGTCACCACCGGTAAAAAAGATCACCCTAGCCGCCTTCACCTTGTCCACCAGTGCCGCCTCGTGCGCCTCGGCCCGCGTTCGCACATCAAGCATATCAATGTGCTTTATCCCCAGATCGCCGAAGGCAGCCCGATAATCTTCAGCGACCTCTTCCGGCAACTGTGTCGCTGCAGTTACAACGACCAGCCGACCGCCATCGTCGCGTGCTCGTCGTGCCACTTCATTCAGGATGACCCGATCGCCCGCTTTATCCTCGTGTCCGCCAATAATGATCAGTGTGCCTAGGTTTGGTTTCGTCACAATAACACTCCTGCACTTTACGTATGAAGCTTGTCGCGTGATAGCACACGCCGAAATTACGAAGCTGCCGGCTGTTCCTGTGTGCTCTCCAGCGCTACCTGTCCACCTTTGACCAGGTGCTTGCCCCGTGCAAAGACGTGAACAACCTCAAGCGTGTCCTGACGGAGCACCAGCACATCCCCGTCCAAGCCCTCGGCTAGACGACCTTTGCGGTCCAGCTTGAGTACGCGGGCAGGGTTAAGGGTCACCAACGGCAGCACATCGTCCAGCGTAAACCCGCCTTCCTGCACGGCCGCCACCACATTGCGATACAACTTGGTTGGGCTACCGCCGGGTGTTTGCGCATCGGAAGAGACCGTGAGCTGCGCGAAATCGCCGCCATGGTCGCCGTAATAGCGTAAGCACTGCCATAGATTGTCGTCCACGACATCAATATCGACATAGGCGCCGCGCTTTGCCAGCGCGATCGCCTCATCCATGAGCGCTTCGCTCCGGGTAATATGCGTCGGGTAGAGATGCCGCGGCGGAATATCATGCTCGTCCAGCAAGGCGTTCAGCAGCGCCAGCCGACGGTCACCCGAGCCAACATGAAAGTGAATGACGCCCGCTTTGCCCGCAATCGAGCTACCGACAACCGCTTGTGAGACGATTTGGGCCAGGGTATCACGGGTGGGCTCGGGCGACCGTGTATCCGCAATCGCCAGCTCCCCCGCGCCGACCACTTTGTCGATAATGACCAGGTCATCCATGATCGAGCCGGTCAGCGTCTGGGGCGGCACCCAGAATCCGCCGGTGTAGATATAGGCGCTGATACCATCGGCCTCAAGCTGCTGAGCTTTGGCCAACAGCGCCGGCAAGGTACGCGTGACGGTGTCCGTACCGAGGCAGCCGACAACCGTTGTAATTCCAGCCCGGAGGAGCTCGCTCACGCCAACCTCGGCGGTTCGGCTGTTCCAGCCCTGCTCGCCGCCCGCTCCCAGGATATGCTCATGCGGATCGATCCAGCCGGGCGTTACAACACAATCTGATGCATCGACCACGGAGTATGGCAGGCCAAGTGTCTGTAGCGCATCCTGATTGATCGTGCCAAGCGCGACGATCTCTTGCCCTGCCAGCAAGACCGATTGGACACCTTTTGGCTCGGGTGCGTGGACCAAGCCGTGTTGGATCAGGGTCAGGCGGGGTGTGTCGTTGGGTTTCACCATTCGGTACCTCCTACCGCGAGGGCCACACCACACGGTGCGTCGTCAGAAAGCGCCTGTGCAGCGGCGAGCGCTTCCTCTACCTTGTCCACAATGACCACCAGGCGATCGCCCGGCTGGACCCGTTGCCATCCTTGCATAATGGCGGCGCGTTGATCGGCGGCGATAACGGACGGCACGTACTCCGGCAACCGGTTCTGCAGCAGCAGGGGCACCTCGTTCGGCTCCCGGTCACGTCGATCCTGGAGCTCATACAACACATACTCGCTGGCAAAGGACAAGGTAGCGTCGAGCGTTGCGCACAAATCCTCGTCGCGCCGATCTCCCGGTAGGGCTAGGACCAGCACCGTGCGCCGGGCGCCAAGCGCGTTTACCGCCTCGGCCAATGCCTCGATTGCCGCCTGGTTATGGCCGTAATCCATGATCAGCTGTACGCCATGCTGCTCACTCACATTAAACCGGCCCGGCACCATCGCCGCGTCGCTGGTGAACGTTGACAGCGCGCGAGCGATCAACGCCGGATTGAGGCCAGCCGCCCAGGCTGCCGCAGTCGCCGCGAGGGCATTCTGTACCTGGAAGGGAATTTTGCCGTTTGCCGTAAATCCAATCCGGTCCAACTCGACCAGCGGGATGCGCTCCCGTCCGGTCGCAAGCACAATCATCCCTTGCTCCACAAACACCGCGCGGCCACCCTCAGCTAGATGCGCGGCGATGATATGCTGCTGCACGTTGACGCCAAAATAGACGACTTCAGCGTTTGTTGCCGCGGCCATCTCAGCTACCAGCGGGTCGTCGGCGTTGAGCACAGCAGCACCATCCCCGCGGACCGCCTCCACGACTACCTGCTTGACACGAGCCAGCTCTGCCACCGTGTTGACGCCACCGAGGCCGAGATGGTCGGCGCTTATGTTGGTGACGACGCCAACACTGCACCCATCAAAGGCTAAGCCTGCCCGGAGGATGCCACCCCGCGCCGTTTCCAACACGGCAACTTCGACCCGCGGATGGAGCAGAACCGCCTCGGCGCTGCGGGGACCGGAGCAATCGCCCTGCAAAATACGCTCACGGTCGATAAACGTACCCTCGGTACAGGTCATGCCCACGATCCAGCGCGCAGTTTCGTACATATGGCTGATCAGCCGGGTAACAGTTGTTTTGCCGTTGGTGCCCGTGACGGCAATGATGGGAATGCGCACGGGAGCGCCGTGTGGATACAGCATCTCCACAATCGGCACGCCTACGTTTCGTGGCTGGCCCTGAGCTGGATATAGATGCATCCTCAATCCAGGTCCGGCATTAACCTCCACAATCGCACCACCCTGCTCGCTCAGCGGACGCCCGATGTCGGAGCAAAGCAGATCGATCCCGGCAACGTCCAACGCCAACACTTGGGCCGCCAGCTCGGCCAGGCGGGCGTTTCGTGGATGCACTGCATCGGTTACATCCGTTGCGGTGCCGCCCGTGGATAGATTGCAGTTGGTGCGCAGCTTGACCAGCGTGCCAGCGGCCGGTACGGCAGCGGTCGTTAAGCCTTGCTGCTGCAGCACCAGCTCCACCGCCTCGTCCAGCTTGATGCGTGTCAGCGTGCTGCTGTGTCCGGGTCGACGGCGCGGGTCTTCGTTGACAAGCTCCACCAGCTCCGCAATGGTGTGCCGGCCATCTCCAACCACCTGCGCCGGATCACGCCGTGCCGCGGCGACCAGCTTGCCATTAACCACCAACAGCCGAAAATCGTCGCCGGGAATATAGCGCTCGACCAACACCTCAGGGCTAAAGCTGCGCGCGATAGCATAGGCAGCGTCAACCTCGGCCTCGCTAGCGAGGTTGACGCTGACGCCCTTGCCCTGATTGCCACCGGCCGGTTTGACTACTACCGGCAGTCCAACCTCCGTCGCCGCCGCCCAAGCATCATTAGCCGTGCTTACGGTACGGCCTTCCGGCACTGGCACGCCAACCGTGCGCAAAATATGGTTGGTCAGGGATTTGTCCTGACACAGATCGACCGCAATCGCGCTGGTGGTAGACGTTTCCGAGGCTTGAATCCGTTTTTGATACACGCCATAGCCGAGCTGGACTAAACTATCCATTGGCGTTAGCCGCATGACCGGAATATCACGCGCGCGGGCGGCAGCCACAATCGCGGCGGTGCTGGGGCCGAGCCGGTAATCATCCGCAAGGCCCAGCAAACGTTCCCGCTCTGCCTCGATCTCAAACGGCTCGTCGTGAAACGCTGCCAGCGCCAACCGCAGCGCGGTTTCGAACGCTGCTCGGGCGGGCTCTGCCTCACCATACGCCACCACGATGGTGTACACACCCCGTTCGCTCGTGGATCGGGCACGGCCAAAGGTAACATCAAAGCCCATCAACGTTTGGAGTTCCAGGGTCAGATGTTCGCAAATATGCGCCAGATACGTACCCCGGCGTAGCCGCTCCACAAAACCACCCGGACGGCCGAGGCTACATTCGTGCAGCTGCAAGCCCGGCAGCCAAGCCAGCAAGCGGTCAACACATCCGGGAAATGTTGTACTGGCACGATCTTCATACGGACCAACATCAAGTGTAATTTGCATCACGGGCATATAAGCATGTACATTCGGTCCACGCAGCATTCGGATTGAGCGGACCGTAACGCCATGTGTTTGCATACGGGGCAGCCCTTTCATCAGGAACGGCAATCAACGATGACAGCTTGGCAAGGGCCTTTAGCAAATTCAAGACCAGCGCAAATGCCACGGCTCGGCGAACCTCGGTCTCAATGCCCTGGCCTGTTTGTTGCAGAAGCACCGATCCTGGCGGCAGAACAGTGGGAGGAAATGGTGGATCGTAGACGGCGAACAAGGCGGACTTTTCTTGGCGCATTAGCGGGAGTTGGCGCCGCAGTTGGTCTGCTCGGATACACACAACGAGGGCAAGCAATGCTGACACTTTATACGTTCGGCGATTCAATTCTGGATTGCGAGCGTTACAATCCGTATGGTATTCATCCCGGGCAGCTGATCGTGCGCAACGACGACAGCCGGTTCCCGGAGTTCCGCGGCCAAGATCTCAGCTCACGACAGCCAACGCGGCTTGACCACCGCGCGGTGGACGGCGCTACCGTTGAAGGATTGCCCCGGCAGGTACGCGACATGCAGGTTGCCGACCAGGGGATAGCTTTGATCACCATTGGTGGAAATGATCTGCTGCGTGGTCTGATCCGTGATACCGGACCAGGCATTGCCGCCTTCGCTCAAGCCCTTGACCGCTTTGTACGAGAGCTGCCGATCCGGCCGGTGCTGATCGGCAACGTGTACGATCCAACCTTTGGCAACGACGCCCGTAATTTCCTGAACGTCGAGCCGGCGATTGGCCGTGCGAATCACCAACGGTTAAACGACGCCATCGCCGAGGTAGCCGGTCGGCACGGCACGCTGGTGGATCTTCACGGCCACTTTTTGACCGGCGATCCAACCTGGTTTACCGCCACTATCGAGCCGAGTTTGCAGGGCGCGTCCGAAGTACGGCGTTGTTTTTTGCGGCATCTGCTCTAGATCATCGCGCGTCTAAGCACTAATCGAAGACGCCAAGACTCTCATGCCGCCAACGCGGCTATATACCTGACCCCAACATGTTTGGCACCCACGCCGGCATATGATGCTTTCTCCGCTGCTTGGCTTTGTGCTTCACAAAGCCAAGCAGCGGAGAAATTTCCTTCGTTGAACAACGCACGCAGATTACATTGCAGACCACGGTCAAGCAGCGGCTGATGAAAGCACATAGTCGTGGAGACTACTATGTTCACTTTCGCTGCTTGTTTTTCTTACGCGACGCCTTGGCCTGCTTGCGTTTGGCTTTGGCCTTCGCCGCCGCCTTTTCCGCGCTGCTTTTCTCCTTTGGAGCCGCAATCGGGGGCATAAGCGGGAATTGAAAAGGGTGGTAGCGGGGACGCGGCGTTTCGCGTGCAGCCTTCAAGCCTAACGCCACCTGGGCATCTTCCCAATCACCGACGATGGAGATATCAACCCGATTTGCGGCATACGCCCGTTCGATCAGCGGTGCTGCCTCGGTGGCCTTGAGCTCAACCAAATAGCTGATCAAAAAGCCATTTAGTTCTGGCTCATTCGTGGGGAACTGTTCCAGTTGATGACTTAACGCCGCAACGCAGTCGGGATGAGCCGTGGGATGCTGAACAGCAATCCGTTCCAAACTATGAGCCGCTGCGAGACGAGGCCAAAGGCCATGGCTGGGATTCGACACATACCGGTCGAGCACAGGAATAGCACTCGGCCCAATCATGCCGTACACTTCAGGCAATTCTTCGCTCGCCCAATCGCTGTCGATTAATTCGTGAAATAATGGCAGAAGTGGTTCAATCGCTGCCGCTGCCCGAAGCTGCCCCAGCGCACGCCATGCATGGACCGGCCCCCACACCTCAGGACCCTCTGACTCAGCCCAGTACAGCTTTGTATTCGTTGCCAGGCTGATCAGCTCAGGAATATGCTCAGCGTCCAAGCCAAGCTCAAGATAGTTCGGCCACTCAGACCCGTCGTGCCTATCTCCTAGGGTCAGCAGCTCGGCGACTGGTGGAGAATAATTTGTACGCATAACACCTCGTCGCGAACCATTGTACGCACCACCACGCATTTGTTCAACTGCACGCCTGAAGTAACCGGCACGGAGCCTAAGTGGTGTACCGTTGTGCTCCGTGCCGATCGTCCAAGAATTGGCTTTGTGCTCTTTGCGCAATCATTGCAACGTGCAGCGGCTCCCCGACAGCTGATGCAGGCGTTGGGCATGCGGACTCTCTTGACGGGCAACCTACAATACTGCCGCAATCACTGATTCTGCAGCGAACGTAGCGTTCCATGCACTATGCTTGTTTCAACTCGCCGGCCGTCGATGCAGCGAAAAACACTATATGCCATCGAACTCCAAGTATGACGCAATTGTCGTCGGCGCGGGTCCAAATGGTCTGGCAGCCGCAATAGTGTTGGCGCAGGCCGGCCGCGCCGTGCTCCTTCGCGAACGCGCCGCCTCCGTAGGCGGGGGGCTGCGCTCGTCCGAGCTCACGCTGCCCGGCTTCGTGCACGACACATGCTCAGCCATCCATCCGCTCGGCATCGCTTCGCCTTTTTTCCGAAGCCTACCCCTGCACGAGCACGGTCTTGAATGGGTCGATCCCCCCGTCGTTCTCGCCCATCCCTTGGATGATGGACGCGCCGCGACGCTGTATCGCTCGATTGCGGAAACAGCCGCAACATTGGGACGAGATGGACCAGCCTACCGACGACTGTTTACACCGCTGGTCCGCAATTGGACCAAGCTTGAAACGGCCCTGCTTGGACCGCTCAGCGTTCCGCGCCATCCCCTTGCCCTCGCGCAATTTGGCCTTCCGGCCTTGTTACCCGCACATACGCTGGCCAGGGTCGCCTTTCGTGAGGAGCCAACTCGCACGTTTTTCGCCGGCCTTGCGGCGCACTCAATCCAAGCCCTGGAAGCACCCGCAACAGCAGCATTTGGGCTCGTTCTAGGCATCCTCGGCCACACCGTTGGCTGGCCGTTCCCCCGCGGTGGGGCCCAACGTTTCGCCGAAGCGCTCGCCTCCTATTTCCGCTCACTCGGCGGCGAAATCGAGGTTAATGCGCCAGTTCACGCGTTACGTGAATTGCCGCCCGCTCGTCAAATACTGTTCGATGTCACTCCGCGCCAATTGATGAAGCTTGCCGGTGATCAGCTACCTCCTGCATATCGCCGCAAGCTGCAGCGGTACCGGTATGGTCCCGGTGTTTTCAAAATCGACTGGGCATTGGATGGTCCGATTCCCTGGCGTGCGTCCGAATGTTTGCAAGCCGGCACGATTCATTTGGGTGGCTCGCTGGAAGAAATTGCCCAAAGCGAGCGCGGCGTATGGCGGGGCGAACATGCACAGCGACCCTACGTGCTGCTGGCACAACAAACTCTATGGGATCCGTCCCGTGCTCCTGACGGCAAGCACACAGCCTGGGCCTATTGCCACGTACCGCATGGCTCAACCTGGGACATGACCGAGCGCATCGAAGCCCAGATCGAACGATTTGCGCCGGGCTTTCGGGATCGGGTGCTGGCGCGGCATACGATGAATACCCAAGCGGTACAGCAACACAATCCCAACTACATCGGCGGCGACATCAACGGGGGCGTGCAAGACCTGCGCCAGTTGTGGGCTCGGCCAACCATGGCGATGGTGCCATACAAAACACCTGCACAAGGAATCTACATCTGCTCATCGTCCACGCCTCCAGGTGGAGGCGTCCATGGTATGTGTGGCTACTATGCGGCACGCGCAGCGTTGCACGAAGGACGTTGAACAATCTGTGTATGTTGATGTGATTATCAGCAGCTGCGGAAGTTGCCGTGGTAGCGGGCGGGAAATGGTGGAAACTACCGTAAGCTCTACATGGTGCACAGCAGCCCTCAGCCACAGCAACCACCTGTACTAAAACGATGAGGCCGCTATGAGCGAATATCAATATTACGAATTTCTGGCGATTGACCGGCCCTTGAATGCTGCAGACATGGCCTACGTACGCACCCTTTCACGCCGTGTTCAGCCGACGCCGTCTCATGCAGTATTCACCTACTCCTACGGCGATTTTCCGGGCGATCCCCTGAAGCTCCTGGCAAAACACTACGACGCCATGCTCTACTTAACCAACTGGGGTACCGAACAGCTTGCGTTTCGCTTTCCTCGAGCAGCCATCGACACGGCCGCGCTCAACCCGTATTACTTCGGCATTGAGCAGATCGAGGTGATGACGACGGCCGAACACCTTATTTTAAGCATTAACTTTCAAGAAGAGGACGCATTCGATTGGATCGAGGGCGAGGGTCTGCTGGCGTCGCTTGTGCCGCTCCGCGATGATGTACTGCGCGGCGACCTACGTACACTCTACCTGGCATGGCTCGCCGCGGCCGTACGAGCAGAAAGCAACACAGACGAGAGCGACACGTATGCCTACCACACCAAGTGGGACAGCCTCGACGAGGGTACTGAAGACGTCGTCAGCATGGATGCCTGGATCGAGCCGCCGGTACCGCCTGGATTAGGGCAGCTAAACGCTGCACTGCGCGCCTTTATGCAGCTCGTCGGCCTCGACCAGGATCTGGTTGTTGCCGCAGCCAAGGGAAGCGCGCAGCTGCAACCGACCGAGGAGCCGTATGACCAGTGGGTGCCCTTGCTCGCCGAGGATGAACGCAATACATTTCTGGTGCGCGTGGCTAGGGGTGAAGCCATCCAATCCGAACTCCTGCGCCGGCTACGGAGCATCGGTGGGGTACGGCAACCAGCCTCAGTCACAACGGCCCGGCGTAGCTTCGCCGAAATTGCCATCGTGGCGCAGGAGGTACGCCGGCAGCGCGAGGCGCATGAGCGGGAGGCAGCGCGGCAGGCCCGCTTGGCAAAGCTGGAGACGCTGGCCAAACGTGAGCCACAGGTCTGGCTGCAGGTGGAGCAGCTGCTAGCTAAACGGACCGCTAGCGGATATGACGAGGCAGTGGCGCGCATCCTCGAACTGCGCGAGCTAGCCCTTCACCGGGCCCAAACCGAGGTGTTTGCCGGCCGCCTCCAAGACGTACTATCCCCCTACGCATCCTCCACCGCAC
>JADDQF010000050.1:0-8331 GCA_016781505.1 bacterium
AGGCTTGGCTAGCTTTCAAAGCAGAACATTGGCTATGGTGGGTTGCCTAGCCCGGCATAAGCATACCATGAACGTTGCGGCAACCGTGCACGGTGTAACCCTCGTGCACGATCATACATCCTGCTGCAGCGCGATGAACACAAACAAAGTCGATGGAAGGTCCCGACCGCCGATGAGCTATTTGCGCGGCAACGCAAAACCGGGATAAGCACGCAACTTACCCCGGCCGGCACCAACATGGCCAAGTGGTTACTGGGGCACGCCTTCAACTACCCGAAACTCGCCGTCATACGCATTCCAAAACAGCACAATCCGCTGGACAAGCTGGCTGCCGTCTTCGTTGAGGGGCACCACCGTCACCACCTGCTTGGCGGCGGGCTCTAGCGCGACCGCAAATGCCGCCGGCACACCGGTTTGGCCGTCGCCAAAGCCGATAACCGGATCGCCGCCAATCGTCACGCTGCGATCCGACACCGATAGCAGCATGTGCAAATTCTCTACCGGCCCCTTAACAATCATCAAACTGCGCACCGTTGGCGAAGAACTGCTGAGGGCGGGGTCGGTCACGCTTGCTTGTCGCTGCACGTCTGACTTTTGGGCATAGATCACGTCCTTGACACCATCCCCGTTATAGTCCGCGGTGGTCATGACGTACCATTCGGGTCCGAACGGATTGCTGATCTCCGACGTGTTGTCGCCCCCGGCAGGCCTGGTGGCCACTAGCGAGCTGCCGTGCACCCGCCAGCGCTCTTGTTCAACAACCAGCTCGTAGACCCGCTCTTCGGCAAACTCTGCGTAGTGCAGGGTGGCCGGCACAAACAACACCTCCGACGGACGATCCTCAGCCGGCCGTACATCAAATGACTGCAAGCCGATGCTGTGCAAGCCCAGCGTTTCGTCCGTCGTCTGCCCAGTTGTGAGCGCCTGCTGGAGCTCCGCTGTCAGATAGGGGCGAATATCGCCGTGGCCGAAGGTGCCGAGCATGTCACGCACAGTTTGGACCGCGGCTTCACGGGTTGGACCGGCGTTGGCGGTGAAGCCGAAGGGCGCGCTGGCGAGCGCCTGGTTCGCCTCATCCATGACCACCAGCCGCAGCTTGTCCCCGGTGATCGGATCGCCCGACAGCAGCCGCTCAGGTAGCACCAGGTTCGCGCTCCAACGACCGTCCGCATCCGGCACCGCACTTACCAGCGCCTCGCCGACGGGCTGCGGCATGCCGAGCCGGACCACAACCGGCCGGCCTGGTTTGTAGCCAGTGCCCGACACCTGTACGGTCGTGCCCGGACTTCCCGATTTGGGGTTGAAGGCCAGGATCGGCTGGGCTGGCTGAGCGGCCACACGTGACGATGGTTGCGGCGATGCGCTTGCGGGCGTGGACGCACTTGCCGCCGATGGTTGGGCGGAGGGTTGCGCTACCAACGGCCTGCTTGCGTTGCTCGCCGGTGATGCGCCAGGCGCGCCGCAGGCAGTTAAAACCGTGCCGAGCAGGGCGATGGCGAGGCCGCGTTGCACGGTATATCGTTGAATGCGCATGGCTGTATAAACATCCTTTCACCGTATGTATGGCAGCAATGACTTGCTTTACGTCAAGCATACTGATGAAAGGAGCTGCAACCATTAGCCAAAAGTCCGGCTTTAGCTGGCGGGTGGCTAATGCTTGGCTGACGAAGATGATAGGACGCCTACAACTACTCAACTACCAATATCTACCAACATCTACCGATTTGGTAGGTTCTTAGCTTCGAGGACGGCGAACAAGGCGCAAGACAACGCCGCGGCAGCGCAGTAATTGCCCGTGCTACTACGGCTTGGGGCAAAAATAAGCAGTCCAACCACTTCTATCAAGCGTGCACTTAAGCTAGTACCGGAGCAGCTCGTTGTCAGGTCGAGCTAAGGGCGGGGCCTCGACAAGGCGCACGGGCTGGCCCACCAGCAGCGTGCCTCCGCGCAAAACGCGCGCATACAAGCGGCTTTCGCCGGGGTGCAGCTTCTGCGAGATACGCTTGAACTCGCCATCCTGAAATGAATCAGCAATATTGCTGCACGGAACGGTATAGGAGCTGATTTGAATCAACACATCATCGCCGAGCTGCAGACAGGCGCCGAGATCCAGCGCAGCCCAGTCCATGCCCGCAACGGTAACATTTTCGCCGGTGGAGCCGGGAAAGATCGGATGGCCCTCCGCCTGCAACTTGACAATCTCTTCCAAGGAAAACAAGCATAGCGCGCGCTCGGGACCGCCATGATGGCGTCGGTCGCGCTGCTTGTCGCCGTCCAGCCCAAGCTCGCTGACCACCGCAGTACGGATGGGCAGTTTGGGCACACCGCCACGTGAAATCTGAAGCGAGAAAATATGGCCTGTGGTCGAAAGCATACAACGCTCATGCTGCGCTCCAAAGCAGCGTACCGGGATCACACCTGCGGAGGCGAGCGGCGCGCCGCGGCACGATACTTCGCGAGCTACTACGAAAAGTGGTTATGACAACAAACCTTGCTGCCACATATCACGGACACGCCTGAGCACAGCCTGTTCGCGGGGAAATGAAGCAGTTGCAATCGCGGCGTCCAGGTCGAACCAGCGCGCATCGTCGACTTCAGCTTCCTGTGGCACAACCTCACCGTGCTGGTAGCGGACCAGGAAGAGCTCAACGAACTTATGGATGCGCGTGCGTCCAGCCCGAAACCAATACTCGATCGTTTCCAGCGGCTGCAGCACCTCGCCGCGCAGCCCGGTCTCTTCCTCGATCTCGCGCCGCGCCGCATCGGACGGTGGCTCGTCGACCAAAACATGTCCCTTGGGCAAGCCCCAACGCGTTCCTCCACTCGTGGCGATCAACGCAACCAGCACGAGGTCGCCCTCGATGCGATAGATTACCCCGCCGGCGGAGTAAGCTTCTTGATTCGGTTCGGCTCGAGGAACGCGGCGCGTCACGTTATTGACTCCGAATTCGGCCGGCCCGCATGTCCCAGTAGCGGTTAACGGCGTAGCGCGTGCGGTCCTTGGCTACGGCAGCATTTTCCCAGCCCAGGGTTTCCACCCGCGCGCCCTCGAGGTCTTTGTACACTTTGAAAAAATGCTCAACTTCCTTCAAATAATGCGCTGGCAGATCGGTGTAATCCTTGATATCGGCAAAAAACGGATCGTAATGCAGCACGGCCAAGATTTTGTCGTCGTGCTCACCCCGATCCGTCATCTTAAACATCCCGATGGGCCGTGCTTCAACGATACAGCCCGTAAAGGTGGGCAGGTTGGTTACCACCAGCACGTCGAGCGGGTCGCCGTCGTCGTAGTAGGTTTGGGGGATGAAGCCATAATCGCCGGGATATTGGACGGCCGAATACAGCACTCGATCCAGCTTGAAGGCGCCGCTTTCTTTGTGGTACTCGTACTTGTTCCGCGAGCCCTTGGGAATTTCGACGATCGTGTGAATAACCTCCGGCAAGGCCGGGCCGGGCTCAAGGTCGTGCCATAAGTTGTATGCCATATGTGCTTCTTTCAAACAAGAGCCGGCGGGAGCCATCCCCCGCCGGCTAGCTGCGACAGTGTCGCCTGCTCCGCTCACCGCTGAGGAAGGGCGTTACCGATCTGGCTCAACCGTCCGTGGCTCAGCCGGTGCCGAAATCTGCTCCAGCGCGTCGCCGGTCAGACGATCTTTGCCGGAATCGACTGCCACATCGCCGAGCGAAAGGATACCCACAAGTGTACCATCCTCCACGACCGGCAAGCGGCGAATCTGCTCCCGGGCCATGATTTCCGCCGCCCGCGACACCTGTTCGGTTGGCGCAATCGTGGTCGGGTCGGGCGACATATGATCCCGCACCACGGTATGCAGCGGGTCGAGCCCCAGGGCCACCGCACGGATCACAATATCACGGTCGGTGATCACGCCCACCAAACGGGTACCCTCAACCACCGGAATAACGCCCACATCCAGATCGCGCATATGGCGTGCAACCGTCAGGAGGTCGGTATCACCCGTTACCGATTGAACGTCCTTGGTCATGATCTCGGCAATCCGCATAAACACTCCCATCCCTAAGCTGTCGTCCGGCTGCAAACAAGCCCAGCTGCTCTTAGGGCTGACCACTACATGCGTGTGCCGCCAAACTCGCGATCGTTGAGCTCCTGGCGGCTGGGACTGAAATCACGCTGTTCCGTGGCGCTGTAGTCGGGCAGCGCGCCGGGACGGGACATATCGGGCGTGCCGGAGCGCTGCGCGCGGAACGATTGGAATTGCTGCATCAATCGCTCGCGATTACGCCACGCGTAGGCCGCGCCGGCTAACAACAGTGCGCCAACCGCGCCACCCCTATTCCTGCCTCGCATCTGAGATTCCTCCTTGGCACAAAAGCATGGCCGCGTGGGTTCACGCGTTCCAGCACTCAAGACTAACAAGATTGTCGTAGCAAACCGTGTACCACAGAGCCATCCTGCGCCCGTAACGCTTTACACTGTTGCCCAATTCAGGAAGTATGGTATAATACAAACATCTGTTCTACCACCGATATTTAAGGCTGATCAACAGACAGTGTGTTAACGAGTATGTACGGAAGGGAAGAGCGATGAACAACCGTGAAATCGCCGCTATTTTGTTCAACATTTGCGCCATGCTGACGGAACAGCATGGCAACCCGTACCGCATTCGTGCTTACCGCCGCGCCGCCCGCAATATCCTGCGCGCCCGGCACTCGCTAGCCGAGCGTGCGCGCAACAATCAGGCCCTTGGCATACCATTTTTGGGAACACGTCTCACCAAAACCATCACCAAGCTGGCGCTGGACGGCACCTGCGATGTGTACGAAGAGCTGCTGGGCGAGCTGCCGACCGCGGAGCAAACGCTGATGCACGTGCCCGGGATCGGGCCGAAGCTGGCGCAGCGGATTGCCAAAGACCTCAAAGCCACCGCAGCCGAGGAGGTTATCGAGCGGGCTGCCGCCGCGGGGCTGCAAAAGGTGTGGGGCATCGGCCCGAAGCGCGCCCGCACCATTATCACCAACTTAGCCAAGTCGTCCGCCGTAGCGGCGGTGGAGCAGGACACGCCCTACGTGCGCGACGGCAACGTCCTTTATGTACAGGAGAGCTTCTGGCATGCCGAGCGCAAAAACGCCGCGTAAAAACCAGCGTACGTTTGTGGTCCCGATGGAGGTGGAGCAAACAGGGCTGGACGACCTGTTGGCCGCCTTTGAGGACGATCCCGACGCACTGTTGGGCGCTACGTTGCTGAGCGAGCGCGATGAGGCGCCGGCAGCGGGGTGGGCGGAAGACGAAGCGTTGGCGGGCGGCTACCGGCCCAAGCTGCAATTCGAGCCCCGCACCTATCAGGCCGAGGCGCTTGACAGTTGGGTCCGCCAGGACGGCCGCGGGGTTGTGATTCTGCCGACCGGCGCCGGCAAGACCGTTGTCGCGCTGATGGCGCTCGCCAGGCTTAAGTTACGCACGCTGATCGTGGTGCCGACGATTGAGCTGTTGTATCAATGGCGCGACGCGGTGGTCGAGCGGCTGGGGCTGCCGCGCAAAGTGGTTGGGGTGGTTGGTGACGGGCACAAAGAGTGGCGACCGATCACGGTGATTACCTATGCATCGGCAGCCATGCCCAACGCTCCGCTCAACAACATCGGCTTGCTGATCTGCGACGAAGCTCATCATCTACCGTCGCCGAGCTACGCTGCCATCGCCACCCGCTCCAACGCGCCTTACCGCCTGGGCTTGACGGCCACGCCGGATCGACAAGATGGCGCAACAGCGGCGCTGTACGAGCTGCTGGGTCCAGTTGTGTATCGCAAAGCGCCCGCGGACCTGAGCGCGGAAGGCCATATTGCGCAGTACGTCGAAAAGCGGGTGTTTGTGTCGTTAACGGAGGACGAGGCGCTACGCTACGAGTCGCTGATGGGCGAGTGGAAGTGGTTTTTGAGCGCCAAGCGCCATATGCTGGCCAAAGGCGGCGACTTTTTCGGCGAATTAATCCGCCGCTCCGCCACAGACCCGCAGGCCCGCCGCGCCCTACAGGCGCACCACCAGGCCCGCATGATCGCCCTGAACGCCGAAGCCAAGCTGCACGAGGTTGAGCGGCTGCTCGGCGAACACCGCGACGACAAAGTGATTGTGTTTTCCGAATACAACGCGCTGGTCGACACCATCTCGCAGCGGCTGGCCCTGCCGGCGATCACCTATAAAACGGCGGCCGACGAGCGCAAAGCGATTTTGGACGGCTTTCGCGACGGCAGCTACTCCAAGCTCGTCACCGGGCGGGTCCTCAACGAGGGCGTTGACGTGCCCGACGCGAACGTAGCGATTGTGGTTAGCGGCTCGAGCACCACCCGTGAGTATATTCAACGCCTGGGGCGCGTGATTCGTCCCAAAGCGACCACGGCGATGTTGTACGAAGTGATCACGCGCCAAACCAGCGAAGTTCGGACAGCGCGGAAACGACGGCCCTTGTGACCCACCAGGATCCCAGCTACAGTGTGGCGATCAGCCGGCTCACGGCCAAGGTAGCGCCGCAGCACCAACCTTTAGACGGAGCAAAGCATGTCGTTTTCGCTCAGCGACTTTAAGAAAACAAGCCGCAAAAACGGCGACAAGCGGGTGCTGTATCCCCACCAGATGCGCGACGAGCGGTTCCTGGCGGCGATCAGCTATGCCATCGACTACTACGAGCGCATGGTTGGACGCCCGCGCCGGGAGATGCAAGGGGACACGCTGCTTGAATTTTTTGGCGATCCGAAGCTGGCACGCGGCATTATTGCGTGCCTCGGCCGCACCTATGCATGGCACCAGCCGGATGTGAGCGAGGTCGTCGACGGCGCAACCTACGCGGCGCTTCGTTCGCGTGGTTTGGATCGGCCGGCCGCGCTGCGCGCCTGCTTGTACCGCTATGTTAATGCTCATCACAACGGCTTCTTGCCGATCGTCGGACGCTCCACGGTGCTGGAAAGCCTTTGCGCCGATCTGCCGATCGACCGCCGCACCTTTGAGCAGCTGCTCACTCTTGACGCCGCCGAAAATGCGGTCCTGACCAAGGTTGCCGGCACACCCACGGCGCGTGATGTTGTGGCGCTGTATAACTACCACTCGCTGGAAACCGCGCTGCGCTACACGTCGTCACTCTCCCTCACGCTTAGCGGGCCGATCTGGTCGGTGGTGCGCACAGTGCATAACGTATCGCAGCGCTACGGCCTGCGCTATACCATCGAGCATGGTGCGGGGGGGCTGTTCGCCGGCAGTGTGGGTATTACCTGGGCCGGCAAACGGGATGCGCTTGGCGGCTATGGTCGGCATGGACGGCGTGTGGTGCGCGGGCTGCTGCGCTTGCTGGCGGCCCACCCGGATACGCCCGTAAGCGGTGAGGCGACTGTCCATCTCGGCGGCGCGGTTTATACCTATCTGCTCAATCCTGTCGCATTCAAAACGCTGGGCGTACAAGCCCAACGGGTCGAGCGCAGCGACGAGGCCTGGGAAGCCGAGGGCGCGGCGAAGTTGCTGGCCGCCTGGAACAAAGCGTATCTGCGCGGCGAGACCGGCGGGTGGCGGCTCAGGCGTGATCCAGAGCCGCTCATTAGCGAGGCCGGGGTGATCGTGCCCGAGTTTCTGGTGATGCGTGGCCAGCAACGGGCGTATCTCGTGCTGGCCGATACCAAAACGGCCGTGGATGCGCTGGCCAAGCCGCTCAAAGCGATCAATGGTCGCTCCTTGATCCTGGTTGCCGTGGAAGCCCAGTGGGCCAAGGCGCTTGCGGCGCTGCCCGTGATTGTGGTGCCGCATGTTGGCGAGCCGACAGCACGGATGCTAGCCCGCGCGCTGCCTGCGCCCATGGCCATGGCCCAGCTCGGCGAAAGCAAGTGGCAGCGCATCGAGCGCATTCTGGAAGCCGAAGGTTTTGTGGACGATTCGCGTCTGGCAGATATTCTGAGCTGCAGCGTCGAGCAGGTGCCGACAATTGTGCGCGGCTGGCGCACCGAGAGCGCCAGCTACCTGCCAGGGCTGGGGCTATGCTCCAACGATACGGTGCAGGAAATTCGGGCGTTGCTGCAGTCAGGCTTTACCCGTCAGGCTGCCTAACCAGTAGCCGCCGCGTGTGGGCCGGAATGCGGCCAAGCTATTGGATATCAGCCGCTTGTGAAAACACCAACATTTGTGAGCGCTCCAGTGTTGCGCTGGAGCGCTTTTTGCTTGTATGCTTATTTGGGAAGTATCTTCAAGGCGTGTTTGGCGGAGCAAGTACCAGTGGAGCGACTGAGCAGGACGCGTGAGTTTGCATGACGGCACAGCTGCAAGATTTGAGTGCGGCCCAAGCGTATCTCAGCCGTGATCCGCATGTTAATCGTGAGCTG
>JADDQF010000050.1:8478-45761 GCA_016781505.1 bacterium
GTGAGCTGCTGATTGCGCTCCGCTACGAGCCGGTGTCGACGGTTCGTGTTGCCCGGCGCGGTAGCCAGGTGGTTGGCGCGCTGGTGCGGGGGATCGGCCCATTGAGCCCTCGTCCAGAATGGGTGCGGCTGGATGCCGACGATGACGCGGCTGTGCAGCAGCTGCTGCAGCCGGAAGATTTGGCGGACGACGTTGTGTTGTCGATCCATCGACCCTGGATCGGCGCGCTCGTTGCCGAGCACTACGGCATTCCGGCCAGCGATAGCGGCATTTATGGCTACCTCGCGGAGCGCAGCACCCTCAGCCCTCAGGCAGCTCATGCCGTACGCGCCCTCACCCTTAACGACGCCGGCCTGGTCGAGCGGAGCGGGTGTGGCTGGAGCCGCAGCTACTTCGAGCGCTTATTCCACGACCGCCGCCGGCCCTGGGCGATCATCAAAGATGGCCTGATTGTGTGCCGAGCGTCGAGCGGCTATCCTCATGCAAACAGCGAGGAGGTCGTTGGGGTTTGGACCCATGAGCGGTGGCGTACGCGGGGCTTAGCGCAGGCGCTGGTGAGCGTGGTAGCCGCGGATATTTTGGAGCGTGTCCACTACGCGGCCTACACCACAACCTACGACAACATTGCCTCCCAATGTGTGGCGCAGGCGGTTGGATTTGAGCTGTGCTTTGCCGCCCGCTCCCATCAGCGACAGACTCAGGCACTCAACGCAGGCACGCCTACAGCAAGCTAGGTCCATCTGCCCCCAGCAAAAAGGACTGTACCGTGGATCAGTGTTGGCCGCAGCGCGTATAATGCTGGAAGCAAATGGTACCGGGCAGTGCTGCCCTGTTCCGCACGTTTCCAGAAGCACACCGCTATGCCTTTACGCTCGCGTATGCGACAGCCCACCCGCCGCCGATGGTCTCGGCAAGGTTTTGCGCTCCTAGCCCAGCTAGGAGCAGTCGCGGATCGCGAAACTGTTTGCGATGTCGCGTTAGCCGGCATATGTGATCTGTTGCGCACGTCGCACAGCTGGTTGCGTTGGCTGGATGTGCATGAACAGCCCGCGCTCAAGATCCATTCTGCACCGCACGCTGCCACTCCTTTTCCCCATGCGCTAAGCGCGCAGAGCGCAGCGCTTGTCCAGCAAACCAGGCGCTCGTTGCGTGTACCTGACTTAAGCAACCCACCACATTCGTTGGTGGAGGCACTCCCCCCTGCAACCATGGCCGGCGCACTCCTGGCCGTACCGATCATGCTTGGCGACGAGCTCTGCGGCATCCTTGCCGCCGTCGCCGATCAGCCACGCGTATGGCGGACCGCGGAGGTTGCGCTGCTGGAAGCGATCGGGGCACAGCTTGCCAATGCGGTGCAACGCCACCAGCTTCGCTCGCAGCTCAAGCAGCAGGCCGACGAGCTGGCGACCGTGTATGGAACGGCCATCACGATCACGTCCAACCTTGACCTATCGACCACACTTCATACCATCGTGGAGCAAGCCGCGCGGCTGACACACGCAGATGGGGGTGGGCTCTACCTCCATCATGAGCGCCAGGGGGAGCTCGAAGTGGTCGTAAGCTATCAGCTGGACCGCGATTATCGGGGACAGCGCATCAAGGTCGGGGAGGGACTGGCCGGTCGCGTCGCGCTTTCCAAGCAGATTGAACGGGTGGCCGACTACTCGTCGTGGGCGGGGCGGTCGCAGCGCTATGCTGCCGCACCATTTTACGCCGTGCTCGCCGTACCGCTGCTGCACGACGAGCGCGTCCTCGGGGTGCTTGATCTGCTGCATACCGAGCGCGGCGCGTACTTCACCGACAACGACGTCAGGGTTGTGCAGCTCTTTGCGGCGCAGGTCGCCGTCGCGATCACCAATGCGAGCTTATACAATGCTGTGTCACGGCAAGCACAGCGCATGACCGAGCTAGCACAAGCCTCCCAGCTGCTCGATGCGCATGGCGATATCGCTGCTACAGTGAAGCCGCTGGCAACCAAAGGTATGCAAATCCTACGCGCGCAGGCATGCATCGTGGCGTTGTGCGGTGTAGCAGCGGCCGAGGCGATCCATGTCGTTGGTGCCAGCGAGACCCAACGCGCAGCACTTGAGCAAAGCGACGCATTTCGCTGCAACCACGCCTCCCACTCCAGTCCGTATGAGGCCCTCACGGCGGAAACTGTCATGGTCACGGCTATGCCAGGGCAGGATTTGGTGCATGATGCCGGTTTTGCCAGCTATTGGCAGCTGCCGCTGCTGCGTGACGATCAGCTGATTGGCCGCGTCACCTTTCTGTACGATGAGCCGCACACCTGGGATCGGGCCGAAGGTGAAATTGCGCGGGTCATCGCCAACCAGCTGGCGGCGTTGCTAACGAACGCACAGCTCTACTATGAGGCGCACGAAGCGAATCGGCTCAAGTCCGAGTTCGTCGCCACCGTCAGCCACGAGCTGCGCACCCCGATGGGCGCAATCATGGGCTATGCCGAATTGCTCACGAGCGGCTCATACGGCATGCTGCCGAGCGCAATGCACGACCCTTTAAGACGTCTCAGAACCAATGCCGACAGCTTGTTGCTGTTGATTAACCAAATGCTCGATCTGTCGCGCATTGAGGCGGGCCGGCTTGAGCTGCGCGTGGAACCCTTTCATCCGCAGGATCTGCTGCATGCCGTTGCCGCCGCGGCGCAGCCGCAGACCTTTGGCAAGGCCGTCAGATTCGATTACGCCGTGAGCGAACACGTCCCCGCCATTATCATGGGTGACGTGGGCCGGCTGCGGCAAATTTTGATCAACCTTGTTGAAAACAGCCTCAAGTTCACATCGCGGGGTACGGTCACGCTGCGCTGCGCCTGCCTTCGTGACGGCGCACGACCCGAGCTGATCTTTGAAGTCACCGATACAGGCCCGGGGATTGCGCCCGAAACGGTGGCGGTTATTTGGCAGCCGTTTCGCCAAGGCAACAGCTCAGCGACGCGGCAGCATAGCGGGGTAGGGCTGGGCCTGACGATCGTCCATAAACTTGTCGGGCTGATGGGCGGCTCGGCAACCGTTATGAGCGAGCTGGGAGTTGGCAGCACCTTTACTATCCGCCTGCCTCTGCTGCTGCCTACCATGTAAGCTAACCACCTGAGCACGATCATCCGCTGTCAACCATGGCTTGACGCACAACGATGCGTCACGTTCAGGCGCTCAGATGTTCGCATGGTATAATGGTGTGAATGTTGGAGCATGGCCGCATGGACGATGAGCGCCTAGTTAGCCCAAAAAGCCACGAAGAAGATACCGCTGCCGAAAAAAGCTTGCGGCCGAAGCGCCTGAGCGAGTATATCGGACAGGAAAAGGTTGTTGACAACCTCCGCATTGGCATCGCTGCGGCGCAAGCGCGTGGCGAGCCGCTTGATCATATCCTGTTTTATGGACCGCCCGGCTTAGGCAAGACCACACTCTGCCAGATCGTGGCAAATGAAATGGGCGTCAACGTACGTATCACGTCGGGCCCGGCCATCGAACGAGCCGGCGATCTGGCGGCGATCCTCACAAATCTTAAAAAAGACGATATCCTGTTTATCGACGAGGTGCACCGGCTGAATCGGGCAGTGGAAGAAGTGCTGTATCCCGCGATGGAAGACTTTGCCCTGGATATCGTCGTCGGCAAGGGGCCGAGCGCCCGCTCGCTGCGGCTGAAGCTGCCCAAGTTTACCGTAGTCGGCGCGACCACTCGCCTGGCGCTGCTGACGTCGCCGCTGCGTGACCGCTTTGGGGCGGTGCATCGCCTGGAATTTTACTCAGTCGAGGCGATGGATCAGATTATCCGGCGGACGGCCAACATCCTCAACACCGCGTTGGACGAAGACGCTGCCCTGGAGCTGGCCCGCCGTGCCCGGGGTACGCCCCGCATCGCCAACCGCATCTTGAAGCGGGTTCGCGATTTTGCCCAGGTCACAGCGAACAATCATATCACCCTGGACGTCGCTCGCACCGCCTTGGAACGACTTGAAGTTGACGAGCTGGGGCTGGATCCGAATGACCGCCGGGTACTGCAGGCGATTATTGAGCTGTTTGGCGGCGGTCCGGTTGGCCTATCCACGCTGGCGGCGGCAACCGCCGAAGAGGTCGATGCGGTCGAGGATGTGTACGAGCCCTATTTGCTTCAGCTCGGCTTTATTCAGCGAACGCCGCGTGGCCGGATCGCTACCCGCCGCGCCTATGAACACCTCGGCTTGCCCTTTCCTGAGCGCATCACGCCCAATGATCTGCAGGGCACGCTCTGGTAGTGCGTGCCGACACGCCGCTGAATCTGACAAATCCGGGCAGAGTATGTGCGCGGCGGTACTAACACCGCGTTAGCCCGCACTTCGTCTTAACTTCTCTCCTATGCTGGTACACCGAATCTGTATTGTGCCACGGACTATAGCGCCGGTGTTGCCGCTACTTGATCAGTAACGAACGCCTTGGCTACGTAATCATCCTGGTTGCTGGCCATATTCGTCGTCGGTGACGTGCTCGCCCCAGATTGCGGCGTTGCCCTGGTCGTCGACTTCGAGCATAGCCAAGTGGGTCATGAAGCGATTAGGGGCCGCGCCGTGCCAGTGCTCCTCGCCGGGCTCGAAGAACACGCGGTCACCGGGGCGGATCACCTCGATTGGTCCGCCGCGCCGTTGGCACAGGCCGATACCCTCGGTGACGTAGATCGTCTGACCGTTTGGATGAGTGTGCCACGCCGTTCGCGCATGGCGCGAAGTGGACGCTGCTCGCACTCAGACGCGAGCCAGTCGACGGCGACGCGACCGTGTCGACCAAGACCGCGCCCGTAAACCACGCGCTCGGTCCGGCATGGGTGTCGATCGAATTTCTGGTGATCTGCATAGCGTGCTCCTTGATGGTGGTGTGCGGCGCTCCAATCGTGAGCCGCGCCGTTTCGTAGTTCTAGATAGATTGTGTGCAAGCGTCAGGCACCACTCAGCCGATGGCCTCGCGACGCTCGCTGGTTCGCACCAGCGAGTGAGGCAACAACGAGCGGATACTCCTTCTCGCTCGCTCACAGGTTGGTCCTTCGTTCCAACTCTTCGGGGTACCGCTCCCCTTGAATCGTGATCTGCGCTGCTGCATTCTCGATGTCGCGCAGATCGTCGTTTGAGAGTTCGACTGTTGCTGCCCCGATGTTCTCCTCCAAGCGGTGCAGCTTGGTCGTACCAGGGATCGGCACGATCCACGGCTTTTGGGCCAGCAGCCAGCCAAGGGCGATTTGGGCAGGCGTGGCGTGCTTCCGCTGCGCGATGCTACCGAGGAGATCGACCAAGGTTTGGTTCGCCTTCCGTGCCTCCGGGGTGAAGCGAGGAATCCGGCTGCGAAGATCGCCGCTGTCGAACGTGGTGGTCTCGTCGATCTTGCCCGTCAGGAAGCCCTTGCCCAGTGGGCTATAGGGGACGAAGCCGATCCCCAGTTCTGCACACGTCGCCAGCACTTCCTCTTCGGGGCGTCGCCACCACAAGGAATACTCGCTTTGGATGGCCGTGACCGGCTGCACTGCATGGGCGCGACGGATCGTCTGCGCGGCTGCTTCCGACATGCCGAAGTGCTTGACCTTGCCTTGCTGGATCAAATCCTTGACCGCCCCTGCTACCTCTTCGATCGGCACATCCGGATCAACCCGGTGCTGATAATAGAGGTCAATCGCCTCGACGCGGAGTCGCTTGAGTGAGCCTACGACCATCTGCTTGATATGCTCGGGCCGACTGTTCACGCCCCGATTCTCACCATGGGGACCGAACTCGAAGCCAAATTTGGTGGCGATCACGACCTGGTCACGAACGGGAGCCAACGCTTCGCCTACCAACTCCTCGTTCGTGAACGGGCCGTAGACCTGCGCGGTGTCAAAGAAGGTGACGCCGCGTTCGGCCGCCGACCGGATCAGCGCGACCATCTCCCGTCGGTCCGGCGACACACTGTAGCCACCGCTCATGGTCATGCAGCCAAGGCCGAGGGCCGAGACTTCCAAGCCGCTCTTTCCTAGTGTACGCGTTTGCATTTTGCTTTCTCCTCGTTGTGTTCATCGACCCGGCGCGGCACTGGCCCATTGCTGACCTTTTCCATGCCGATCGGCATCTTCGGTACCACCCCGCTTCGTTGGATGGCGTTGCCGCCTGCCTCTTCATTGCCATACGCGGCCGCGGTATCGATCAAACGATAGCCTGTGCGGAGCGCTTCATAAACACTTCATTCGCACTCTTCGGCATCGTTGATCTGATACACGCCAAACCCTAACAGGGGCATCGCGACACCATTATTTAATGTCACCGATGGAATAGCTGTCATATATGATTCTCCTTGTTTCAGCTTCTGCAAGCTGCTTCTCGTTCAAGTTGGAATCAGCGGGCATTGAATCACTGTGGTGTTCAGCGCGGCACGAGTTTGATCGTCGCGGCGCGTGCCGCCGGGCTGTTGATACTGTCGATGATGCTTGCGGCATAGCGGCGGTATTTGGTCCGGTACACAGCGTCGATCTGATCGTTGATGCCCGGGTTGGGTTCCTCTACAAAAGCAACATCTTGCTCGACGCCGCCGGCCCAAATCCGACCTTCATAACGCGTTTGGACGCCACGGAACCAGGCGGCAGTGCGCCCGTTCACGGATCGGACGTAGAGATCATCGCCGTGGCGGACGACCCAGATAATCACTGGTTTTCGCGATGTGCCATCGGATCGTAGTGACGCGATCCGCAGTTCTTCCGCATTCCCAATGCTGCTCAGATCGTCGTTTGTCCACGTCGTCATTGGCGTGCCTCCTTTTTTATGGGCACAGCAGCACCTTGATGGCCCGGCGCTCATCCATCGCGCGGTAGCCCTCCGCCACCCGATCGAGGGGCAGGGTCAGGTCAAAGACCTTGCCGGGGTTGATCGTTCGGTTCCATACCAGGTCAATCAGTTCTGGCAGGTAGCGACGAACCGGGGCTGGACCACCGTGGAGGTGAACGTGAGCGAAAAACAATTCCTCGCCGTTCAGCTCGACTTCGTGTGGAACGCCGACATAGGAAACGTACCCGCCCTTGCGCGTGGCGCGGATCGCCTGCATCATCGCTTCTTGCGTCCCAACGCACTCAAGCACCGAGTCCGCACCGACCCCATCGGTCAGGTCCATGATCCGCACGATGCCCTCGTCGCCGCGCTCGGTCACGATATCGGTCGCGCCGAACTCGCGGGCGAGCTGCTGCCGCGGCTCGTGCCGGCTCATCGCGATGATCCGCTCTGTGCCCATCTGCTTGGCGGAGAGCACGCCGAGTAAGCCAACTGCTCCGTCACCGACGACCACGATGGTCGATCCAGGCTTTACGTTCGCCGCGTCGGCGGCGAACCAGCCCGTTCCCAAAACATCGGACGTCGTCAGCAGGCTTGGAATCAGATCGTCCGCGGGGATGCCTGGCGTAGTGACGAGCGTGCCGTCCGCGAGCGGCATACGTAACAGTGGTGCCTGCGCGCCGCCCATAAACTCCCGCTGCACGCAGGATGACTGGTAGCCGAACTGGCAGGTAGGGCAGGTGTTATCGGAGGTGGCAAACGAGCCGACAACGAACTGACTAGGCGTGATGTGCTTGACCGCGCTACCGACCTCCTCAACGATGCCGCAATACTCGTGGCCCATTGCCTGTGGCTGGGTGATCGGTGCGATGCCCCGGTAGGGCCACAGGTCGGACCCACACACACACGTTGCCGCAATCCGGATGATGGCATCTGTCGGTTCGATAATCGTCGGGTCGGGGCGCTCCTCGAAGCGCACATCCCGGGGGCCATAAAGCACTGTTCCTCGCATACAGGTCTCCACTTCCTTTTCTCTTTGTCCTGGTGTCTAGGCAGGCCTCACATCCTCACAAAGCTAGATCTGCTCTTGTACAAAAGTCCAAGCAGCTTGTGCGATCAAAGATCATCCGCTCCTGCACACGAGCTATTTTATAAGCTTTAGATCAGAGAGTGGTATAATGATTTTCCAGCATCGTTGTACTATCCTGCACAACTGAGCGATGGATCGTGGAAGAATGAGGGAAGAAGTTGGTATGGATTCGACGTATCAGGAGCCGGCAGCGCGCGGTACACCGGTCACAAGCGAGCCGTGCGGAGCTTGTCGATCGCGTAGCGCGGGTGTTGCCCGAGGATGGGAAGACTGAGCCGCTGCCGGGGCTGCGACTCCACCGTTCATCGCAACGTACGGAGCTAGGACATGGCTTGTCCTTTCCGGCCGTGTGCGTGATCGCGCAGGGCAGCAAGGAAGTGCTGTTGGGAAACACCTGCTACCGCTACGATCCCGCGCATTACCTGATCGCCACTGCCGCGCTGCCCATCGCGAGCCACATTGTTGAGGCGTCGCCGGAGCAACCGTATCTAAGCATCGTCCTCCAGCTCGACCCCAACCTCGTCGGCTCGGTGATGGTTGAAGCTGGTCATCACGCCCCCCGGAGTCAGTCGGCCGTGACGGCCATCGACGTCAGCCCGCTGAACGCCGATCTGCTTGATGCCGTAGTGCGGCTCGTGCGGCTCCTTGAGGCTCCGGCCGAAGCGCGTTTCCTCGCGCCGTTGATCAAGCGGGAAATTGTGTACCGCCTCCTCGTGGGCGCACAGGGCGGCAGGCTCCGGCACATCGCGGCGTTGAGCGGCTACACCGACCGCATCACCGAGGCGATCGAACGGCTGCGAAAAGATTTCGACCAGCCGCTGAGCATCGAGACCATCGCACGCGAACTCGGGATGAGCGTTTCAGGCTTTCACCACCATTTCAAGGCGGTCACTGCGATGAGCCCGTTACAGTTCCAAAAGCACCTCCGGCTGCAGGAGGCCCGGCGGCTCATGCTCGGCGAACACCTCGACGCCGGCAGCGCCGGATACCGTGTGGGGTACGGCGATGCCTCGCACTTTACCCGCGAGTACAAGCGGTTGTTCGGCGCACCGCCGATGCACGACGTGGAACGACTGCGGCAAGACACCAGGGGCAGTGCTGGGCTTTGAGCTGATTGGAGACCGGTGATTGGTCTACTTGGTTCGTCGTGTCCATGGCAGGCCCAGCCCTAATGGAAAGGCGTACCTGCAATCGTTGTCTGAGATACACATTCCCGTGCAACGTTATCTCACATGTGTGGGCTAACCAGGCGTTGCACCTGACCGCTTGCAGCAGGCACGAACGACGCTGTTTTTCATGCTTTCGTGCAGCTTTCAGGGTCGGTGGTGTTCGTCGTGGGCGGCACGTGAGCTTGGCCGGTACAGCCAATACCGGAGCAGGATGGCATCAGGGTGTTGAGCACCCATTCGTGGTGGAGCCGCCCTGATGCGGCTGCGCACCGCCACCATTGCCCGGGTTGGTGCCACCCTGCCCGGGAGGTGCATTGTTGGGAACCGTGGTCGGGCCATATTTACCTGCCAACGTACAATCGATATTGGTGTACGTCGAGCTGATCCGACGGCCGGTCAGCGTCACTCCACCGACCACAACGATCGCCACCAACACCAGAATCACCGCATACTCAGCAAACCCCTGGGCAACTTGTCGTCTGCTCGCCACCAGGGATGACACAAAGGGCCACACGCGGCCCGCCAACACCGCTACCGCCAACAACCATTGCTTGAAGCATTTCATACAACACCTCACTCCAACAAAACGAACGTAGATCAAACTTAGCGAACGACGTAGGACGAAGCAATAGATATTTGGTCCCAAAAAAAGTAGCGGTGGTCCTGAATCAAGCCACTATTTTGCGCCCCCATATAGCCCCTGTGAGCACGCCGCACTTGTCGTGCAGAGTCCTGCGAAGCGGCAGCGGCTGTGCTACAATGCCGCCACCCCTAACATGCGCGACGCTGCGCCAAGCCGCCCCGCGTGGGCAAAGGAGCACTGTATGTCGCTGCTAGCACGCTACCGCGACCTGTTACCGATTACCGACGCAACTCCGCTGATATCCTTAGCGGAAGGCAATACGCCCCTGATAGCGGCACCACGCCTTGCCCGCGAGCTGGGTGTCCGGGAGCTGCTCTTGAAGTTTGAAGGCATGAATCCAACCGGCTCCTTCAAGGACCGAGGCATGGTGATGGCGATCGCCAAAGCGGTCGAGGAAGGCGCCCGCAGTGTGGTCTGCGCTTCCACCGGCAACACCTCCGCAGCTGCCGCAGCCTATGCTGCTCGGGCCGGCCTGGAAGCGGTGGTGATCGTCCCGGCCGGCAAGATTGCGCTTGGCAAGCTGGCGCAAGCCTTGATGTATGGCGCAAAGCTGGTTGCAATTGAGGGGAATTTCGACGCCGCGCTCGACATCGTGCGGAAGATGGGCGACAGCTATCCGATCACCGTTGTGAACTCGGTCAACCAATACCGCATCGAGGGACAGACCACCGCCGCGTATGAGATCGTCGACGTGCTTGGCGATGCGCCGGATGCGCTGTGCTTACCCGTCGGCAACGCCGGCAATATCACGGCATACTGGTTGGGCTTTCAGCGCTACCACCAGCGCGGCAAGACGACGCATTTGCCCAAGATGCTCGGCTTCCAGGCCGAAGGCGCCAGTCCGATTGTTCGCGGCAGCGCCTTTGACAAGCCACACACGCTTGCCACGGCCATCAACATCGGCAATCCTGCCAGCTGGCAGTACGCGGTAAGCGCGCGCGATGAGTCAACTGGCTGCATTGACTGCGTCAGCGATGACGAAATTGTTGCCGCCTGGCGCGATCTCGCGCGCTGTGAAGGCGTCTTTTGCGAGCCGGCGTCGGCGGCGGGCGTGGCCGGCTTACGCAAGCTTGTGCAGCAGGGTGCTGCGCCGCCTGACGCACGCTATGTAGCGGTATTGACCGGCCACGGGCTGAAAGATCCGGGCTTGGCCGTGGAGCAGTTTTCACCACCGCAGCCGGTACCCCCAAGCATGACCGCAATCGAGCGCGTGTTGGGCTGGTAAGCCGCTGATGGCATGAGCCGGGTCGCCAGGGGCAATCCCAGGTTTATGTGCTGGACGGCGATGGCTCGGGTAGGCCCTCGCGGCGGCAACATCAACAAGCCTACGTTTTGGACTTAACCGTCCCAGTCAAAGCATCGGCTGGGGCGGCGTTGTGTGAACGGGGTAAATGTCGACGACACGGTCAGCCGAAGGTAGCCGGCAAGCCGCAATCACGGAGCAGAGCCAGGTTGCATGATCGGGAAACATGGTGCAGGTATGAGCATCCTTTATCTGGTCCGCCATGCCCACGCCGATTGGGTTCCGAATGAACAGCGCCCGCTTTCGGAGCAGGGCATGAGCGATGCCCTGCGCGTTGCCGATCTGCTTGCCGCCAAGCCAATCACCTTCTTATATGCCAGCTCGGCCCGTCGCGCGGCTCAGACCATCGAACCACTGGCTGCGCGCCTGAACATGCCGATTGTCACAATGCATGATTTGCGCGAACGCGAACTGAGCCGAAGCCCTGTTCCCGATTTTCTTGAAGCCATCCGGCACGCGTGGACGCACCCATACGCTGCGCTGCCTGGCGGCGAGTCGAACAGGGCGGCGCAACGGCGTGGTATCGCCGTGATCGAAGCACTCGTACACCGGCATCCCCATGAACAGATCGTGGTTGCAACGCATGGCAACTTGCTGGCGCTGATCCTCCAGCACTATGATCAGTCCATTGGCTTTGCCTTTTGGGAGGCATTGACCATGCCGGACGTGTATCAGCTAAAGATCGACCAAGCCCAGCCGACCGTCATTCAGCGACTATGGTCATAGGCTTGAACAAGCTGCAGCAGAGGGCTGCCTGACGCTGTTCCTGACCACGCTTGGAGAGCAGGTGCGGGGCATCCTGTATCGGTATGTGCTGATCTACAGCCTGTTGTCCGCGAATACCTATGCACCAAACTGTACGGACGGCCATTATCACTGGTGCGTAGCAAACCTGAACAATCATGAGTATTGGCAGGCTATCGCGTAAGCTGGCGGCGAGGATGAGTCGCACTCAAGCAGCATGGCAGCCTGCCGAGACCGCCGGACGATTGTCAAGTATCTTGACAAGAACCTTAAGATCGGCTATAGTCACCATCACAATCAAATACAGGCAACGCTCTTATCCAGAGGGGTGGAGGGACCGGCCCGACGAAACCCCGGCAACCGTCCTGGCAATGCTGCCAGCAATAGGTGCCAATTCCGGCAGAAGCATTCTGGAAGATGAGAGGACGCGCCAGCGCAGCCTTGCTCAAAACATGCGCGTGCTGCTCTGCAGATGCTCCCTCATCATATGCCGATGAGGGATTTTTGCGTCCCCGGCACCTATGCAATGGCAGGGGGGGAAGGTAGTCTGGGTCGTGGAAAGGCGGATCGGCCCAGTACACATCCCCATGCAACACAGGAGCAAGGTTATGGCCGACCAGCAGTTTACGGGGTTTGATACGTTGGCGCTTCACGGTGGGCAGACCGCCGATCCGGCAACCAATGCGCGGGCTGTGCCAATCTACCAGACCACATCGTATGTGTTCCGCGACACCGAGCACGCGCAGGCGCTGTTTGGGCTGCAAGAGACCGGCAACATCTACACCCGCATCATGAATCCCACCAGCGATGTGCTTGAGCAGCGCATCACACTGCTGGAGGGCGGAGTTGGCGCGCTGGCCGTCGCTTCGGGACAGGCCGCCGAGGCGCTCGCGATCATGAATATCGCCGAAAAGGGCGACAACATTGTGTCGGCCACCAGCTTGTATGGCGGCACCTACAATCTGTTCCACTACACCCTGCCCAAGTATGGCATCGATGTTAAGTTCTGCGATCCCGACGATCCCCAAACATTCGTTGCCCAAATTGACGACCGAACTCGCGCCGTGTTTTTGGAAACGATTGGCAATCCGCGCCTCAACGTGCCCGACATCGAGGCTATCGCAAAGCTGGCCCATGCCCAGGGTGTACCGGTGATCGTCGACAACACGGTGGCCACGCCCTACCTGCTGCGTCCCTTTGAGTGGGGCGCCGACATCGTGGTTCACTCGGCAACCAAGTTTATTGGCGGGCATGGCACCAGCATTGGCGGCTTGATTGTGGACGGCGGCAAGTTTGATTGGGCGGCAAGTGGACGGTTTGCCAACTTCACCACGCCCGACCCGAGCTATCATGGCGCGCGCTTTGCCGATCTGGGAGCGCCGGCGTTCATTCTTAAGGCACGGGTCCAGGGCCTGCGCGATCTCGGACCATCCTTGTCGCCGTTCAACTCATTTCTGTTCCTGCAGGGCATTGAAACGCTCAGCGTGCGGATGGACCGCCATTGCCAAAACGCCCTCAGCGTTGCGCGCTTCCTGGATGAACATCAAAAGGTTGAGTGGGTCAACTATCCCGGTCTGCCGTCGCACCCGGCCTACCAGCTCGCGCAAAAATACCTACCCAAGGGCCAAGGGGCGTTGATCGGCTTCGGCATCAAAGGCGGCAAGGCAGCCGGCCGCAAGTTCATCGACAGCTTGCAGCTCTTCTCGCATCTGGCCAACATCGGCGATGCGAAGTCGTTGGCGATTCATCCGGCCAGCACCACGCACTCACAGCTCACGCCCGACGAGCAGATCACCACCGGCGTAACCGAGGATTATGTCCGGCTGTCGGTTGGCCTGGAAACGCTGGACGATCTGCTGACCGATCTGGACAACGCCCTAAGCAAAGTGTAGCGAGGCAACAGGCAACAGGCATCAGGCAACAGGTTACAGGCAACAGGAGAGTTTTTCTGTATTCATGCTGAAACCTAAGACTAACGAGGCTACAGGCAACAGGCTTCAGGTTACAGGAGAGCGTTCTTGTATCCATACTGTTGCCTGAAACCTAAGGTATAACGAGGCAGCAGACGATCAAGCCAACAGGTCACAGGAGAGTGTTCCTGCTGAAACCTGTCGCCTGAAGCCTGAAACCTAGAAAATAATGAGACAGCAGACGATCAAGGCAACAGGCAGCAGGCGACGGGTCACAGGGAAATAATAAGTTACCCGTACCTGAAACCTGTTGCCTGTAGCCTAAAACCTAAACAAGGCTGCAGGATACTGGAGAGCATTGCTCCAACCGTACCTGAAACCTGTTGCCTGTAGCCTAAAACCTAAAACGAACGAGGCAGGAGGCGGAGGAAGGCAGCAGGTATCAGGCATCAGGTTCTTGGAAAATTTCACTTTTCGTACCTACAACTTATGGCCTAAAGCCTGTAACCTGAAGCCTATAACCTGAAACCTAAACATGTTGGCAGCACTTGAACGCGAACTTGCAGCATTGAATACCGACGTTGGCATCGTACAGACCCAGTACGCAACATGGGATGAGCCGCTGCGCCTCAAAAGCGGAGTGGAGCTTGCACCGGTCACGCTGGCGTATGAAACATACGGCACACTAAACTCCCAACGAGACAACGCCGTGCTGGTCATGCACGCGTTGTCCGGCGATGCCCACGCCGCGGGCCGACACCAACCCCATGATCGCAAGCCGGGCTGGTGGGATACCCTGATTGGACCTGGCCGTGCGTTGGATACCACACGCTACTTTGTGATCTGCGTCAATGTCATTGGCGGCTGCCGCGGCTCAACCGGTCCGAGCTCGATCAATCCCGCAACCGACCAGCCCTATGGCGCACGGTTTCCGGTCGTCACCATTCCCGACATGGTGGCGGCGCAGATGCGGCTGTTGGATCGGCTGGGCATCGAGACCCTCCAGGCGGCGATCGGCGGCTCGATGGGCGGCATGCAAGTGCTGGAGCTGGCAATCAATTATCCGGACCGCGTACGGCAAGCCGTTCTGCTGGCCACTGCGGCCAAGCACAGCGCGCAACAAATCGCGTTCAACCATATTGGCCGACAAGCGATCATGCATGATCCGTTGTGGCGTGACGGCGATTACTATGGCCATCAGCCACCAGCGGCCGGCCTGGCGACAGCCCGGATGGTCGGCCATATGACCTATCTGAGCGAAGAGCGGCTCCAGTGGCGCTTTGGACGTAAGCTCCAGTCGGCTGAGGAGCTGAGCTACGCGCACCAATCTGAGTTTGCGGTTGAAAGCTATCTGGACTACCAGGGCAACTCGTTCGTTGACCGTTTCGATCCGAACTCGTATCTGTACATCACCAAGGCGCTCGACTACTTCGATGCCAGCGATGGCTTTGCCTCCCTGGTTGCAGCCTTTGAACAAGCCCAGGCGCGGTTTCTGGTAGCATCCTTTTCTTCCGACTGGTTATATCCACCCCAGAATTCAGAAGATATCGTGGCTGCGCTGCGGGTGGCCGGCCGGGATGTTGACTACGTGGCCATGAATTCGCCGCTGGGCCACGACGCGTTTTTGTTGGACCATGAGCGCCTGACACCGCTCATCAGTGAGTTTTTGGACACTACGGAGGAATCTGGGACGCCGAGCTAACGCGGCGAGTCGGGATGGCCAGCGCCCGCTGACCCCGCCGCAGCACAGGCAACAGTCCCTGGTAAACTATGTCGTTACACGTGTATAAATTCGGAGGAACATCGGTGGGCAGCCCGGCTGCGGTGGAGGCTGTCGCCAGGATTGTCGGCCATGCCCGCACGGAGCATCAGGTTGCCATCATCGTATCGGCCATGAGCGGCGTCACCGACGCACTGCTGCGCGGCGCGCATACTGCGGCGGCGGGCGATGGATCTACCTTTGGCATCATCGCCGGAGAGTTGATCGCGCGCCATGGAGCCGCGGCTGCCGAGCTCGTCGGCGATGCAGACGAGTGCCGCGCGCTGCACGCCGCAACGGAACGGCTGCTCACCGAGTTTCAAACGCTGTGTCATGGCATTCATGTTTTGGGCGAGCTCACACCTCGCGCTCTGGATACGATCGGCGCGCTGGGCGAGCGCCTGAACGCGCCCCTGGTGGCCGCGGCCTTGCGGACCAAGGGGATCAAAGCTCAGGCAATCGATGCGGCAACCTTGATCAGGACGGATGACCGCTTTGGCGATGCCACTCCGCTGATGGCCGAGACCGAAGCGCAGGTCAACGCCGAGCTCCGGCCGCTGCTGGAGCAGGGATACGTACCGGTGATCACCGGATTTCTGGGAGCGACAGCGAACGGCATCACCACCACGCTGGGCCGTGGCGGCAGCGATTACAGCGCGGCCGTGATTGGCGCCAGCCTCAATGCTGATACCGTCATTTTTTATAAAGAAGTGGACGGCGTGCTGACGACCGATCCGCGGGTCGTACCCGAAGCGCGCGTGCTGCGGCGGCTGGCCTACGATGAGATCAGCGAGCTGGCCTACTTCGGCGCGAAAGTGCTTCATCCCAAGACGATCCAGCCGCTGGTCGAGAAAAACATTCCCGTGCACTTCAAAAACACCTTCAATCCCGAGCATCCCGGCACGGTGGTGATGCCGCGCGGCGAGGCGGGGGCGGGCGCGATCAAAGCCGTAACCGCTATTCGCAACCTGACCATGCTTACGGTTGCCGGACGTGGTATGCTGGGCGTACCCGGCATTGCGGCTCGTACCTTTACGGCCGTAGCGCGGATACATGCCAGTGTACTGATGATTTCACAGGCATCGTCGGAACAAAGCATCTGCTTTGTGATTCCGTCCAAGCTGGCGAACGATGTCAAGCAGTCGTTGGAGCGTGAGCTGGCGAATGAGCTCGCCCGGCGCGATATTGATGGTGTGTTCTTGCAGGATCAAGCCGTGATCATCAGTGTGGTTGGCGCGGGCATTCGCACCACGCCCGGAATAGCGGGCCGCATCTTCGCCGCCTTGGGCGATGTCGGCATCAATATTCATGCGATTGCGCTCGGCTCGTCCGAGTGCTCGATCAGCCTGGTCGTGGACGCGAACGACGCCGATACGGCCGTGCGCGCCATTCATCCGCTGACAGCGCGGGTGGAGACTACCACACCACAGCTTGTGTAATGCCGGCGGTTACAGGACTCGATTACACCCTGCTGGCAGCAGCGGGGTTTTTTGTATGCAGCAGAAAGGACGATCTATGCCTCCCTCATCGAAATTACCTGTCGCCATCCTGGGCGCGACAGGCGCTGTCGGCCAACGGTTTGTGCAGTTGCTGGCAAATCATCCGTGGTTCGAGATCGCAGTGCTGACGGGCTCGGAGCGCTCAATCGGTAAGCCATACGCCGAGGTGACGCGCTGGATACTGAACGAGCCGATTCCCCCAGCGATCGGCACCATGATCGTGCAGCCGACCAGCGACGTTGCCGACGTGCCACTGGCGTTTGGGGCGCTGCCAACCGAGAACGCGCTCGAAGCCGAGCCGCAGTGGGCCAAGGGTGGCGTTTTTGTATGCTCGAACGCGTCGGCGTTTCGGATGGACCCGCTGGTGCCGCTGCTGATTCCCGAAGTCAACCCCCAGCACCTGGCCATCCTCGAGCGGCAGCAGCGTGAGCGTGGCTGGCCCGGCGCGATCGTTACCAATCCGAACTGTGCCACGATCACCGTTGTGATGGCGCTGAAGCCGCTGCATGATGCGTTTGGCGTGGAGCGAATGTTTGTGACCACACTGCAGGCGGTGTCGGGCGCGGGCTATCCCGGTGTAGCCTCCCTGGATATCATGGACAACATCATTCCCAACATCGGCAACGGCGGCGAGGAAGACAAGATCGAGACCGAGCCGTTGAAGCTGCTGGGGCAGATAGGAGACGAAGCTTTCCAAAATGCCAAGATTGCGATCAGCGCGCAGGTCACGCGCGTACCGGTCTTGGACGGACATACCGCGGCAGTATCGCTGGGCCTGGCGAACAAAGCGTCGCCGGAGGAGGCCGCCGCGTGCATGAGCGAGTTTCGAGCGCCGCAAATCGTCCGCAATCTGCCCTCAGCCCCCACGCAACCGATCGTTGTGCGAGCGGAAGCGGACCGGCCACAGCCGCGCCGGGATCGCGATCTCTTTGGCGGCATGGGCACGACGGTAGGGCGGGTCCGGCCGTGCAACCTGCACGACCTTAAGTTTGTGGTGCTGTCCCACAACACCATTCGGGGCGCGGCAGGCGGCGCGATCCTGAACGCGGAGCTGCTGGTCGCCGAGGGCCGCGTCGGATAACACGGCCAGCTGCGGGAGGAACGTAAGCAGTGGTTGCCCAGCGAAGGCCGGTGTAAGCACAACCACAGCTCTGTGAGCAACGCATGGAGGCAGGGCTTAAGCCAACCCTGCCTCCAACACCACGCCAAGCACTCCAAAGCGCAGGTCGATCAAGGCTACTTTTAGCGGGGCACCGCAGCGCCTAGCTGCGTACCACACCGGTTGCAGAAATGCGCGCCAATCGGATTCGTATGGCCGCAATTCTCACAGGTAGGCGCGGCGACCAGGCTCGAGCCACAGGCCGAGCAGCGTTCGGCGCCTTGGGCATTGGCCACACCACAGGCTGGGCAGGGCACCGTGGATAGCCGCCGGGTCTTGCCGGTGGCGGCGCCCGCATTGCCGACATAGCGATCAATCGACGCCCAGATCCGGCCGGGCAAGCTTTGATCGATCTCGCCTTGACTGCCAAAGAGCTCACCTAAGGGAAAGGCAAAGAAAAATGGAAACAGGCCGATCAGCCCGCCGCCAATAAACTGAACTCCGCCATCCTTGAACCACTGCTGCTGCCCCATCGTAACCTGAACACCGTCCTCAATCGGCTCGATGCCCAGTGTTAGGGCTTGGCGCGGCTCGTCGCTAAACCAGCCGGCTTCCCGCTGGCCGATCTGCACAATCACCCGATCCTCCTCGCCAAAGGCCTGCGCCATGGTGTCGCCCTGGTCCCACTCGTCCAGCAGCGCTTGTGCTAAGCCTTCGGCCGAGATTGACCCATGATATACATGCTGCTCCATGTGATCCTCCCCATCTGTGGTGCGGCAAACGCTTTACCCATCTGCACGTCCTTGCTCAGCAAAGCGTATGCCCAAGCACGTCCGGCAAGCACGGAGCATAGCCGAATACAAGCAGTCGGCCTGTGAGGACTGCTTTGTTCCGTCGCGCCAAGCAGCACGATCCGGCTACACAGTACCCATCCGTTCGGCCTGCGCCGCGCGTAACCGCGGCATGACCTCGTGCACAAACAGCTCAATTCCGTCCGTATGGGGGAAGTCCAGCAGCCGCACAATAAAATACTCAACGCCCAGATTCACAAAGGCTTGGAGCTGATCGGCTACCTGCTCGGGCGTCCCGATCAGGGTGTTGTTGTTGTAGGGAGACGCGGCCGCGATGCGCTGGGCTTCCGCCTCGGTTGGCGCCAGCGCGATCGCTTCGGCCGACCATGTCTTAAGGATCGAATGGTAATCACGACCGACGTCGGCACAGTGTTGTCGTAGCACGTCCAGCTTGTGGGCGTAGTTGCTTACGGTTCCGCCTGGAATGTTCCACCAATCCGCGTATTGAGCGACGAGGCGTAGCGTGCGCTGTTCGCCGCCGCCACCGATCAACAGGGGTGGCTGGGGCTCGGGCCGTGGGGCACAATACGCGTTGTCGATGCGATAGTGCTTGCCCGCATAGCTCGCGGGAGCATCCGTCCATAGCTGCCTCACCAGCTGAATAGTCTCCTCCAACTGGTCCAGTCGTACGCCTGCCGGCGGAAACGGGTAGTTGTACGCCCGATATTCTTGTTCCATCCAGCCCGCGCCGATGCCAAAAATGAAACGGCCACCGGTGAGGAGGTCGAGATTGGCGACCATCTTGCCCAGCAGCCCCGGATTCCGATACGATTGGCAGAGCACACTTGCGCCAAAGACAAGCGACGGATAGGCCGCGGCAAAATATGCGATGGTGGTCAAGCATTCCAGATAGGGCGTGTCCTTTGACTGCCAATCGGCCCAGGGCATCAAATGATCGTCCACCCAGACGGAGTCGATATGCGGGTGGATGCGCTGCAACGTGTGGTGTATCTGCTCCACAAAGGTCGGCGCGCTGCTGCCATCCACAGGAAATGAGTGCATATGCCAGCCAAATCTCAGCTCTGCCATAGCGTGTCTTCCTCCGTACTCTGTGATCAAGGTGGCGATCATCTCGGCCAACGGACTCCACTGGGCAATGGAAGCGCACTACGCTTGGCAGCGCGGCATCACTTCCCCGGCGAACAGCTCCATGTCAGCCGTGTCCGGAAACTGGTCGAAGGAGACCTGGAAGAGATCAAAGCCCAGCTCAGCCAGCTCCTGAAAACGCTCGACTACCGCCGACGGATCGCCGGCGATCGGCGGCTGCTCCCCTTGTAAGCGATCACCCGCGCGCCGCAGTGCAGCCTGATGATCGCGGTCGATAATCACGGGCCCGGACCAGGTCTTGCGGATGCTCCCGAAATCGCGACCCTCCGCCGCACAGTGCTGCTGAAGCACCTCCAGCTTGCGCCGGGCCACCTCCGCAGTACGGGAATAACAGTTCCACCAATCCGCGTGCCGCGCCACTGCCCGCAGCGTTCGTTGCTCGCCATCACCGCCGATCATCAATGGCGGCGCGGGGTTCGGGCGGGGCTCGCACCACGGCTGGTCGATATGATAAAACTGGCCCTGAAAGGTCGGCTGCGCATCCCGCCACATCGCCTTGATCACCGCGATGCCCTCCTCCATCATGGCGATGCGCACGGCGGCGCTGGGGAAGTCATACCCGTACGCCAGATATTCGTCCTGCTTCCATCCGGCGCCGTAGCCAAGCACGAACCGCCCTCCGGTGAGTGATTGGAGGGAAGCCGCCATTTTGGCGACCAACGCAGGCGGACGATACGAGTTACACAGCACCAGATGGCCAAGCTGCAGGTCGGGCACGAGCGCGGCGGTATAGCTGAGGATGACCCACGCCTCATGGATTGGGGCGTCCTCGAACATAAAGTGATCGGAGAACCAGACCGAGGAAAAAGACTGGCGGGCGATGTCGAGCGCACGGCGTAAAGCCGGCTCAAACTCTCGTCCACCAGCCCGCGCTGAACCTGTTGGCGCGAAGTAGCCAAACTCGATGGGCCTGCCCATGGACAATCTCCTTCCGCTGGTAGCACACACTTCCGCAAGAGCATTCGGACTCCACCAATCAGGCTGAGCGGAGCCTGCACCACAACTATACCGTAGCCGGCGATTGGGACGGTCGGCGTTCATACCACGTGCGGCTAGCCTGCTGGGAGCACGGCGAGCAAGGCCTGGGCCACCCGCGGCAGGCGGAGCACCGTTCCTTCACGCAGCTACCCTGAGCACTCGAGCAAAATACGGCACAATCCTGCTCCGTCGAAGGCTGATCTGCAAGCGTAAGCACCCCGACGCGCATCTGCTGGTGCATCAGCCGGAGCGGCGGGCGGTGGTGCGGCTCGTTGATCAGAATGAGCTGCGCTTCGCCAAAATCGTGCAGCCGAAACGACTGCCTACGATTCTTGCGGCAGCGCGTGCTGCATCGGAAGTTGGGGGCCGCCCGTTTGCAACACCCGAGCCCGTCAACATTGATCAAACAGCGGGTGTGGTGGTCTGGTCTGCATTATCGGGGCGCTCATTGTATGCTCTGCTCGGCAGCGAAGACATGATCGAAGCGGCACGCGCGGCGGGACGGGCGCTCAAGGCGCTGCACCAAGCTCCACATACTGAGGCTAATTCGTACTCGGCACAGAACGAAGTCGCGATGCTGCAAAGATGGATCGAACGTGCTACGACATTTGCGCCCGAACGGCGCGATCAGCTGGTAGCTGCTGCGCTGCCTGTGTTTCGGGCGCTGCTGGCTGGTTCGTCGCCACCCACGCTGCTGCATCGCGATTTCTACGACAAGCAGGTGTTCGTCGCTGATGATGGTTCGATCGGGCTGTTGGATTTCGATACACTGGCGTGTGGCGAGGCGGCGCTTGATCTTGCCAATGCGCTCGTTCACTTCGATCTGCGGGCGCAGCAAGGCCGGTGCACAGCGGAGCAAGCCGAGGCGGCGAAAGCGGCGTTGATCGACGGCTATCAGCCAGAAGTTGCTACACGCCAGCGGATTGCCGTGTACGATGCTGCGGTGCGATTACGGCTGCTGTGTGTGTACACGTTCCGTCCCCAGTGGCGGACAACGGTCGCTCCGCTCCTGGATCGTGGCGGTGTGCTGATAGGGACGTAGCACATTGTAGTTGTGGTGGGAGTAAGTCTAGCGCGATGTTATAAACAAACCTTACTTGTCGGCACATAAAGCCGCACACACCGGACACGACCTACAACACGAGCGTCCAAAATGGTATCCACCATTCTGGACGCTCGTGGGTGTTTTTGCTTTAAATGACTAGCGAACGGTAAACACAACTTCGCGGCTGCTAGCATTACCCGCGCGATCGATCGCAACGATGACCAGCCGATGCGCTCCGGGTGCGAGCTGGACTGTTTCGCCGTTCTGTACGATTCGTGCCGCCGTGTCGGGATCGATCACGGCTTGTTCACGTAGCACGCCCGCTCCGCTGTCCGTCGCTTGCCACTGCACGCTCGTTTGGCCTTGCACATCGGCGGCAGGAGCGGTAATTGTTACGTCGGGCGCGGTTTGATCGACGCTTTCCGCTTCGTTGAGGACGGCTGCGGCTGGAACGCGCGCCTCAAATATGCCATCGCCGTCCGCATCCACCTGTAATTCGGGCCACGCCTGCGGTGCATCCGCGCGACCTGTGCTCGGCTTGAGCGCTAACTCAGCCCGCCCGTTCGCACCTAACGCCACGCCGAGATACACCGCCGTCCGCTCGACCTTGCCGTTACCGAGCACGCGCACTTTGAGATCGGTGCTGCCTTCGGTTTCGGCGACCAAGCTCAACGTGTATGGCGCCTCACGCTTGACGAAGCTGAATTCGCTGCCGGGCAGACGCTCGTAGCGTGACTCGGCGATGTCGGCGGTTGCCGTTTCCGCACCGCGCTTGCGTCCGGTCGCTTTACCTTCGTTATCACGCACTTCAAGTGCTACCGGCCCCAGCGCTGCAATCCACATCCCGCCTAATTGTGCATTCGGCACACGCTGTACCTTGGACGTATCGGGTGCGGTCTTGGAGGTCGTTGCCGCCATGGTGAGCGTATTGGTTGAGAGTGCCGAGGTTTCCGCCGACAGCGCAATCGTGCCGCGCAACAGATCGCCGATCCACGTGAGGGCTGGGCCGTCGCCAGTGCGGACACCAAGGGTGTAGTTGGCTTTGACCAGATCGCCATGCCCACGCTCGATGTACCACAACTGCGCACCGCTGCTGATCAGAGTGTTGCGCCAGGGATCGCCCATCGCTGCCGACATCAGCGCTACCGTGCCGTCGCCGTCCACGGGTGTTTCATCGCGCTTCGGGCACGACACGTAGCGATACCACGACCAGCACGATCCCGTGTACTCGCGCAATTGACCGAGGGTGCCCTGCCCGTACCCGATCAGAGCGGCCCACCGCACGCCATTCACACCTCCGTTGCGGGTGCCGTCGAGCGCCGTATGATACGATTCGGCCATGTTGATGACCGTGCCGTTTTTGCCCGTGTTCAACAGCAGTTGCTTGACGCCGTTATAGGATAAGACGCCTTTGGTTGCACTACTGCCGTCGATTTCGCGGTCTTCCACATAGGGCCGGAGCCGTCCGCTGTCGCTGTTGTCATAATAGGTGTAGTACGGGCTGGACGGCAGGAGTTGCATCGCGCCCGGCATGTTCTGCACAACGTCCTTGATTTCCTGCGAGTTGAGGCCGATCCCCAGGAAGTGCGGCCCGAAATCATCGCCGTACATCAACGTTTTGAGGAACTTGGCCGCGCCAAGCTGCGGCGATCCAAGCGTAATCAATTGATCGATGCGCTGCGCTCGCGTGGCGTTTGCAACGTAGCTGCGCCCGATCATGCCACCCATTGAGTGTCCAACCAGATCAACGCGCTTGATCGTCCAGGTTGCGGGGTCGGTTCGTCCGCCGTTTGCAGCCGTCAATGCTCTTTTTACAAGCGTATCAAGCTGGGCATTGGTAACGCGAATATCTTTGCGCCAATCGTACGGGAAAAGCCACAGATCGACGCCCTGCACGTAGCCCTGCCCTTGCAAATACCCAATCAGATCGTCGTAGGCCGAGCCATAAACACCGCTCACCCGCAACGCTGGCGCAACGGGAGTCACGCCATCCGCCTTCAGCTTGAGCACATCGAAATAGTCATCCGCGCCTAGCTTGATCGCTTCCCAGGTGTTGACCCATACCTTATCACCTGCGTTATAGGTGCGGGTGTACGTGCCGCCGTGTCCGTTATCCACGTTGAGCGTAAACGTACTAGACGCGGTGAACTCCGATCCCGCCACGCCGGGGATGACAATCACTGGCTCGCGGCCAGTTGCGGCAACTGCCGGACGTCCGCCAAACACACTCACCAACACGGCGATGAGCACACCAAGGCTCATCAGCGACGACGATGTCCGCTGCATTAGAGGAGACTCCTGTTGTACCGATTGTGAACGACGATTATGGTGTACGCTACGCGAAGAGATGCAGGATGATCGACGGCGACAGGAATTGTACCCAACAGTGATGAACGACGAGGTCAAACTTGATTACAGCACGGTGACGACCGACTGATATAAGCGGACCTGCGCTGGACAGCGCAGTTTGCAGCCGAGGTGGTGCGCCGTGCAGTTCAGGCCGGATGGGTTCGGCAGCACAACGAGCACCTCGAGCTGACCGGCGCTGGGCGCTTCCTGGCTGAGCGCGTCACGGCCCGCTAAGCAGGGGGGCCGCGAGTGTACCTGGCAGGGACCGGCAATGTTAGCCAGTCCCTGCCGCTTGTTAACGGCGGCCGACGAGGGCCAGCACAAGGCAACGACCGACCATGCTTACACATCCAGCGCGGCAATCAGTCGATCCAGTCCTGGCGTCAGCTGCTCCGGCGCCGTCAAACACGACAGCATCAGGTGCGCGCCGCGCTCGTAGCCATAAAAATAGCCGGGATGCACCAACACGCCGTGCTGCAAGCAATGCAGCACCAAGGCTTCTTCATCGTCCCAGCCCGCTACCTGGGGAAACAAATAATAGCCGCCGTCGGGAGGCTGCGCACGCAACACCGAATGATTGGCTAAACGCTCAAGCGAATAATCCAGATTGCGCTGCACATACACCCGCATCTCCTCCACAAATTCCATTCCCTGTTTGAACAGATCGGGGAGCATATGCTGGGACAAGCTGTTGCTGCCCAAAAACGTATCGTTGAGCAACTCAAGCCGCTCGGCATACGGCCGGGCCATCTGGCTGAGTGCAATCCAGCCGAGCTTAAGATCGGGCAGCGCAAAGAGCTTGGATATGCCATTAAGGTGAAACACCGGCAGCTCGGGGTGGAGCGTGCCTAACGGCGGGGTGGCCGGCACACGATAGGTAAATTCGGCAAACACTTCATCGCAAATAACGGGCAGGCCCAGCGATGTCAGCGCCGGGAGCGGCTCGGTCACGATCGCTCCCGTTGGGTTATGCGGCGACACAATCAGCACCGCTCGCGTCCGGCGATCAACCTGCGCATGCAAGCTCGCCGGATCGATGCGCCAGCTCCGCGCTTCATCCAACGCATACGGCCGCAGCTCGATATGATGCAGCTCGGCCAAGAATTCAAACAGCGGATACGTGACCACGGGCGCGAGGACGTTGTCACCCGGTTCGGTCAACAGGGCAAACAGCAACGAGTAGGCTTCACTGGTACTAGCCGTGATGAAAACATCGTCGGGGTGCAGCCCGAGCTGGGGGGTCCGCTGTTGATAATAGCTGCGAATGGCAGCACGAGCAGCCAGCTGGCCGCGGGGCTGCGGATCGTAGCGGCGCTGGCTCCAGTAGCGTCCCGCTGCCGTTTCAAGCACAGCACGCGGAAAAAGCAAACCCTGATGCGTCGGATTACTGCTTGTCAGATCAATATAGTGGCCGGCAGCTGCAATCCGTGCCTGCTCGATCCGATTGGGCGTAAGGTCGCCTTCTGCGAAGAAGCCAGTCATGCGCTACCCTATGCTTCAGAAACCTGGGGTAAGACATCAGTATAGCAGTTTATTGCCATCCGCTCACACTCCCTAACCCAACAGAATATACACAAATCAGTCGAGGCTGTAAAACACGTGTGCTAGCCGCAGGAGCAAACACCGCCGAGCAATACCCGCAGCTGCCGCGACCGCCACGAGGAGCGAGGTCGCCTCCTGACCAGCCAATGTTACCGCTCATGGTCGGGACTGATCAGCCTTTTAGCGCTTGACGCTGCGATCGCCCTATGGTAGCCTGCGCCGCGTCATGCAACGCCTTCGGAATGCAGTAGAAAGCGGTATTCGCCGCATCAGTCTCCTGCCTCGGCCACTCCTGGTCAGCGGGTACCTTTTGCTGTTTGTTTTGTGGGCCATGCTGGTCGGCGACACGGTTAACATGTGGCAAGCACGGCTGGTGCAGGTCGAGCGGCGCAGGCTGGAGGCAGCCTTTTATCCGACCGCCGCGCCAACACTGCAGCCGACCGCAACGCCGACATCTGTGCCAACCGCCGTCCCTCCATTGCCAACCGCGACACTGCCACCTCTGCCAACACCCCGGCCGGTCGCCGCGGTACACCCCAAAACAGGGCGGACCATCGCGGCCTGGCTGCCTACCTCGTTCGATGCAGAACATGCGCGTGCTTCGTTTGAGGCCAATAAAGATATTTTAGACGAGGTTAGTCCCTTCTGGTACACCACCCGGGTGAGCGACGGCAGCCTCATTCCTGAAGATGGGGCGCGGGATGCGGCACTGGTTGAAGCGGCTCACGCGGCGGAAGTGTTGGTTATTCCGACGATTCATAATGTCTTGGATCCCAACGAGATTTTACCGATGCTCGAGAATCCAGCCAGGCGGGCGCAGCATATTGCCCTGATCATGGCTGAAATCCGCACGCACAACTATGATGGCATTGATATCGACTATGAGTCATTGCCCGCTAGCAGCCGTGCCGCGTACAGCGCGTTTATGCAGGAGCTGTCCGCTGCGCTGCACGCCGAAAACAAGCTGTTGACCGTGGCGCTTCATGCCAAGACCGAAGACTACGGCGGCTGGGGCGGCTTTCAAGATTGGCAGCTGCTGGGCGAGATTTGCGATCGCGTCCGCATCATGACCTACGATTATAGCTGGCGTGGCGGGGGTCCAGGTCCGATCGCTCCTCTTAGCTGGGTAGCCTCTGTGGCAGAATACGGGCGTTCAGTCATGCCCGCCGAAAAGCTGCAGCTTGGCATTCCGTTTTATGGCTATAACTGGGCCGAGGGCGAGGATGCGCTCGCGCAAACCTGGGCCGATATCCAAGCCTTGATCGAGCTGCACCAGCCGGATGTTAACTTCCGGGCGCGCGACAGCAGCGGCCCGATCGAAGAATCCTACTTCACGTATCAGAAAAATGGCCAAGGACGCACGGTCTGGTTTGCCGATTATCGTTCGCTGGCAGCCAAGATGGAGTTGGTGGAACAGCTGGATTTGTCGGGCATCGCCATCTGGCGCCTGGGCAATGAAGATCCAAAGAACTGGACCGTGGTGCGCAAGCAGCTTATCGAAAATCCATCGCTGATTCAACGTGTCGTCAACACCTATCTTCCGGACCACTAGTGCCTAACCAGCAATGAACACGCAAGCTACGCGTCGCTCGTTGCTTATTGATTATTGAAGCTATGCCAGAGCCCGGCGTCAAAATTTTTGCCCAGCAGGCGGAGCAGCTGTATCAACGCGGCATGGCGGCGGCTCGTGGCGGCCAAAAGGCGGTCGCGGAACGATTGCTGCGGCAGGCCGTTCGGCTTAATCCGCAGCATGAGCAAGCCTGGCTGTGGCTGAGCGGCGTGCTCGACAAGCCCGAAGATAGTGCCTTTTGCCTCCGCGCGGTGATTGGCATCAACCCGGCGAACGAGCGCGCGCAGCAGGGCTTGGTTTTGCTGCAACAGCGGCTCCAGCAGCCGGTGAACGAAACGCCGACCGCGCTCACGCCACTTACCCAGGCAATCGCCGCGGACGGTTGGTGGTCCAGCTGGCGCGATGCCCAGGCTACCTGGCGTCGCACCGTCCGTGCCTTGTTGTTGATCCCGATCGTGTTGATCGGCTCAACCCTGGGCGTGCGCACAGCCATTAATGTCCAGCCCATGCCGACGTTTTTGACCGTTCATGATCTCCCGACGCCGCTGCCCACGCCGACAGCCGTTCCCCGTACGCCTACCGCTGCCCCGGCGATCACTCCGACGTCCACCAGCCACGCCGTGGTGGCAACCTACTTCGACAGCATCAACGCGGAGCGGCACATATTGCAAGCCGCGTCCGAGGCGTACCGCAAAACCACGGATGGCAGCCGCACATCGGTTGAGCGCGCGACTGCAACGCTGCAGCTGCGCGAACAGGTGCAGCGCAGCCATAGCCAAATCGAGGCGCTCCAACCGCCGACCGAAATTGCCGCCGCCCATCAGCTTTACCTTGACGGCTTAACGCTGGAACAACAAGCCTTGGACCTCATGCTTGAGTTTTATCGCAGCTACGACGTAGCGCTCACAAACCAAGCAGCCCTGCGCCTGCAAGAGGCCCGGTCACAGATTGCCACGGCAACGGTAAGCTGGGAAGCCTTTGCCATCCAGCAGAGCATCACCCTCCCGTCGATTGGCGCCCAGTAGCTGGACAGCTGCCCCATAATGCAGTTGGTACTTCTCAAACAACAAGCCCCAAGCCTAATCACAGCCGAGCGACATGTGGTTAAGGTACAATATGGCTGTGCTTGGCAACAGCACGGATACATGGTCCTCGACCCGCAGCAGGTCTTCGTCAGCGCGCATTCGCGGCTACATCACGTCCCGTCCGTTTCCGGATTCCGCTGCCCGCTGCATGCCCGATCCGTATCGCGATGCGTTGGAGCTCGCTTCCAACAGCCGCCAACAGCATAGCTAGAAAGAACCTGCAGTGCAGCTGCTGCAAACCTTGCTCCAACATATGCTGGCCGTGTACTTGGTCGCTGTAGCTCTGCGCAGCACTGCACCATTCCGCCGTGCAACACCCATCCGCGGTCCACACTGGCGGCTATCCAACTATTGGGCAACGATCAAATGGCAATGGGCTTTTGTTGCAGTTCTGCTCCTGGCAATGCCGCTGGGGAGCATCCTCGGTCTGGCTGAGCCAGAAACAGCTAACTGGCGCGCTTATCCGCAGCTCGTGTTCGTTGTGGTGGGCAATATCGTCGGCGGCATGTATGGGCCGATTGTGTTGGCCTGGAGCCACCTCGGTTTCCGGCGACGATTTTTAGCCCCGTTTGCGCCAGTCCAAGCACTGCTGCCCATCACCTTAACGGAGCGGCTGATGTGGGTTGGGGTCAGCCTCACGACAGGCATATGTGAAGAACTGATGTTCCGTGGCTTTGCGCTGGAGTACCTGATGCAGCAGCCTTTTAGTCTCAGCTTCGGCGGCAGCGCATTAATTACCTCCGTCTTGTTTGGCCTGGGCCACGCCTACCAGGGCCGCCGCGGCGTCCTACGCACGATGCTCTTTGGCGCCGCCTTGTGTGGCTTGCTGCTGCTGACCGGGAGTCTGCTCTTCCCGATCGTTGTTCATACGCTTGTTAATCTGCGCATCGCCCTGATGCCGGCTAGCAAGCGCCCCACTCCAGCCCTGGCCAGGTAATCCATTCTCGCTGCCCAACCTTTGCTCCACGGTTCCCATTCTCCCGCACTCGGCCAGGGTTATCGATCAGAACACGGAGTTGTCAAGCCCCGCAAACGATGGTAGCGTGTACAGCACCAATCCACGGTGTATTCATCTACACTGCAGCGGAGGCTACCCATGTGTTTGCCGGAAACGCTCAAGTCGCTCCAGTCTGCCGTCAGCCGCCGCGATCTCTTCAAGGCTGGCACCGCGGCTACACTTGCCCTGGCCGCCCCAATCGCCACGCCGGCCGCCACCACCACAGCCGGGCAGCACGCGCGCCGCGTCGTCGATCTAACGCATGTACTGGGCACGAACATGCCCGTTTTTCCCGGCAATGATCCCATGCGCATCGACGTGCTGTTCACCTTCGAGCGCGACGGCTATTACGCCAATCGTCTCGATCTGGCGGAGCACACGGGCACCCACATGGACGCACCCCTGCATTTCGCGCCGGGCGGACAGTCGGTACATGAGATTCCACCGGAGCGTCTGGTTGGTCCCCTGGCTGTGATCGACATCCGCGAGCGAGCGGCCCGCAATCCCGACACCATGATCATGCCCGACGACCTGCTGGCCTGGGAACGGCGCCATGGCCGGATTCCCAACGGGGCAATCGTGATGATGCACAGTGGCTGGGCAACTCGGATTGGCGATGCAAAAGCATTTTTCAACGCCGACGCCGCGGGCACACCGCATTTTCCTGGTTGGAGCAAAGAGGCAACCGATCTGCTGATGATGGAGCGGAATGTGGTTGGGATTGGGGTTGACACGATTAGCTTGGACTTTGGCGCCTCCAAAGACTTCGCCGTCCATTACTCGTGGCTGCCAAGTGGCCGCTGGGGACTGGAAAATGTCGCCAATCTTACGGATGTGCCACCCGCCGGCGCTACCGTATTCGTCGGCGCAATCAAAACCTATCGTGGCTCGGGTGGGCCTACGCGGCTGCTGGCCGTGCTGTAAGCCTCCTGCCCATCCAACGTGCGAAGCCAGGGATTGTCCAACCGGCAGCGTCCCTGGCCTTGTCGCATCCAGCTCTGCCAGACTGACCGCTATCCCTTTGCCTCCGGATCGGACTCCGGAATTGGGATCGCCGCAAGCTCAGGCCACAGCTCGGCCGGGATCGGTTGCTGGGCCAGCTCCACGGTTTGGGTGATCCGTTCGGGGCGGCTCATGCCGACAATGGTGGACGTGATCCGCGGATCGCGGAGGGAAAATTGCAATGCCGCAGCGGCCAAGGGTACACCAAAGCGTTCGCACACCGCGGCCAGCGCGCGCACCGCTTCGATCAGCTCCGGCGGCGCATCATGATACGCGTAGCGCGCATAGGCTTCCGGCCCTTTCGCCAACATACCGCTGCCGTATGGCGCAGCATTTAGGACAGCGAGGCCTTTGCGCGCGGCCAGCTCCAACAAGGGCTCGGCCGTTCGGTTGAGCAGAGTGTACCGGTTATGCGTAATCACGGCCTCGAACGCGTCCGTCTCGACGTAGCGCAGCATCAAGTCAATCGGACCACCGGCCACGCCGACATGCCCGATCACACCTTGGTCGCGGAAGCGCAGCAACACCTCGACCGGACCAGCGGGTGCCATGGCATTTTGAAAGCTGGTATGCTCGGGATCGTGCAAGTACACGATTGGCAGCCGGTCCAGACCCAACAGCTGCAGGCTCCGCTCGACGGAACGCTTGATCTGCTCGCCGCTGTAATCGCCTGTTTCCAAATCCCGATCCGCTTTGGTGGCCAGTACATAGCCGTCCGGTATGCCGCCCAGCTCCTGCAGCACCAGGCCAATCCGCCGCTCGCTCTCGCCATCCCCGTATGACGCAGCCGTGTCCAGAAAGTTAATCGGACTCCGGAACGCGCTCCTGAGCGTCGCCAACGCCTGCTCCTCCGACACTGAGAACGTGAAGGTTTCCGGCATATCGCCCAGCTGGGCACAACCGATACACAGCGGCGATACCAGGAGATCCGTCGGCCCAAACTCTCGGTGGCGCAGTACGTCGGCGTTGAATAATGGGGTCATCGACAATTCCTCCTCCTACGGTGGCGCGGGCGTCACCCTGCCTGCGGTTATTGCGGCTGAACCACGCCAATCGTTAACAGAATGTTCGCATAGGTTCGACGCTCGCCGGTAGCGATGGCCAGCACCAGGTCCGGGCTCCGCGCCGCGTCATAAAAGGCGAAACGCTGCAATGGCTGCAGCTCGATACCCGGCATCAGTTGGCGAAAATCGGCAAAGATCGACGGCTCGTCGCCGGTGTCTGGCCGCATCACATGCGCCGCCTCGATCGGAATCGCCTCAACCAACACCTTGAGCACATCGGTCACGGTCAGCAGATCCGGCGCGAGGTTGAGGTAGACCCGATGCGCCTGGGGATGGGAACGTGTTGCAAGGGGATAGTTGCCGTCCGCAATCAATACCTGCGCGCCATGGCCGCCTTCGCCGAGTGCCCTTAAAATTTCCGGATGAAGCAGTTGGTAGGTCAGCATCGTTCAACCTTTCCGTGTAAAGCACGATTCCGAGGAGGTAACGCCCGCGCTTGCAACTGTACCGCAAGCCCCATGCTACCGCGACCAACAGACCAACATACGCAAGGGGCTGTCCAGAATGGAGGACAACCCCTTGCGCGCCGGTGGATCGAACCACACGTTCTATTCGTACAGCAGCGGCTTGATATCGGCCGAGTCGATGTTGGTCTTGTCGTAGTAGTGGTAGCCGGTGTCGATGGTCTTGGGCAGCTGCTCCCCCTTGATCGCTTTCACCGCCGACTCCACGCACTTGTAGCCGATGCCGATCGGATCCTGAGTGATGGCGCCAGCCTCAACCCCGCTCTTCACCGCATCGATCTGCTGCTTGCCGGAGTCGTAGCCAATCACGGTGATCTGGTTTTCTTTGCCCATCTCCTTGACAGCGTTCAACACGCCGATGGCCGATCCTTCGTTCGCGCCGAAGAAGCCCTTGAGGTTGGGACGGGACTGCATGATCGCTTTAGCCAGGTCCGTGGACTTGAGCTGGTCACCTCCGCCATACTGAATGTCGACAATCTGGATGTTGGGATGCTTTTCCTTGATCCGGTTGACAAAACCATCGCGGCGGTCGATACCGGTGCGACTGGTCTGGTCATGCACGACAAGGGCAATCTCACCCGAGCCGCCGATCAACTCGGCCATTTTGTCGGCAGCAGCACCAGCCGCGGCAATATTGTCCGTCGCGGCCGTGGTCACCGGAATGTCGCTTTCCACGCCGGAGTCAAAGCCGATCACCGGAATGTTGGCTGCCTTAGCTTGCTCCAACAGCGGCGTTGCCGCCTGGCTGTCCAGCGCAGCGAAACAGATCGCGTTGGGCTTGTTGCCAAGGGCAGTCTGCAGCATCTCGATCTGCTTGTCGACCTGCGCCTCGCTCTCAGGACCCTCATACGTAATTCGCACGTTCATCTCTTGGGCGGCCTTTTCGGCGCCTTGCCGCACCGCCTGCCAGAACTGATGCTGAAAGCCTTTGGAGATGATCGCGACGTAGGGCTGACCACCAGCCTGCTGCGACCCTGTCGTACCGGCGCCAGCCGCACTACCTTGGCTAGCGCCACCGCCTGAATCGGACGTTGCGGACGTTGCGCCACAGCTCGCCAACAACATAGCGACCAAAAGGCCCGACAGCATAGCGAACAACCGTTTGAGCTTCATCCCAGTCTCCCTTTCACTACAGCGAATCTTTTTATTGTTGAGCTCGGTGCGAGCTAACAATCAACGTACGCTCCGCTGCATTAACCGCGGCGGCGACGAACAATGTCCAGGTACACGGCCACAACCACAATCGCGCCAGTCACCACCGTTTGCCACTCTTGCGGCACGGACAGGATGCGTAGGCCGTTGGTCAGCGTGCTGATAATAAATGCGCCGATCACCGTCCCCAGGATCGAACCCTCGCCGCCACTGAGCGACGTACCGCCGATCACCGCCGCCGCAATGGCATCCAGCTCGTAGCCCTGGCCAAGCGCAGGCTGGGCGGAATTAAGCCGTGAGGCGATGATCACGCCGGCTAAACCACTGAACAGGCCAGTCAGAGTGTACACGGCGATCTTCCACGCGTTGACGTTGACGCCCGACAAGCGCGCAGCTTCCTCGTTGCTGCCGAGCGCAAACGTGTAGCGGCCTAAGACCGTCTTGGTCAAAATCAAGCTGGCAATAATGGCCGCCAGGAAAAACAGCAGCACCGCATTGGGAATGTTGAAGCCGGGAATGATCGCGCCAGTTACCGAGCCCATGGCGATCGTATTAAAGGCTGGGGCATTGTTGAAGTAGATGGGCGTTAGGCCAGAAATGACGAGCGCCAGTCCCTTAGCCACGTTCAACATGCCCAACGTGGCAATAAAGGGCGGGATTTTCAGCTTGGCGATGATCAGGCCATTCACCAGACCAGCGGCTGCTCCCGCCAGCAGCCCGACGAGCACGCCGAGCGGAACGGGTAAATTCCAGCGTGTGATCACCACACCTGTCACAACTGCCGCCAGCGTCATCACCGTGCCAATCGACAGATCAATGCCGCCAGTGATGATGACAAAGGTGACGCCCAGGGCTAGCACACCGTTTACCGCTGTCGCCAGCAAGATGCCGACGATGTTATTGAATTGCAGGAAGTTCGGCGAGGCAAGCGAAAACACAACAAACAGCACGATGAGTGCACCGAACGCCAACACCCGCTGCAGTGCATCATTGCGCACGAGCGTCCCTCTTGGAGCTACCGAAACAGCCATACGCTTCCTCTTTTAGGCTAAAGCTGGAACCGCTGATATCGACTATAAATATGACTCGCGTTGCGTTGCCAAGTGCATGATTCGTTCTTGCGTCGCTTCGGCGATGGGCAGCTCGCCGGTGACCCGGCCCTCGCACATCACAAGGACGCGGTGGCTCATGCGCAGAATCTCGGGCAATTCGGAGGAGATCATGATGATCGATTTGCCCTGGCTGGACAGCTCGTTGAGCAATTTATAGATTTCGCTTTTCGCGCCGACATCAATACCACGGGTGGGCTCATCAAAGATCAGGATGTCGGTGTTGGCGGTGAGCCACTTGCCAATGATCACCTTTTGCTGGTTGCCGCCCGACAGGTTCCGCACTTTTTGCCGTACGCTCGGGGTTTTAATCGCCAGCGCCTTGACGAAATGGTCGGCTGTTGTCCGCGTTTTGCCGCTGTCAACCCAGCCCAGGAAGCGCAGGAATTTTTGGAACGCGCTCAAGGCAATGTTCGTCTCAACATCCAAGCCCAGCGCCGCCCCAAAACGTTTACGATCCTCGGAAAGATAGCCAATGCCATGCTTGACGGCATCCTGGGGACTCTTGATCGGCGCCTTTTTGCCTGCCACAATGATCTCGCCGCTGTCAATCGGATCTGCGCCAAAGATCGCGCGGGCTACCTCGGTGCGTCCGGCGCCCATGAGCCCTGCCACACCCAGGATTTCGCCACGCTTAAGCTCGAAGCTCACGTCCTTGATCGACCGGCCGCGGTTAAGGTGCTTGACTTCAAGCACGGTTTCATGGTCGGCGGTTTCAGGAACTTCCGGCGCAGTCTCGTAGATCGTGCGGCCAACCATCATGCTGATGATCTGCTGGATCGTTACGTCCCTGGTTCCAACCGTATTAATATAACGGCCATCCCGCATCACGGTGACCCGGTCGGCAATCTGCTTGATCTCTTCGAGACGGTGGGAGATGTAAACGATCGCGACGCCTTTTTCGCGAAGCTGGCGAATAATGCGGAACAGGTCCTCGATCTCGGTCTCGGTCAGCGGCGCCGTAGGCTCGTCCATAATCAAGACTTCGGAGTTGAACGATAACGCCTTGGCAATTTCCACCATCTGCTGCTTCGCCACGGTTAGGTCGCCGACCTTGTCGCGGGGGTCGAGCTGAAGATGCATCATATCGAACAACTGCCGCGTTTGTTCATTGATCTGTTGTTCGTCCAGCACAAACCGGAGGCCAGAGCGCGGCTCGCGCCCGATAAAAATATTTTGCGCCACCGTGAGATGAGGCATCAAATTCAGTTCTTGGTGAATAATGCTGATACCCAGGTCTTGGGCTGCTTTGGGCGTGGGGATCTCAACTGCTTGCCCTTTGTATAAAATGCGGCCGGAATCTTTGGGGTAGATGCCGGTAAGCACTTTCATCAGCGTCGACTTGCCGGCGCCATTTTCGCCCAGCAACGCGTGTACCTCGCCGGAACGTAGCTCAAAGTAGCCTTCGCTGAGCGCCTGCACACCTGGAAACGACTTCGTAATGCCTTCCATCAAGACTACGACATTGTCCATGTACGATCCTCCGTACAATCACACGCTCGTGGTGAAGACTTAGTTGTCGATTTGCTCGGGCTAGCAGCACAGGTAATGAAGCTTCCGAGATTGGGTGATGCGGTGGTCAAGCGGCGGCTTCCTCAGCACCCATTATACTCGAACTAGGGCTGACACAGGGCACATCCGGTACACAGCTGACGGATCTACAACCGCGCCTTGGGCCCGCGGCATCGATACGATTGCGGAGCCAGCAACGATGTTGCAATCAAACCTGATAGCTGAAATGCAGGCACAGTGACTGCTAGTCTTTTCAGGACAATCGTGATTGTTATGTTACGGGTAACACGATGGTAACAGGCAAGCAGTAGGTTGTCAAGGCCCACGAACAATCCAACATTGTCGGGATCTAGCGTTGACAAAACCGGGCACCACATACTATCCTGTGTGTGTGACGAAGCAAAACGCTGCGTATGACACAGCGAAGGAGCCCAGCTCGCACTTGCATTGACTGCCATGTATTGGCATATTCAGTACCTGATAGTGATACAGGTAACACATGGATGCGACACGCAGAACAACAAGTATTCAAGATGTGGCGGAGCGAGCACAAGTTTCGGCGATGACTGTTTCCCGCGTGCTCAATAACTCAGGCCGGGTTGCACCTGCGACGCGCCAGCGCGTCGAGCAAGTGATTCGCGAAATGGGGTATGTGCCCAACGCGCTTGTGACGAGTTTATTCAACGGCCGTACCCGCACTATCGCGCTGATCATCGGCGATATCAGCAATCCGTTTTTCACCGCTGTGGTCCGGGGCGTCGAGGATATGGCCCAGCGCAACGGCTACACGGTTATTTTAGGCAACAGCGATGAGTCGGTGGAAAAGGAGCGGCACTATATCACTGCCCTGATCAGCAAACGCATCGACGGTTTGTTGATCACGCCGAGCGGCTCCGAATCACGACAAATCCTGGACGTGCTGACCGCGCGAGGCATTCCGTTCGTGTTGATCGACCGTGATTTGCCGGGAATCCATGCCGATACCGTGACGGGTGATAACATCGCGGGCGCAAAGCTGCTGATCCGGCATCTGCACTCGCTCGGCCATCGCCGCATCGCACTGGTTAACGCCGCCGGTGACATTTCAACCAATCGTGATCGGCAGCGCGGCTACCAAGCGGCACTGCGCGAGCATGGCATCGAGTCCATGCCCGTGCTGGTAAGTGCCAACAGTTACCGACGTGACAGCGCCCACCCCGTTGTCCATCAGCTTCTGGAGCTTCCATCTGCGCAGCGTCCGACGGCAATAATTGCCGGCAATAATCTGCTGGCGATCGGCGTGATCGAGGCGCTGCGCGCGGCACAGGTGAAAGTTCCCGAAGACATGGCAGTGGTGTGCTTCGACGACATCGAGCTGGCGTCCGCGCTCGACCCGTTCTTGACCGTGGTGGCCCAACCCGTCCGCTCGTTCGGCACGATTGCGATGCAGTTCTTGCTGGAGCGGCTTCAGGGTGAGGCCGAGCCT
>JADDQF010000034.1 GCA_016781505.1 bacterium
CACCCTGTCAATTGTTTATAACAAAGGGAAAGCATCCTTGAACACCAACTTCGTGCCCCGGACGCGCCTGCGTGCGACGTTGCTCGCAGTTCTCGCCGTTCTGCTCGCCGTCGCAGCCCTGATCGTGCCAGCGGCTGCAGCGCCGCGCAACATCGTCAATATTCAGATTTTGAACGTCTCCGATTGGCATGGCCAACTTGATCCAAGCAGTGGCGTTGGTGGAGCGGCGGTACTGTCAGCGTACTTCAAGCAGGATCGCGCGGCCAACCCGAACACGCTCACGCTAACCGCTGGCGACTCAGTCGGTGCGACACCGCCGCTCTCGGGTTTCTTCGGTGACGTGCCGGCGATCAGGGCTATGCGGCTCATGGGCTTTGACGCCGACACGCTCGGCAACCACAACTTTGACTCTGGGCTGGACCGACTCCAAAGCCAAATTGACTTTGCAGGCTCAACGACTGAGGCCGGCAAGCCGTTCACTTACCTGTCCGCAAACCTCAAGAACGTTGACGCAAACGTTTCTGGCGTCGCGCCCTATAAAATTTTTGAAGTTGGTGGTGTCAAAGTGGCGGTGGTCGGCATCACGAACCCGGAGGCGCCGACCCTGGTATTACCCGGCAACTTCGGGACCATTGAGATTACTGACCCGATCGCCGCGGCAAATAAGGCTAGCGCTGCTGCGCGAGCTGCAGGTGCGCGGGTAGTGATCGCCCTGATCCATGCTGGTGTAACGGGAACTGATGCGACTGGTAATGCAACCGGACCGCTGATCGACTTTGCCAATAATGTTGGTGGCTTCGACCTTATCCTAGGTGACCACACTGACATTCAGTATCAGGGTGTTCACAACAACGCATTGGTGACGGAGAATAAGAGCAAGGGTCTGGCATACAGCCGGGTCAAGCTATCGCTTGACCCAAAAAATAGTCGTATCGTCAGCCGCTCAGTCGAGTTTGTGACGCCTCTGGCCAGCGCCGTCACACCGGATCAGGTGATCATTGACATGCTCACGCCCTACCGCACCCAGCTGGCGGCGACATATGATCAGAAGATTGGCGTTGCAACCGCCAAGTTCCCCCGTGGCGGGGCGCCCTCGGTTGAGCGAAGTGGCGAGGCAGCCCTTGGCAACCTGATTGCCGACGCAATTCGCCAGCGCTATGGCACGCAGCTGGCGCTCTACAACGGCGGTAGCATTCGTCAGTCCCTGCCATCCAGCTACGCGCCCCAGGACACGACTCTGAGTCGTACTACTGCCCCGTTCGACCTCGTGATTGGCGATGTCTATGCAGTGCTGCCTTTCGGCAACTCAGTAGTTACTCGCAGCGTGACCGGCGTCCAACTCTGGGCGGCCCTGGAGAACGGCGTCAGCAGGCTGACGGTGAATACGGCGACCGGTGTGTGCTCAGGCGCCGACGGCCGCTTCCCGCAGATCTCCGGCTTCAAGTTCAGCGTCTCTTGCTCGGCCCCTGTTGGCGCGCGGATCACCTCGGTAACGCTGCCCGATGGCACACCGATCACCAACGACACGGTCGCTACGTACAGCTTCGCGACCAGCAACTTCGTCAACGCCGGCGGCGACGGCTACACCATGTTTGCCGACGGCCAGGGCGTCACGCGCGACCTGGATGCCAACGTGATGCTTGACTACATCAAGGCGCAAGGCACGATTACACCGGTAGTCGAAGGCCGCATCACTAAGTTACCCTAAATAAGACGTATCATGATAGAGGAGGAAGCAGACAGCTGCTTCCTCCTCGCTTTAAGGGGAGCAGTAAGTGACTCGACGGCTAGCACAGATCCTATGGTTAGCTGCCCTTCTTTTGGTCGCGACAGAAGCTTTTCCAAGGGTTGGTTCGGCTCACGCGGGCGGGCCGCAGCTTATCGTCGATGCAGTTCGATTCGTTCCAGGCGACCGTTTAGAAGTGCGTGGTGCGAACCTGGGCACCGATTTGATCGTCAGGGTGGAGCTCGTGGCGGACGGCAAAGTTATCCCACTAGGAGAAGCCGTTTGCGATGGTCATGGCGACTTCGCCCAGACCTTTATGCTGCCGGCAGACCTCGCGAGCGGCGTCTATACCTTGCAGGTGGTTGACCCGGGAACGCCGCACGCCGAAGCGGTGATGGCCAGCACTCAACTTAACGTACGAACGAGCGGCTTGTCGCAAATGCTTGGGGGCAATGTAATGATTGCGCTCGGGCTGTCCACATTTGTAGCTGTATTGCTAGGAGTGGGATTGTTCCTGCGCAAACGCCAGCGGACTGGCAGCCGAGTCCTTAAGCAACCGGATGCGCGCCCTCGATAAATGGCAAAGTAGCCCAAGATACTCATTACAAAGCATCAAATTTAACAATACCTTAAGCCCAACCTTTACCAGTTTCCGGTAGAGTACTGCAGTACGAAACACATTCCTACCGCCAATCAGTCGTTCGTCATCGACGTTGATGGCGACAGCTTAACCATCGTTAGTACGACTAAAGGGGCGAATGGCAATACAACCATTGTGAACGGGCAAGTTCGGTACGGGCCGAAGCCGGGCTACACCGGCACCGACAAGTTCACCTACACCGTTAGCGACGGCAAGGGCGGAACCGCGACGGCAACCGTAACGGTGACTGTTACCAGGTAGCGCACGGCCAAGTGGACAGGTTTGTGGAGCGGAGATGGGCAACGCTCGTCGCCGCTGTCGTTTTTCGGGCAGCCACCGTGGTATAATTGGGACATTCGTATGTTTATGGCGTGGAGGTCGCTCCACGCTTTTGTTATCGCGTATGACTGAACACTTCCACAATCTGCCTGACAGCTACCAGATCGGCCACATTACGGTTAGGCCTAACATTGTACTGGCTCCAATGGCCGGCGTCACCGACTCCGTCTTTCGGCGGCTGCTCCTGTCGCTCGGTGGTTTGGGCATGGTGACGACCGAGATGACCAACGCTGCCAGCGTCACGTCCAAGGCGATGGCGCGGCATCGGCTGCTGGACTATTTGCCCGAAGAGCGGCCGATCGCTATGCAGCTTTCGGGGAGCGAGCCGGAGCTGGTGGCAGCGGCCGCCAAGCAGGTCGAGGCACTGGGAGCCGATATTATCGACTTCAACTGTGGCTGTCCATCGCCGAAGGTGACAGGTGGTGGTCATGGCTCCGCGCTGCTCAAAGATCTGCCAAAGCTTAGCCGGATGCTGACGGCGATTCGGGAAGCAGTTAGTATTCCCGTTACCTTGAAGTTTCGGGCCGGCTGGGACGATGCCTCGCTCAACTATGTGGAAACAGCCAAGATCGCGGAAGCAGCCGGCATCAGCGCGATCGTATTGCATCCTCGCACCAAAGTGCAGGGCTATGCCGGCTCGGCGGACTGGGAGCGCATCGCTGAGGCCAAAGCAGCTGTACGCATTCCCGTGATTGGTTCGGGCGACGTGAAAAGCGCCGAGGATGCCCTCCGCCGCCTGACGGAGACCGGAGTTGACGGCGTCATGATTGGCCGGGGAGCAATGGCCAATCCGTGGATCTTTCGGCAGATCAGCGAGCTGCGGGCTGACCAGCCGATCTTCGAGCCCCAACCCGCCGACAAGCACTGGCTACTGCTGCGCTACCTCCATATGTTGCTAGAAACGATGCCCGAGCACCACACCATGGGTAAGCTTAAGCAGCTGATCGGCCAGTTCTACGTTGGCCTTCCCGGAGCTGCAGCCCTGCGCCGCGATGTTCAGCACGCCAAATCGACGGCGGAGCAGCAGGAGATCATCGACGCCTACTTTGAGCCATATCTGAGCGGCCGTTTCACAGTCGCAGCTGGGGCTGAATTGCTCGACGAGCTGCACAACGCGCTGGTTGAATCGTAGGCTTCATCAACCGTCAAGACCGCCACAGCGCCTCGGAACGCAGTGGCGGTCTTTTTGTAGCCTCCACAACACAACGTTTGAACCGCGCGCCAACTTCGAGTATCATCGCAGCGTTCGATTGCATTTTCCCAGGAGCTGGCCATGGCTATAAAGTCCGACCGTTGGATTAAACAGATGGCGCTTGAGCACGGCATGATCGAGCCGTTTGCAGATCGGCAGGTGCGTAGCGGCGTGATTTCGTACGGCGTCTCATCCTACGGCTACGATATCCGCGTTGCGGACGAATTCAAAATTTTCACGAGTGCCACCGGCGAGCTCACCGTTGTCGATCCCAAGCATTTTGATCCCAAATCGTTTGCCGATTTCCGTGGTGATGTGTGCATTATTCCACCAAATTCGTTCGCACTGGCAAAAACTGTCGAATACTTCCGCATTCCGCGCGACGTGCTGACCATTTGCGTCGGGAAATCGACGTATGCCAGGTGTGGGATCATAGTGAATGTAACGCCCTTCGAGCCCGAATGGGAAGGCTTTGTAACCCTGGAGATCAGCAATACCACTCCGCTGCCCGCGAAAATTTATGCCAACGAAGGGATTGCGCAGGTGCTCTTCTTCCAATCCGACGAGCCGTGCGAGACCAGCTATCGTGATAAGGCCGGCAAGTATCAGAACCAACAGGGCCTCCAACTACCCAAACTTTGATGACAAGCCTTCAAGAAAAACCTGTGGTGTTCGACACGATTGCTGCGCTCGCCCAACAGCGGGTACTGGTGATTGGCGATGTCTTTCTGGACGAGTATGTGTTTGGCCATGCGACGCGGCTGTCGCGGGAAGCGCCGATTCCCGTCCTCGAATTTGATCGCCGGAGCTATATTCCGGGCGGCGCCGCCAATCCTGCCAACAACATCGCAGCCCTGGGCGCCCGCACGCTGCTGGGCTCGGTTGTGGGCGCCGATCCCGAAGGACAGCAGCTGCTGGAGCTGCTCCGTGCCGCCGGGGTTCAGCCCGACTGCGTGCTAACCGATTCCGCGCGGCCGACTACCGTTAAGACGCGTATTATTTCCGAAAGCTCGCTCCGTTTTTCCCAGCAGCTGGCCCGGATTGACCGCATCGACCGCCAGCCGATTGGGACGGACCGCGTTGCGACGCTGGTGGAACAGATCACTACCTGTATCCAGAGCGTCGACGCCGTGCTCTGCTCAGACTACCTGAGTGGCTTGCTTTCGCCACCACTGGTGCGTGAGATCCAACGGTTGTGCGGGGACCACGGGGTGTTGCTTACCGTCGATGCCCAGGGTGAGCTGTCCAAGTACACCGGTGCTGGACTGCTGCGCTGCAACAATGACGAGGCGGCGAGCTACCTGGGCCGGGCTATCACCACCGAGGATCAGTACCGACGGGCGCTCGCGGATCTGCTTGACATGCTGGCGCCTGAGCTGATGATCGTGACGCGTGGTCGCGACGGCCTTTCACTGCAAGGACGAACACAGCCCTACATCCACCTGCCGGCCCATCGGGTCGAGGCGGCCGATACCACGGGGGCCGGCGACACGTTTATCGCGGTTATGACCTTGGCGCTGGCAGCTAAACTGGATGCCGTGGCGGCCGCCCAGCTGGCGAACTATGCAGCCGGCTTGGTTGTGCGCCGCATGGGCAATGTAGTGGTTATGCCCCAAGAGCTAGCGGCTGGTTTGGACCGCCCGATCTAGGAGGCGCGGTGCCCGTATGGCTACATCCCTTGAAATCCTGGTACAGCTCCGGAACCAGTGGCGTGCCGAGCAGCAAATCGTCGTGTTCACCAATGGCATCTTCGACTTGCTGCACCTTGGCCACCTGCAATATCTGCAAGCCGCGCGAGCACAGGGCGATCTGCTGATCGTCGGCCTGAACAGCGATGCGTCAAGCCGGCAGCTCAAAGGGCCAAAGCGGCCACTGGTACCCCAGGCCGAGCGGGCTGAGCTGCTGCTCGGCCTTCGCCCGGTGGATTATGTCACCATCTTTGACGATCGCACCGCCGAGCGGCTAGTTGCGGCGCTACAGCCCGACGTGTATGTCAAAGGTGGAGATTACATCCTCAACGCTGCTCCCGGAAGCGTGGGTAAGGATTTGCCGGAAGCGCGGATTGTTCAAGCCTATGGCGGCCGGGTTGAGCTTATTCACTACCTAGCCGGCCACTCCACCTCGGAGCTGATCGAGCGCATCATGGAGCGCTATGGCGCCTAGACGATTACTGGCCGTTTGGGCCCACCCCGACGATGAAGCGTTTGGTCCGGTCGGAACAATGCGGCTGGCGCATGATCAAGGCTGGCAAACCGCAATCCTCACGGCTACCCAGGGTGATGCGGGCCAGAGTGCTAAGGCTGACCTGTCCCCAGGCCAAACGTTGGGCGAAGTACGCGAGGCCGAGCTGCGAGCGGCATGCGCTGTGCTGGGTGTGGATCATCTCCAGGTGTGGCGCTACCCCGACGGTGGCTTGCAGGATATCCCGCAGGACGAGCTGCGCTCCAGGGTTTTGGACGTGATGCTCGACTGGCAGCCCCATGTCGTGATCACCTTCGGCCTAGATGGGATCACCGGTCATCCCGACCACATTGCGATCAGTGCGGCGACGCGGCACGCCTTTGCGCAGCTCCAAAGTGAGCCAGCCATTCAGCTCCGGCGCTTGTACTACGTTACGGTACGTCCAGGCCGCCAGATCGAGAATCGGATGGGTGCCGCACCGCCACCAGCAGCGCCCACAAGCGTTGTCGATGTCAGCCGCTACGAGGCGGTCAAGCGCGGAGCGCTGGCGTGTCATGCTTCCCAAAAAGACGAGTGGGAGCCACTGCTTGCCGACCACGACTGGCTGACGGTTGATCGGTTTTTCCGCGCGTTGCCGCCAACCGAGCCTGGCACGCCAATCGAGATGACGATCTTGCATGAGTAAGCTGCCCGCCCCAACGAACAGCCCCACCACCGAGTCGCTCACGCCAACACCCACCACGCCAGCCCAGGTCGGACGCGGCATCGCCGTGGCTGCGCTGCTGATCGCCCTTGGCAATCTTGCCAGCCGGGTGCTGGGCCAAGCCCGGGAGTCGATCATCGCGTATTTGTTTGGCACCACTGTCGAGAGCAGCGCGTACGCCATTGCGTCTGCTGTTCCGACCTCGCTCTACGACTTCATCGTCGGCGGCTTGGTAAGCGCAGCCTTGGTACCGGTCTTTTCGGAGCTAGCGGATCGCGACGAAGGCGAACTGGGACAGGTGGCGGGCACAATCTTTACCGCGGCGACGCTGGTTATGGGGCTTGCGGCCGGCCTGGCTTGGCTGGCCGCACAGCCGCTTGGCACACTGCTCACGGCGCAGGGTGGCCCAAGCGCGCTGCGTAGCGAAACGATCAGCCTCATCCGTTGGATGGTTCCCGCCGCAGTGCTGATGGCCCTGGCCGGCCTGATTACCGGCCTGCTCCAGGCGCGGCGGCAATTCTTGCTGCCGGCATTCAGCACTGCCACCTTTAATCTCGGCATCATTGCCGGCGGACTGCTGTTCACCGGTATCGCCGGAATTGGCGTCCAAAGCCTGGCCATCGGCATGTTTCTTGGCGCTCTCGGTCAAGTCGTGCTGCAGCTACCGGGCCTGCGGGGCGTACGGCTGCGTCTAGGTCTCGACCTGCGCCACCCTCATGTCCGTCGGATCGGCCGCTTATACATCCCGGTCATGATCGGCATCAGCTTCAGCCTAATCGGCGTGGTGATCGACCGCGCCCTGGCCTCCGGCGTCAGCAGCAGCGCCGCAGCCACCATGCGCTTTGCGACAACGCTGATCCAGCTGGCACTTGGCATCGTCGCCACCGCGATCTCGCTTGCCGCGCTGCCAACATTATCCCGTCAAGGCGCCGACGCCAACGATCTAACGGAATATCGTCGGACCCTGGCACTCAGCATCAAGGCGCTGCTGCTGCTGTTGTTGCCGATTACGGCGCTGTTGGCCGCGCTGGCAACGCCGATTGCATCGCTGCTGTTTGAGTGGGGCCGGGCCTCGGCGCAGGATGCCCAAGCGATTGCGACGGCCTTGCTGGTCTATCTGCCGATGTTGGTCGCTGCCGGCATCGATCAACCGCTCATCTTTGCGTTTTACGCCCGACGCAACACCCTGCTGCCCAACCTCGTCAATGGTGGCGCAATCGCCGCCTACCTCGTCGTCGCGCTGCTGCTGGTCCGCCCGCTCGGCGTGTACGGCTTGATTTTGGGCAATGTCGCGCAGTGGTGGGTGCACGCCCTGCTGATGCTCTGGTTCGCCCATCGCCGACTGGATGCGCTGCGGGGCCAGCGTTTGGTTGAAGCAGCCTGCAAGGGCTGCGTTGCGAGCGGAGCGGCCGGCCTAGTCTGCGTCGGCCTGCTGCATACGACGCGCGAGCTGACGTTCAGCAAGTGGGGCAACCTCCTTTTGATCGGCGGGCTGGGCGCGCTAACCGCGCTGGTCTACCTTGTGGCCGCGCATCTGCTCCGCATCGAGGCATTGCATCTCTTCGGCAGCGCTTTACGACGGCGCATCCGCCGTTAGGTCAAATACCTGCCATAAAGTAGTCAAAAGGAGAATTGACAGACGGCAGCCCTTTTGGTACGGTGCTAGGTATTACTTGACAGATCATCTATCTAGCGGAGAACCCGTATGTTGATTGCCGTTACCGTCCTGGCCGTTGCCGCAGCGCTCATTGCTCGTGCTCGCCAGCCACAAGCTGTGGCCGTTCTCGTTCGGCCCAGCTCAGGGCTACGCCGTTCCCGCTAGTACGTTCGATGGATAAAGATCGAGCGCCTGCCGGAATACCGGCAGGCGCTCGATCTTTGTGAAGGTTACGATTGCGGTCGGGACGCGATCAAGTCCATCAGCCGTGCGCGCAGGCGGCGCAAGTCCTCATCCAAGCCCTTCGGATTGATCTCCAGATCCGCTCGCATCCGGCCGATCTCCAACCGTTCGGTAGCGATCTGCGGCTTGAGATCTTCGGCCACCAGTCCAAACGCTTCATCCAGCGAAGCCTTGGCCGCCACTAGCTCACGATCCGCCCGGGCCACATCATTCACCGTCAACGCTTCCAGCGCAAACGAGATTTGGCGCTCGGTCTTCAACACAAAGGTTGTGCCTTGATGTTGCGCTGCCTGTTGCTGCAGTTGCAGCAGCTGCCGTTCCACCTCATCGGTTGGGATTTCCGATGTCTCTGGCTCCGCGACTGTTGGTTCAATCTGCACCACCACCGGCTGCGGCAGCGCATTGGTTGAAGCAAGCGGAGTTGGCACAACCCGCAGCGCCGCGATACCACGATCCAAGCCCAGTGTCAGCGCGGCTGTGAGCACCGCCGTCAGCACAACGAGCAGCCAGATCGGTGCACGTTTGCCACCAGCCATGGCTAGTGCTCGATCTGCGCCGCCAGCAGCAGCGCCTGGGCAATCTCCTTCATCGGCTTGCGCGTATTCATCGATAGCTGCTGAATCTTGCGGAATGCTTCAGCCTCGCTCAAGCCCTGCTGCTCCATCAACAAGCCCTTGGCGCGCTCCACGACCTTGCGCGTCTCGATCGACTCTTTGAGGTCGCCGATCTGCTTATCCATGGCCCGCAGCTCATTAAACCGCGCCATGGCTACTTCCAGCGCCGGCAGGAGGTCCGCCTCGCGAAATGGCTTGACCAGATACGCCACCACTCCCGATTCCTTGGCACGGTCCACAAGCTCGCGATCGCTGTAGGCCGTCAGCAACAGCACAGGAGCGATGCGCTCCTGCGTCAGCACTTCCGCCGCCTGGATACCGTCCAGCTTGGGCATTTTAATATCCATTACGACCAAGTCGGGCCGCAGCTCACGCGCCAGGTTGATCGCGCTCACACCATCGCCTGCCTCACCAACAACTAAATACCCGAGGCCAACGAGCGTCTCTTTTAAGTTCATCCGAATTAGAGACTCATCGTCGGCGATGACAAGACGTGTCTGCGGCATATACGTATCCTCCAACCAATATGACGAGCGCAATCATTCTATGCTGGCAGGAGTATACGGCGCGCTATCTCCCCTGTCAAAGGATTGCGGCCAAATTCACAATCTTTGTACCGCCTGCACAACTTGCGCCCGCTGACGCCCCCATGAAACGGATCAAGCGTACAAAAAGCGCCCTGCAGCAGCGTAAAAACGGGGCTTGTGTTCCTCGACAGCTACCATGTAGCCCTTAGCTGATCCAGCTGGCCGGCAGCCAGAGGTTGTAGCGGATCATACGCGGGCGCTGAGCGCGGCCAGCCCTACATGTGCCAGACATATGCCGAGATGACGAAAATGGCTCACGCCGCGCTGGCCTGCGGAGCTGCTGCGGCACAGCTACAGATCGCCGGCGCAAAGTGACGTGAGGGTTGCCGGATGTATTGTACTGCACCCGCGCCCACAAACACAATAGCCGCCTGGGAGTCCAGGCGGCTACAAAAGGGGTCTTTTAGCTTAGCGCTGTGGAGATTGGTTCCGAAAATCGACAAAGCGATATCCCACGCCTCGCTCGGTCAAGATGTAGCGCGGGTTGGCTGGATCTTCTTCGATTTTCTGCCGTAAATAGGTGATATACAGCCGCAGGTAATGGCTTTCATCACGATATTCAGGCCCCCATACCTTGGCCAGCAACACGTCATGGGGCATTACCCAGCCCGCGTTTTGCACTAAATGATACAGCAGGCGATACTCGGTTGGCCGCAGGTTAACTGGTTTCCCTTCCACCAGCACCTCGCGCTTTGCAAAATCGATCGTCAGCCGCTCGTCGATCTTGAGCTCAGTCTGCGGCACTGGCGGCGGGGTTGCATGCCGTCGCAGCACGGCTCGGATGCGGCTGACCAGCTCACGGTGCTCGAAGGGCTTGCCGATATAATCATCCGCGCCCAGCTCAAGGCCGCGCACACGATCCTCGGCTTCGTCTTTGGCCGTGAGCACAATCACCGGCACCGTGGAGAACTGGCGCAGTCGGCGCAATACCTCGAAGCCGTCCATGCCCGGCATCATGATATCCAGCAGCACAATGTCGGGCAGGTTGTCGCGCACACGCTCCAACGCTTCGCGGCCGTTATGCGCCGCGATTACGCGGCAGCCTTCCAGCTCCAGGTTCATCCGTACAAAGTTAACAATGCGCGGCTCGTCGTCGACCACCAATACCAGTCGGTCGCGCAGTTCGATCTTCGGCTGTTCAACTGAAAGGTTGCTCGCCATGGCCGCCTACGACTCGCTGTTCTCGCTCGTGGTACGGGGCGTGCGTCCGCGGCGGGGCTTGGGTGTCGGCGCTTGCTCGGCATTCGTCGCTTCGCTCGTGGTCGTTCGCCGCCGCGTTGGTCGGGCGCTTTCTTCGGTGGTCGGTTGCGGTATAGTCGCCGCGCCGGTCGTGGTTCGGCGTGTGCGCGTGGTCCGCCGTTCACTGGTCGCCGGCGCTTCCGCGCTCGTTGTTGGCGCCGCGGCATCCGCGCTGGGCACGGGACTTACTGCCCCAGCCGTGATTGTCGGACCTTCGCTGGCCATGCTGGCTTCAGGCTGCAGCGCCGGACGCTCATTTGCCACGGCGGAATCAGGCTGCAGCGCCGGACGCTCGGGAGGAACGATAGGTTCAACATGCGCGGCCGCACGCTCGTTAGCCATCGCCGGTGCGGGATTTGCCGTTGGCCGCTCATTTGCCCCAAATGTGTCAGTATTCGCAGCCGGACGCTCAACTGCCGCTGGTCGGCTCGTGAACACAGGCCCATCGGGATTGGCAGGGCGATCAACCCGTGGCTGACGCTCGCCGAGCCTTGGGCGTTCGCTCGGCGCTTGCCGCTCGCTCATGCTCGGGCGCTCGGTCATCCCTGGCCGCTCACCACCCACCGACCGGCCATTGACCACAGGCCGCTCACCACCTACCGAGCGATCATTCATGGGCGGCCGGCCACCCGGCGCCGGACGATCATTGATCGGCGGCCGGCCACCCGTCATTGGCCGCCCTGGCGCCGGACGCTCCCCGCCTGCCGGACGACCAGCTGCCGGACGCTCCCCGCCTGCCGGACGGCCAGTGTCGCCAATGCTGCGCCGCGTTCGGACCACCGTGACAGGCACACCTTCTGATCCCGACATGGCCGGGTTGAGCGGTCTGACGCCCATCGACGCGGGCTCGTTCCATGGCCGCACATCATAGCCCCGCGCGCTGAGCCGCTGAGCAAATGTTTCTTCAACCAGCACTTCATCTAAAGCATCAGCGTCGTACGAGCCATAATCCTCACGCAGCATATCTGTGATTTGGTCAGCAAAATGATAAATATCGTTCACTGTCATGAGGTCACGCAACATTTTGCGTCCGAGCATACATTTACTCCATGAGCAGACTCGGGTTGCTACGGCTGGCCGTACCACGAGCCCTGATTGGTTAGAATAATTTCGTGCTTCCTGGGCAATTACACAACAGTGGTGTTTACTGCCTTCCATGATAGCACGATTTTGCAAACACCTTACTGGGGGGTGGCCGCTCGGTCCGGATCAACCGCTAGGCTGCGCCGTTCCAGTGGTAGTGTAAAAATAAATCGCGATCCACGGCCTGGCTGGCTTTCAACCCGCAGCTGCCCTCCATGCGCCTCGACAATCGCGCGGGCAAGATACAGGCCAAGACCGGCGCCCTGGGTTTGGCGGCCGAGCGAATTGTCGACACGGTAAAAGCGCTCAAACACGCGTTGTTGATCTTCCGGGGCGATGCCGACGCCTTGATCAGACACATAAATTAACGCTTGGTCGCCTTCGGTCCAACCACCAACGCGCACAACACCGCCTTGTGGACTATACTTGACCGCATTCGACAACAAGTTTGCCAGCACCATGCGGATGCGCTCCTCGTCGGCGTGCACCGGTGGAAAAGAAGGCGGAAATCGGAGTTGAAACTCAAACTGGTCCGAGGCTGTAGCAGCCAGCCCCTGCGTTAGCCGCGCTGTTAACGCTGGCAGATCGACCGGGCCTAGATGCAGCCGTAATCCGCCGGCTTGGAGCCGTGACACATCCAACAGATTGCCGATCAGTTCGTTGAGCCGGTCGGCTTCTTCCTCGATCACCTGGAGTCCGTCCCGCAGCGTTGCCTCGTCCCAGGTGGCGTCCGGACGACCAAGTGTACCGGCATAGCCCTTAATAATCGCCACCGGCGTTTTGAGCTCGTGCGAGATCACCGAAACAAAGGTAGCCTGTTGCTGCTCTTCAAGCTTACGAGCGGTAACATCTCGTACATTCGCAATCGCGCCCAAAAATTCGTCGTCGGGACCGTACGTCGGCGAGTAGCGGCTGGACACGTAGCGCTCACGGCCATCCCGCGTCGTAATTTTGCCTTCAGCCGTCGGGTTTGGAACACGTGGCAAGCGCTGCAGCGGGCAATTCACTAAGCAGATATTAACATCCTGCTCGTTATGAATCCCCAACACTTCGGCGCAGGGTCGTCCCAGTGCTTCCTCGCGCGACCAGCCCGTCAACAGCTCCATCGCCCGGTTGAAGGTGGTGATACGCCAGCGCCGATCCAGGATCATCACGCCATCCGCAGACTGCTCGATAATGGCATTCAGCCGCTCTTGCTCCTGAACCGCCGCTTGATACAAGCGTGCATTTTGCACCGCAATTGCGGCCTGGCTGGCAAAGGCCTCGATCAACGCGCGGTCGGCAACCGTAAACGCAACGTTTACCGCAGCCCGAAAGACCACAATCATCCCGATCGGCCGGCCGCGAATGAGCAGCGGCAACCCGACCATTTGCCGCAGCGGCAGGCCCAGCTGTTCCGCGACCAGCCACAACTCACGGCCTGATTGCTCGCGGGACGCAGCGCCGGATGCCAGAACCTGCAGCAAGGGCTTGAATGCGGCATATTGATCGGGCGTGATCTGATGCGCGACCGCGATCCGCAGCTCATCCTCGGAGCCCTCAAACAGCGCAATAAAGCCATAGTTACCGGCCACCAATTCGACCGCGTATTCAACCACCAGGCCGAGCACTGCCTGGAGATCAAGCTGCGCACTGATCGCCTGGCTGATTCGCAGCAGATAATCACGCTGACGTAGCTGGTAGTCGCTCAGATCAAACATGGCTGCGTCTCGCTTCAAGCAGTGGACTCATTCTATCATGCCGCGTGCCGCAAGCACTCCGCCCTGTTGACGGCGCTGGTGCAAATGTTGCAAAATTGCAGCTAAGTGTAAAGGAGCTCCCCATGGCAGACCTCCCCCCACCCCGCAAAACGATTCTGATCGTTGACGACGAGCTTAGTATCCGCAGTGCGCTCGCCGAGCTGCTTGAAGACGAAGGCTATCCGGTCGCCGTTGTCCGCACTGGGCAAGAAGCGATCCAGTATCTTGAACAACACCCACTCCCACCTTGTCTTATTTTATTGGATATGATGATGCCCGAGATGACCGGGCTTGAGTTTCGACGGTATCAACAAGAGCATCCACCCCTGGCCGACATCCCGGTCGTGGCGATGTCGGCCAATCTCCACCTGGCTCAAGCAGCCCAAGTTTTAGGCGTTACCGACTACCTCCAAAAGCCATTTGATTTGCCAACGCTGATGGCCGCTGTGGTGCGCAACTGCGGCTAGCTGCTACAGCGCCGGAACCGCCCTTTCAACTCAGGCCTGAGCAGAGCGCAACAACACATCGGATGACGCACGCTGGGCGTCCGTTGCCGGCTGCATGGTTGGGTAAGCTGGCGGTGGGAGCTCTAACATTGTTCTAATATCACGCTGACATCAAATTAACATTGAATGGGTACACTTTTGATCGGAACAAGCAATGTGCTGCGGCGATCAAAGCCGGCAGCACGAGCATAAAAAACATACCAGGAGGAAAGAAATGTCTAACATTCGTCGTTTCGATCCGTTTGGGGAGATGCTTTCGCTGCGCGATGCCATGGGCCAGCTTTTTGAGGATAGCTTTGTTAACCCTGCCCGGATGGGCAGCCGTGATGCGCTGGGCATGGCGCTCGACGTTAGTGAGACGCAGGACAGCTTTGTGGTCGACGCCGTGGTACCGGGCCTTAAGCCGGAAGATCTGGACATCACCATTCAGGACAATGTGTTGATGATCCGCGGCGAAACCCGGCAGGAACAGCAGACCGGCCAGAAGCAGGCCAATTACCACGTGATGGAGCGCCACTATGGCCGCTTCAGCCGTGCCGTCAGCTTGCCAACCGCTGTTAACGCCGACCAAGTTCGCGCCACGCTTGAGCATGGCATTCTCCATCTTGAGATTCCCAAGGCCGAACAGGTCAAGCCACGCAAGATCACCGTCAACAACAGCAGCGCCCAGCAGCAGACGGTTGATGTAAACGCGCAGAGCGAGCAAAGCCAAGCCCGCGGTCAATAGCCGCAAAACCGTAGCAGTCACGGCCAGGTCGGTAGCGACCTGGCCGTGATCTCTTTTGGCCGTAATCTCAATCACAGGTCTTTACACATCGAGCACACTGTTTGACCATGTGTGTCAACCATTGCCGGCTGAGCTAAGGATTTATACTCCGATGAAAGGGCCAAGCAGTTGCAGAATGTTGCCAGAAGCATTTACACAACACTAGACAGACACCGACAACCGTGCTAGGATTATTGCACTAATTGTCAGGAGCCGTGGCATGCATCTCGACCTTACCAGCAAGCGCGCCCGCAAACTCATCGAAGACTTCGGCCTTAGCGAGGAAGAGCTGCGCCAAATCGTTGCCGCGGCGCGCATCAACCTGGCCACCTTCGATCCAGAATACCGCGCAAATGTGACACAACTCTCACAAGAGCTGGATCGCAGTCGGCCGACGATCTATAGCTGGGCGGATCGCGCCCTTGAAGCTACGGTGGAGTCGCTGCGCAACATTCGCACCGGCCGGCCGCCCAAAGAAGGGGCGAACGTGCGGCGCTTTCGCCGGCGTGCCGATCCTTCCTGAGCGCGGCGCTGTTTACTCGCCCCGCGCCGCATTGTTGATGCGCGGCACGCGCTAGCTGTCCCGGTTCCTTGGCCGGAGCCTCCAATCGAGCGCCCTCCCGACTGCTTGTACGCGGGCTATCAACCGCCGCCGCCACTGTCACCTCAGGTATGCCCTGCGCCGCTGGACTGCTACGTGCGGTAGCATCGTGCATCACCACACTCGCCACAGGCAGTCCGTGTTATAACCGGCAATGAGTAATCCCCTGAAATAGTCCAGCAGTTTACTGCTCCGCCGATCAATTCTCAGTATCATACCTCCCAACCGCATC
>JADDQF010000008.1 GCA_016781505.1 bacterium
ATACGTCCGGCTGCACAACAAAGCCGGCCAGCAGTATGCCGGCCGGCGACTCCCTTGGTTTGGACGATGCAGCTGACGTTAGCGCGTCAAGCGCCGTGAGCTAATCACGCCGGTGTTGAGGCCAATCGTGTTAAGCCCGCCGAAGAAGCGGGCGTGCTCGATCTTGACGCACGCGTCCATCACCACTTCCAGCCCGGCCTCGCGCGCACGCTGTGCGGCGGCCTCGTTGATAACGCCGAGCTGCATCCACACAACCTTGGCGTGAACCGCGATGGCGTCCTCGACAATCGGCGGCACGGCCTTGGGATCGCGGAAAATATCCACGATGTCGATCGGCTCTTCAATCTCACGGAGCGAGGCGAATGAGCGGCGACCCAGGACCTCCTGTTCGCGCGGGTTGACCGGAATGACGTTGTAGCCCTCGGACAGCATGTAGATCGCCGCGAAATGGCTGGGACGGAACGGGTTGGACGAAAGCCCCACCATCGCAATCGTTTTAGCGTTCTGCAAAATCCGCAACCGGTCAAAGGATGTGGTGGCGTATGGGCTGCGGGTGACGGGCGAGTTCGAGCTGACCGCACCGGTGCCGACGATCGAAGTTGCTTTGGTCGTCATACCGCGTGCTCCTGAACATGCCGCTGGGCTACCCGCAAGGCTTGGCCAAGATCCCAAAGAATATCGTCGATGTCTTCCAATCCGACCGACAGCCTGACCATCTCGGGCAGCACGCCCGCCGCTCGCTGCTCGTCTTCGCTCAGCTGCTGGTGGGTGGTACTGGCCGGATGAATAACCAGCGTCTTGGCGTCGCCGACATTAGCGAGATGCGAGACAAGCTGCAGGCTTTCAATAAACGCCCGCCCTGCTTCCACGCCACCTTCAATGCCAAAGGTGAAGATCGCGCCCGCGCCTTTAGGCAAGTAACGCTGCGCAAGGGCGTGATAAGGACTGTTCGGCAGCGATGGATAGTTGACCCAGGTTACCGCAGGGTGTTCCTGCAAAAATGAGGCGACCGCTTTGGCGTTGGCGACATGCCGTTCCATCCGTAGGCCAAGTGTTTCCAAGCCTTGCAGGAACAAAAATGAGTTGAACGGGCTGAGTGCCGGGCCGAGATCGCGCAGCGCTTCGACGCGGGCCTTCATGATAAACGCGAAGTCGCCAAAGGTTTCGAAGAAGCGAATGCCGTGATAGCCTTTGCTCGGCTCAAGCAGCTGGGGAAAGGTGCCGTTGCCCCACGGAAAGTGGCCGCTGTCTACGATCACGCCGCCAATGCTCGTGCCGTGGCCGCCCATAAACTTGGTAGCCGACTCGACCACGATGTCAGCGCCATGCTCGATCGGCCGGCAAAGATACGGCGAGGCAAAGGTGTTGTCGATCAGCAGCGGAATGTTGGCCGCGTGCGCTACCTCGGCCACCGCTGCGATATCCAGCACGTTGATCCGGGGATTGCCGATGGTCTCAGCATAGATCACCCGGGTGCGGTCAGTCATGGCGCGCCGGAAGTTTTCGGGATCCTCGGGATCGACAAAGACCGTATTGATGCCGAAGCGGCGGAGGCTGACGTCGAATTGGGTGTAGGTGCCGCCGTACAGCGTACTGGAGGCCACAATCTCATCCCCGGCCTCGAGTAAGCTGGCGAGGGCGATAAACTGCGCAGCTTGACCACTGCCGACCGCCAGCGCGCCCACGCCACCGGCCAACGACGCAACACGCTCCTCGAAGACGGCGGTGGTCGGGTTCATGATCCGCGAGTAAATATTGCCGAAGCGCTGAAGATTGAACAAGTTCGCGGCGTGCTCGGTATCTTCAAACACATACGAGGTCGTTTGATAGATTGGCACGGCGCGTGCGCCGGTAGCCGGATCGGGTCGCTGGCCGGCATGGAGCGCGCGAGTATTGAAGCCAAACTGATGGTCAAAGGCCGACTCGTTGCCACTGCCCTGCTGCGGACTGTGTCCGTTGGTCTGCTCGGATGTGTATGAAACCTGTGCATCGTCGGGCACGAGATGATCTCCTTCGGTAAAGCTATCAGCTATCAGGCTTCAGCTATCAGGAGGCGGTACAATGCACGGGCAACCTGATTACTGTTTCCCTTAACCGTTTATAACATTATACTCAACTGTACGCCGTAATGGTTGCCACTCAACATGCTACATCGGCCACTCGATCAGGATTTTGGGCCAAGGATCATTCATGTGCCGCTGCTGTACGGTACGCGGCGCGACTCAATCGGTCTTGGACAGCCTGCCACGCCGGATCGTCGGGCACTGCTTCCACCACAATGCGGTCACAGCCCAGCGCATCAAGTTGCCGCAGCAGCGCGTAGAGCTCATGCGCGTACGCCGCCGCATCATCCGGCGCCACAATCCAATCGACAGCTGCTAATGAGCGCGGAGCTGCTTGGCGGGCCAGCACGGCAATCCGCTGCCCTTGGCTCAGCTCTGCGACGGTAGCGGCGAGCTCAGCTGTTGGAACGAGCTGTGCGGGTGTGGCAGGCGCATAATGACTGGGCAGGGTGCCGGACGCCCGCGGCGATGACCGCTGGGGCGCGTCCAGCGGCTGGCCTAGCACGTCGGCTAGCTGTGCAGCCGTGATATGGCCGGGGCGTAGCAGGGTTGGTCGAGATCCAGTTAAGTCGACGATTGTGGACTCCAGGCCAACCCGCGCAGGTCCTCCATCCAGAACCACAGCCACAGCGGCGCCAAGTTCGGCCCGTACATGCTCGGCCTGCGTTGGGCTGATGCGGCCAAATCGGTTCGCTGATGGAGCGGCTAATCCACTCGGCTGGTGCTGCGCAAAGGCTTGCAGCAACGCTTGCGCGACCGGGTGATCAGGCACCCGCAGTCCTACACTAGCCTGGCCGCCGGTAACAACATCCAGCACATGCCGTGCGCGAGGCAGAATCATGGTTAGTGGGCCAGGCCAAAAATGGGCCGCCAGCAGGCGAGCCGCCTCCGGCACTTGGCTGGCCCACGCTTCTAACGGAGCGCCAAGGGGCAGGTGGACGATAACCGGATGATCGGCAGGGCGTCCTTTCGCCGCGAAGATTTTGCGTACAGCCTGCTCATTGGTGGCATCCGCGCCTAGACCATACACGGTTTCGGTTGGAAAGCCGACCAGCTGTCCATTACGTAATGCGGTTAGCGCAGCTTCTAGCTCTGCGGCACTGACCATGGCGCTAACTCCTGCTCCAGCGTGGCCCGCTGTACTTGCCCGGATGCTGGCGCCGCGGCCATGCTTTGTTGCGGCTGAAACGGCAGCCAAATTGTGAAGGTCGAGCCGCAGCCGAGCGCTGATGCGACGCCTACTTCGCCCCCCATCAACGCCGCAAGCCGTTTCACGATCGCTAAACCAAGACCGGTACCGCCGTACTGCCGCGTAGCCGAGCCGTCGACTTGGTAAAACTCGCTCCAAATGCGCTCTTGTTCGGCCGGCTCGATGCCCACCCCAGTGTCGCGCACGCTGAGGGTAATCCATTGGCCAGCTTGTCGTCCGCGCTCCGGTGGTGCTGCAAACTCGAATGAGTCGGCTGGTCCCCATTCGACTGCCAGGAGCACATCGCCACCCTGCGGCGTGAACTTCACCGCGTTTGAAAGCAAATTCACCAAAATTTGTTGGAGGCGGCCTGCGTCACCCCACAGTAGTGGCGGTGCAACGTCCGTGCGACGAACGGTCAGGCGTAGCTCTTTGGCAGCGGCCGCCGTTTCGATATTGCTGACGGCACATTGCACAATTTCATCCAAAAATACGCGCTCATGGAGCAACTGCATATGTCCCGCATCAATTTTGCTCATATCCAAAATGCCGTTGATCAGCCCCAGCAGCGACGTTGCATTGCGGCTAACCCGCAGTAAATTGCTGCGTTGCATTGTATCCAACGTGCTGCCTGTCTCATCCAGCGTCAGGTCGGTAAAGCCAATAATGGCGTTGAGCGGCGTGCGCAGCTCGTGACTCATCGTCGCAAGGAAGTCGGCCTTGAGCCGGGCAGCTTCGAGTGCCTGGTCACGGGCCAATGCCAAATCTGCCTCGGCTCGCTTACGCTCGGCGAGCTCCTGCTGGGCAGTAGTGAACAAGCGCGCGTTGTCCAAGGCAATCGAGGCCAGTTGGGCCAGGCGCGCGAGTATGTCAAGCTCCTCACCCTTAAAGGTGCGTCCCGGCTCCACATGGGCCAGCCCCAGCACCCCGATCACGTTGCCGCCAGACTTCAGCGGCATACCCACGTTGGCATGAAACGGCCCGGCGGCAAAGTCTGGTCGTCGTCCCGGCCAGGCTTGGTAATCGTCAACCGCCAACGGCTGACCGGTGAGACGTACATGCCCCGCCAGGCCTTGGATTTCGTCGCGCCGAATCCGGTAGCCGCGCCGGTCATGGAAGTAGCCTACACCGATATGTACGACCAAATCGTCGGTTTCAGGCTCCACCAAATACACATACCCGTGCTCGGTGCCAACCAGTGCCGCCGCGCGTACCACGATCGCTTCCAGAACGTCCTTAACGTCGAGCCGGTTCATCAGCGCAAGGGTTGTTTCATGGAGGGCGGCTAGATAGGTGTTTTGGCGTTGCAGGGCTGCTTCGGCCTGCACCCGTTCGGTAATATCCTTGGCTAACACGATCCGAGCTTGGCGTCCAGCAAAATGGACCGGTTGCGAGTTAATTTCCACCATGATCTGTGCGCCGTCGCGCTTCACATGCCGCCAAACGCCCGCGGTATTGCCCCGAATTGGAATCGCAAGGTCTTGCAGCAACAGCGGCACGTCCTCCGGGAGCCGAATGTCGTCCAGGCGCATCGCCAAGAAGTCGTTCCGGCTATAGCCATAATGTTCCACCGCGGCATTGTTAACCGCCAAAAACCCACGCGTGGTCAGGTCGTACACCCACATCGGATCGGGACTGCTATCAAAAAGCTGACGGTAGCGCTGGTCCGACTCGCGCAGGGCTGCCTCGGCCTGTTTGTGCTCGGTAATGTCTTGTCCCGCGCCCACAATCCGCTCAACGCGCTGCTGCTCGGCATTCCAGATTGGGCGGTTATAGCTGCGCAGCCAACGCGTTTCACCGGCCTTGGTAACGATCCGGAATTCGAAAACGTTGGAATTGCCCTGGAACACGGTGCGCGCATTGCTGACCGCCCGCTCCACATCCTCAGGATGGGCAAGGGTAATCCAGCCGCCGCGCTGTGCTACTTCTTCGCCGGTAAAGCCGGTAATGCGCGTGAACGCGTCGGTCACCCAATCAAGCGTTAATCGTCCACCGCTGTCCACAAGCAGCGAATATGCATAATCTGATGTTAGCTCGGAAACAACCCGGTAGCGCTCTTCGCTGGTCCGCAGGGCGTTTTCGGCGCGTATCCGAAAGGTGCTATCACGGAACACCAACAGGTAGCCCGTCGGCCGCCCACTGTCGTCCCGGAGTTCGGCGTGCGACACATCAAAGAAGCGTTCGATGCCTGCACTGGTGCAGCTCAGCTGCACCTCATCCGCTACCCGTGGCGTAGCCAGCAGTTGGGTAACTTCCGGCGGCAAAACCTGCACCGCTGCCCGACCAATCACATCCTGCTTGGACTGGCTCACAATCAAGCGTGCGGCTGGGTTGAAATCAACAATCCGTTGTTGGCGATCCAGCACGATCACGCCGTCGCGCATGCCCGCAACAATCGCCTCATGCGCCACGGGCATCACTTCCAAAAACTGAAAGCGAAGCAAGCTCCAGGCGAACGCAAGGCCGGTACAGGTAAAGGCAAACGGCGTTAGATCCAGATGCGGTACCGGACTGAGCTTGGAAACATACAGCCCGTTGGCAATCCAGGGCGCGACGATGCCGCACAAAATCACGGCGATCTGTTGGCGATACAGATTTGGGGCGCGCAGCAGCATCCCTCCCAGCAAAAATGTGCCGGTCACGAGCAAGACTTGGGCGTACAGCAGCCAAAACCAGAAGTACTGGCCGTGGGTAAACACAAGCGCGGCAAACGGGCCTGATTGGTCCAGCTCAACCCGTTGCCAGATTAAGCCGTGCTGTTCGTTGGTCCAAACCAGGATGATTGCGCCAAGCGGTGCGAGCGTGAGCAGGCTAAGGGGCCAGGCGTATGACCGCTGCTGGTGGGTCCGCACCTGCAACGCAAACAGCAGCCAAGCGATCGGCACCGTCGCAATGCCAAAGTACTGCGCTTTTGCCCAAAAAATCTTTGTGTCGAGCTGCTGGACGCCGATTTCCAGCGCATAGCACGCCGACCACTCCGCGACGGCCAGCATCAACAAAACCAGGCCAATGGCTCCCGGGGCTTGCCGCCTGCGCCAGGCAAAAATAACGAGGGCGCCAGCAACGGCGGCTAACGCGCCTAAAATCACCATATACGGCACTGACTGCGGATCGAGCATACAAGGGGGCCTCGTTCCATTCGAGTTGATCGGGGTGTCCGTGTATTATACAACGCCGCGGCCGGTTCGGACAGGCAAAGTGGTGTTTGTGAGCAGTCCTCCGATGCTGGTCTGTGCGCTTAACCAGCCCACCCACCGGTGCTACTACATATGCTAAAAGGTGGCTCGTTGACGTTGCGTTTCGTTGCTCTATAATACAATGGTGGAAACATAACGCCAGATATAGCTTGCGGCGTCGGCGCGGATCGCGGCGGCGTTTGTTGTTCTTACACAGAACAGGTGAAGTATGGGTTTAGCCGAACAACTGCAACAAGATCTAAAAGACGCGATGCGCTCCAAAGAAGAGCCACGCCTTACCACGATCCGCTCCCTACGGGCGGCGCTTAAACAAGAAGCAGACGCCAAGCGCCTGCGCACGCTTGAAAGCCTGGCGCGCGAGCGTGGCGTCGAGATGAAAGACCTCGACCTTGAAAATCTGCCCACAAGCGAGCCGTTGACCGAGGCGGAGATGCAGCAGCTGATCAACCGCGAGGTCAAAAAACGCCAGGACGCCGCGGAAGCATATCGCAAAGCAGGCCGAGCCGCAGCAGTCGCCGCCGAAGAGGCCGAGATGGCCGTGCTGAAGGGCTACCTGCCGGCTCAGCTGAGCGCTGAAGAGCTGCGGCCATTAATTCAAAACGTTGTGCAAGAAGTGGGCGCCACGAGCAAAGCCGATCTCAAGAAGGTTATGCCCGTGGTGATGGCTCGCTACAAAGACCGTGCCGATGGCCGGCTGCTGAATCAGCTCGTACAGGAATCGTTGAGCTAGCGTGAGGGTTGTGCTTTCGTGTCCAATCGACAATCGTGGCGCGGACTGCCTGGCTCAGCCCGCCTCGGAAAAATGAGCCGCTTTCTGCAACGTTGGCTGCGACGGCAGCCGGCGCAATCTCGGCGTGGCACCGCGAAACGCAGCCCCGCAGCTGAGCATGGGCCGCTGTTCACGCTCACGATCTTTGGGGCGCTGCTTGGTGCTGTGCTGGGCATTATTCTGGCTGTTCCGCTTTCGCCCGCAGCGGCGATTACCGAAGGGCAGCCTAGTCCCGTCACGATCGACGCGCCGCAGGCCATCACCTACGAGAGCGAAGTGCGTACCAGGCAGGCGCAGGAGGCTGCCGAAGATGCAGCCGACAACATCGCGCCGATTATCGATCCGGATGTGCAGCCGCAGCAGCGCGCCAACATGCTGCAGCTGTTTCAACGTGTCGGGGACGTTCGCGCCGATGATTCGCTGTCCCAGGCGCAACGGGCGGCCGCCATTGCGGGGCTGGGCACCGTGCCGATGTCTGCGGAGCTAGCTCAGCAGATTGTGCAGCTACCGGAAGATCGCTGGCAGTTGGTGACCGACGAAGCGCGTCGGCTGTATGACGAGATATGGCGCAATCGGACCCAAGGCTTGTCCGAAAGCGACGTGGAGGCGATTCGCGAACGAGAGCTACCGTACACGCGTGTGGCTCCGACCCTGGACGATGCACAGCGGCAGCTGGTGTTATTCTTTGTCGACTCGTTCCTGCGCCCGAATCGCACCATCGATCAGGAGGCTACCGCGGCGCGCCGAGCGGCAGCCCGCGCAACTGTGGAACCGGTGCAGGTCACGATCGTAAATGGCGAGAACATCGTTCGCGAAGGCGATGTGGTGAATGCTGAGACGTATGAGAAGCTGCAAAAGCTGGGACTGGTTTTTGGCGTAGGCGGCTCGGTTGCTATTTTCCAAAAATGGCTGTTGGGCTTGCTGGCCGCTTGGCTGTTTACGAGCTATATCTATCGCTACCAGCTCTGCTTATGGCGCAATCGGCGAGGGTTGGTGGTGATCGGAGCCGGCATGGCCGCGTTTCTGCTAGCGGCACGCTTGTTGGTGCCGTTGTGGAACAGTATGCCCTTTGCTTTTCCGCTGGCTGCGCTGGCTATTTTGCTGACAGTCTTGTTCGATGGACGAGTGGGCCTGCTGGCCGCGTTAACCATCGCGCCGTTGATTGGGTTGCAAACGGAGCAAAGCGTTGGACTGACCTTTACGTTGGCGTTGGGCAGCGCAGCCGGGGTGTTTTTAGCCCAGCGTGCCGTGCGCAGCGTCTCGTTTGTCGGTGTCGGGTTGGGCGTGGCGCTGCTCACAATGTTGGGCGCGCTTGTCTTTTGGCTTAACACGGTGGATGACTGGCCGGCTTGGCTGTCGATTGTTGCTTTCAGCATGCTGAATGGGACTGGCTCCAGCGTGTTAGCCCTGGGCACCTATCAGTTGCTGGGTCGCGTAGCGAATGTGGTCACGCCGCTCCAGTTGATGGAACTGGCCCATCCGAATCAGCCGCTGCTGCATCGGCTAATGCGCGAGGCGCCCGGTACCTATCACCACAGCATTGTGGTGTCGAATCTAGCGGAAGTGGCCGCGGAGGATATTGGCGCCGATCCGCTGCTGGCGCGAGTTGGCGCGTATTACCACGACGTGGGCAAGATGTTGCGGCCGTATTTCTTCACCGACAACCAGCATGAACGCTCCAACGTGCATGATAACCTGGATGCGAAGACCAGCGCGACGATCATTATTGACCATGTGCGCGAAGGAGCCAAGCTGGCTAAAGAACATGGCCTGCCTGAACAGGTGATTGATTTTATTCGCCAGCATCATGGCACCAATCTAGTGTCGTTTTTTTACCAGCGCGCACTGCGTGAGGATAGCGAGTCCGATATCGAGGATTTTCGCTATCCGGGACCCAAGCCGCAAACGCGCGAGGCCGGGATCATGATGTTGGCGGACGGTGTCGAGGCCACGGTACGCGCCAAGGCACAAAGCGGCAAGCTGCGGCCTGTCCGGCCCGATGAGGATGCAGACAAAGGCGAGCGTGGTCTGCAAAGCATCGCCGAAGTGGTCGACCAGATCGTGACGGAGCGGGTGCAGTCGGGCCAGCTTGACGAGTGTCCGCTGACGCTGCGGGACATCGCGATCATCAAAGAATCATTTGTTAAAACACTGCAAGGAATCTACCATCCGCGGGTCGAGTATCCGCAGCCCAGGCCAGCACCGGCTGTGGAAGTTCCAGTTCTGCGGTAAGCGAGGGTGGAGCGAGCATGAGCACTGCGCCGGGCGGATATATTGTCACGGTTGATGTCGATGAGCCTTTCGCGCCGGAGGTTCAGCCCGAGGTGCTTGAGGCGCTGGTTGCGCATGTGCTGACGGGCCAGCAGGTGCCTCGGCCGGCGGAGGTCAGCATCTGGATCACCGACGAAGACGAGCTGCAAACCCTTAACCGCACGTACCGCAACACAGATGCTTCCACCGATGTGCTTTCGTTCGGCGACGACGAGCACGCCGCGACGCCGTTTGTGACGGCGCCCGACCAGCCGCGCTATCTGGGCGACCTAGCTGTCTCGTTTCCGCATGTTATCCGACAAGCCGAGGAGTACGGCCACAGCTGGCAGCGCGAGCTGAGCTACTTGGTCACGCATGGCTTGCTGCATCTGTTGGGCTACGACCATGAGCAGCCTGAGGATGCCCGGCGGATGCGGGAGCGCGAAGAAACCCTGCTTGGAGCACTTGGAATCGGGCGTGATGGACAACACTGACGGGCGGCACGCGCCGCTCAAAGCGCAACGGGCCGAAACGCAGCTCTTCCAGCGGGCGCTCTTTTACGTTCGTTTCGTACTCGGGTCGTTTGTGTTCGCCTTCGCCGGGCTGGCCTGGATGGCGCGGACGCAACGCAACGCCCAGGTGCATTTGTTGATCACCACCATCGTGATCGTCGCCGGTGTGTTTTTCCGGGTGAGTGTTGGGGAATGGTTGGCGCTGATCCTGGCGATTGCGCTGGTGCTGGCGCTGGAAGCAATGAACACCGCGGTCGAGGCAGTGGTCGATCTGGCCTCGCCGCAGCTTCATCCGTTGGCGAAGCGAGCCAAGGATGCGGCGGCAGGCAGTGTGCTGATCGGCGCGGTTGGCGCGGCCGTCGTGGGCTGTGTTGTGTTTGTGCCTAGGTTCTGGGCCTTGCTAGGAATGTTGTTCGCTTGAAGCTGTTGTTTCTCGCGCCGTATCCGCCGTACCCGCCTCGTGGTGGCGGACAGCAGCGGATGTATCAGTTTATTCGGCTCATGGCGCGCGACCACCAGGTCTGGCTGCTGAGCTTCAGCCCAAACGCCCATGCAACGGCTGAGCTCAATGCGCTGGGCAACCTGTGCCAGATTGTGACCGTCCCACGACCCACCCACACGCTTCCTAAACGGCTGCGTACGTTGCTCACGTCGTCGCTCCCCGATATGGCGCTGCGTGGACGCTCCGCCGATTTTCAACGGGCCTTGCAGGAGCTCGGGGCCAGCGTACCGTTCGATGTGGTGCAGGCCGAGAGCATCGAGATGGCGCAGTATGGCCGGTCCCAACCACAGGGCGGCCCATTGTGGGTCTACGATGCGTTTAACGCCGAGTTTCAGCTGCAGCGCCGTGCATTTGCGACTGACCTGCGCACGCCCCGCAAGCTGCCTGTTGCGGCGTATTCTTTCTTGCAGTGGCGTAAGCTGCGACGGTATGAGCGCCAGCTGCAGCGCCGTTTTGATGGCATGTTTGCGGTTTCAGCCGAAGATGCCGCCATCCTTCAACGGCTCGCGCCCAGCCTCCCCATCAATGTGGTTGCGAACGGTGTTGATACTCTCTTTTTTGCGCCCACTCCGACCACAGAAGCGAAGCACGGCTCGTACGTGTTGTTCACGGGCACGCTTGATTTTCGCCCCAACATCGACGCCCTGCTCTGGTTTACCCATCAAGTGTGGCCGTTGGTTCTGGCGCAACAGCCGGATGCACGCTTTGTCGTGGTCGGCCGCAATCCGGTAGCTGTGGTACGGGAGCTGGCAAGGGAGCGTAATGTCGAGATCGTGGGTGAAGTCGTGGATGTGCGGCCGTGGTTTGCGAGCGCCGGAGCCTACGTGGTGCCGATGCGCATCGGCGGCGGCGTACGGTTGAAGTTGTTGGAAGCGCTGGCTATGGCACAGCCGGTGGTGGCGACGCAGATGGGCGCCGAAGGCATCGCGGGTTTATTGCACGGAACACACGCCTTGCTCGCGGATCAACCGGCGGCTTTCGCGGCGCAGCTGCTTGCCGTGATCCGTGATCGGGGACTAGCCCAACGTCTCGGCGAAGCAGGCCGTGCGCTGGTCGTGGAGCATTACGATTGGCAAGCCATCGTGCCGCGGATGACAGCGGCCTGGGAAGCATGGCGGGAACGGCGGAACCAGGCCCAGCCCAAGCGGGCTTAATGGCAACATATGGTGCGACGTTGGCACAAACCATGCTGGTCTGGAACTGATCGCATGCAGCGTAGCATATAGTGTTTGTTCGCAGCGAATCGGTCGAGTGTACCGACGTGGGCTCCGATCCCGTGTGTCGCCCTGTGAGCGAGCTAAACGAGGCGCACGCGCCGTATGTGGGGTTCTGCTTGGGCGGCCGAAAGGAAAGCAGATGACCGAACGAGTTCAAGAAACAGCTAGCGCCCAGCGAGCGCGGCTTTTAGTGGTCGAGGACGATGCAGACATCCAAGCCGTGCTGCAAGATTTATGCGCTTTGTCAGGCTATGAATGCCTTGTTGCAGGAACGGGAACAGCCGCACTTGATATCTTGGAACACGAAAGCGTTGATCTGGTTGTTCTCGACGTGATGCTGCCGGACAAGAATGGCTATGATATTTGTCAGCAAATCCGTCACAGCACACTGGCTCAGGTGCCGATCCTGATGCTCACGGCTCTAACCCAGCCCCCGAACGTCGCAATGGGTCTGGAAGTGGGCGCGGATGATTATATGAAAAAGCCGTTCGACCCATCTGAGCTAATGCTCAGGGTCAAAGGGCTGCTCCGCCGCCGGGGTGAGGCGCTGGAGGCAGCCCAGGAAGCGGCTACCCTCAGCGACACGTTGGCGCTTGTGCAACGCCAGCTTTCCGCGTCTCAAGCGGTGGCCCAAACAGAAGCCACGCTGCGGCAAGAGTTTTTACATAATGTGACGACGCATATGCAAGCGCTGTATGGCATTGTGGATGCCGCATTACGCAAGCTGCCGCCAAGTGCCGAGCGGGATGCAGTGCAGCAGATCAAAAGCCGTGTCCGGGGAGCTGCGCTGGTGTATGAGGTTTCAGAAGCCCTGCAGGTTGATCCCGTTGAGATCAGCGGCGTTATTCGCACAATCGCCACTGCGCTCAAGAGTATGTACCGGCCCTGGAAGCGGGTTACACTCACGGTAAATGGCGAAATGCTCGAGCTGCCGGTGATGTTGGCGTCGCCGATTGCCATGATCGTGAACGAGCTCGTCACGAATTGCTTCAAGCACGCCTTCCCTGACAATCGCTTTGGTACGGTTGCGGTCGACTACGGAATGCAGGACGGGAGCCTCGCCGTGCATGTGCGTGACAACGGCGCAGGATTCGATCCGGAGCGGCCCGTCGCCGGCCGCGGCTTGCCTACGATCAAGCAACTGGTTCAGGGGTTACAAGGCACGGCACATTGGCAAAGTGATAGCAGTGGTACGTACGTGCATATTATCATGCCGCTGAGCCTGTTCACCGAAGCATACGCGGCAGGGGAACAGCTAGCTGCCCCAACATCCTCGTAGCAAGCACGTCCACTTCAAACAGCGTAAACATAGCGTAGAGCCTTGCAATAGGCCCTACGCTATGTTTACACCTGTGGTATGGTAGCAGGGAAGCGCCGTGCTATGAGGGTAAATCCGTATTGCGTACCCGGTGAAAGTCGCCTGGTCTGCTACCCGCAGCGAGGTTGTGCCGTCTCGTCGCGCAAAAGCGCAGTGAGCGGCAGATGCGCGCGAATCTGGCACAGCAACTCGTCGGGCGCGAATGGCTTCCGGACATAATCGTCGGCACCAGCATGGAGTGCTGCGAGCACCTGCCGTGGATCGCGCTGCGCGCTGACCATCAGGATGGGCAGCGGGTTCTCGACAACTGCCCGGATCTGTTGGCAGAGTTGTTGGCCATGGATGTCCGGTAATCCAAGATCGAGCAGCACAAGGTCAGGCGGCGATGCGGCCACGGCCTGAAGCGCTTGCGCTCCCGAACTTGTGACCACAGGCCGATAGCCTTCACTTTCCAAAAGCTCAACCAGCAAAATCTGCAGATTGGTGTCGTCCTCCACGATCATGATCGTGGGCTGAAGCTGTGGTGCTTGGGCACCGGTGTGGATTGTCATAGTTGTTGCTTTCTGTGATGCAGCAATCGCTTAAGTTCTGGTATCAGGCTCACTAGCTCAGCGCTTATGAAGCCGGTGCTGTGAACCGCCGCAGATGTATCTACGTCGCCAGCAGCGGCGATAACCCAAGCACCGCCGACAGGGTCCGGGGCGTAATCGCTGCCGGGAAGCGTGCGCGCAAGTGTACCTGCTGTATGTTAACGCTGTTAACTATTGAGCTCCACCACCTCGCCACGCAGCAGAAAAATAATCTGTTCGGCCAGATTAGTCACTCGATCACCAATCCGTTCGATGTTATGGGCAAGCGTGAGTAAGTGAATGACTTGACTGCTCTGGTGCGGTGCAGTGCGGGAGATGGCAATGGTTTCGGCAAACAGCTCTTTGTACAAACGATCAATCGCGTGATCTTCCTCACACAGCTGCTCTGCAAACGCAGCATCCCGACGCGCAAAGGCATCCAGGCCGTGTTGCAGCAGCACCAGCGTCCGCGAACCCATTTCGGTGAGCGCTGGTCCGATACCGCCGCTCATCTGCTGCAATGGAACTGCCTCGGGCGAGGCTAGAATACGTTGCCCAATTTTGCAAATGGTGGCCGCGTGATCCGCCATTCGTTCGAGCTCCGGCAGCAGGCTCAACATAACGCTGATCTCCCGTAAATCGGACGCCATCGGTTGTTGGCGAGCAATCATGGTGAGACAACGGCTGCGTAGAGCTGCTACCGTCGCATTGATATTGCGGTCGTTTTCGATCACGGCACGCATCTGATCTGTGTCGTTCGTAGTCAATGTCTTGAGTGCCTGATGGAGCGCATTGGCTACAGCATACCCGAGCGCTAAAGTGTCTTGTGTCAGAGCATCTAGCTGAATTTGAAACGATTGACGATTCATAACCGTCTCCGCAAAATAAAGGCGGTCGATCAAGCGCACATGCGGTGCGCTTGATGATCCCTCCCTGAGCAAGCGGTTTGGGAATAGCGTACGTCGCGGCTGGTTATGGTGCTGCAGCGTGCAAAGAATGCCGTGATGAGTATCCGCTTTTAGCAAACCGCGTGCCAATAGTAGCATTTGTGTCTTGATCAAGCACAACCGATCAGGCAAACCGGTGCAAGCAGGGGAAGGTAGCTCCAGGCAACTGATGAAGCTTATCGTGTGGAGCTATCGTGGAGGAACCTTCCAGCCTGTACACGAGCGTGTAGCCCTCATATCGTGGCACAATTTTTGCCGATCAGGCGCGCTTGAATAATCAAATGCTGCCTGGGAACAAGGAATAATCTGCTTCCCAAAGCGAAAAAGCTACGAGCACACAAACATGAAAGAAATATGGCCAGGCAAACCGTATCCGTTAGGGGCGACCTGGGATGGGCTAGGCGTTAACTTTGCCCTGTTTTCCGAGCACGCCACCGCTGTCGACCTGTGCTTGTTTGACCCGGACGACCCGACGCGGGAAGTGCGGCGCATCCGCATGCCCGAGCAGACCGACTTTGTGTGGCATGTGTATCTGCCGTATATCATGCCCGGCCAGCTGTATGGCTACCGGGTGCATGGGCCCTTCGCACCGGAGGAGGGGCACCGCTTCAATCCGCATAAGTTATTGGTCGACCCGTATGCCAAGGCGTTAAGCGGCACCATCCAGTGGAGCGACGCCATGTTCGCGTATCCGCTGGGCGGCGAAGCTGACGATTTGGTGCTGGACGAGCGAGACAGCGCGGACGGCATGCCGAAATCGGTGGTGATCGACAACGCCTTTGACTGGGGCGACGATAAGCATCCGAACACGCCGTTGCACCAGTCGGTCATCTACGAGCTCCACGTCAAAGGCTTTACCAAGCAGATGTCCGAGCTCCCCGAGCACATCCGCGGTACCTATGCGGCGCTGGGCAGCCCCCCGGCGATCGAGTATCTGCAACAATTGGGCGTGACGGCGGTGGAACTGCTGCCCGTCCACCAGTTCGTGGACGACCGCGTGCTGGTGGACCGGGACCTGCGCAACTATTGGGGCTACAACACGCTGGGCTTTTTCGCGCCGGACGTGCGCTATGCGGCGACGGGCACGCGCGGCGAGCAGGTGCGCGAGTTCAAGACCATGGTCAAGGCGCTGCACGCGGCCGGGATCGAGGTGATCCTGGACGTGGTCTACAACCACACGGCGGAAGGCAACCATCTGGGGCCGACCCTGTCGTTCCGCGGCATCGACAATGCCTCGTACTACCGCCTGGTGCCGGATAATCCGCGCTATTACATGGACTATACTGGTACCGGCAATACGCTGAACGCGCAGCATCCGCGCACGCTGCAGCTGATCACGGATAGCCTGCGCTACTGGGTGCTCGAAATGCACGTCGACGGCTTCCGCTTCGACCTCGCCTCCGCCCTGGCCCGTGAGTTTCACGCGGTCAACCGGTTAGGCGTGTTTTTTGACACGATCCACCAAGACCCGGTGCTGTCGCAGGTGAAGCTGATCGCGGAGCCGTGGGATGTGGGCGAGGGCGGCT